>JAGVGH010000262.1 GCA_020057225.1 Desulfobacterales bacterium | reverse complement strand
CGTCTTTCGCGCGCGGGTTCACCCAACACTAATTACTATAGCGGAACTACCCAAATATAACAATATAAATGTCATTTAGATAAGTTAGCGCTTATGGGGTGCCGCCCCGGCGCATGGCCCGTTGCCGCATTGACGGGCGCCGCCTCAAGGAAATCTTCCTCTTTTCCCTCGCCCTGGCCGGCATCCATCTTGTGTGCAACACAGTGAAATGTCCTCCCCCTGGCTCCTTCTAAGCGCCATGGCCGCCCAGCCTCCCTCCTCCAGGGCTTCCACGAGACTAAAACCGGGCCGGGCCGCCAGGAGCAAATCCCGGGCCTCTTCGGGCCGTGTTCCCGAAACCACCAGAAGGCCGCCGGGAGGAAGTTTGTCCGCGAACCCCGGCAGCAGGGAATGGAGCGTGGGGACGCGGAGGTTGGCGCAAATGAGGGAGAAAAATCCAGGGATGGTCTCAAAGGGCGCGGCGGAGATTTCAGCCCGGTCCTGAAAACCGTTGTGGCGGGCATTCTCCCGGGCCTCGTGGACAGCCACAGGGTCCAGGTCCAGGCCGAGGGCGGTTTCCGCCCCCAGGGCCAGGGCGGCCAGGGCGAGAATGCCGGAGCCGCAGCCCACATCCAGGGCGCGGGCGCCCGAGGGCGTCCGGGGCAGGGTGTCCGGGAGGCAATGGGCGGCCAGAAGACTGCAGGCCATGCGGGTGGTGGGATGGCGTCCGTCTCCAAAGGCGGAGCCGGGGGCAAGGCGGAAAAGAATTTCCCCCGGGGCGGTTTTCGCGGGATATCCGGGCGGGGCCATGAACAACAGGCCGCCCAGGTGAAAGACGCCCCCGGTGGCAATCTCAAGGAAGGAGGAACCCAGCTCAAAGGTGTGCCGCAGGGTTCCGCGTTGCACCAGGGAACGGACAGCGGCGCGCGCGGCGGCCCGGGAAATCCCGGCCTGTTTTGCGGCCTCCCGCTCCGCGTCCAAGGCAAGAACCCGCGCCCTGTCCCGGACCATGCCCGCGATGATGTCCTCCGCGCTCCGGTTCCGGGCCGCGTCCTTGTCCATGTCAAGCTCCCGGGCAATCCTGTAGGAGCTTCCCTGGCCAATCCTGGCAAGCTCCAGTTCATACACCAGACTGTCTCTGGCCGGGTTCTGGCACTCCGGAAAAGGCGAGGCTTGCAGCTTCACGGCGACTGTATCGGCGCGTCCGTCCCAGACCACCGGCTCCATCCCGCCTGCCGTTCGGACAGACTTCCCCAGTTCTCCGCGCGAGGAGGCGGCCAGCATTTCCAAAAGGCGGAGCAGGCTGGACTTGCCCGAGGCATTGGGTCCAATCAGCACGTTGAGGCTCTCCGGCTCCCAGCGGATATCGCGCAGGCACAGGAAGCCTTTGACCTCAAGTTTCCGCATTCTCACAAGCATCCTCCAGGGCGGCGTCTCCGGCGCGCACGGCGGATTGGCCGTCCATCCTCACTCCCCGAAGACCTCGGCCTCATATACTTCCACGGTGGTGCCCGTGTCCTGCCAGCAGTTGGGGGTCATCCCCCCCTTGCGGCACAAATGAATCAGAAAGTTTTCCTTGTTGGGAAGCTCGTCCCATACCTGGGGCAAAAAGGTCGAGCGCCGCATGCCCCGGGAAAGAATCACGCCGTGTTTTCCCGGCACAAGCTGGGACAACAGGTCTTTTCCGTCCGTGAACGTGATTTTCTTTGGCACAGTGAGCACGCTGATTTCAATGTCAATCTCCGAAAGCTCCTCCCGGGCCAGGGGGGGAAAGCGCGGGTCCCGGAACGCGGCGTTGGCCGCGTTGGCCTCGATGCCCTCGATCAGGGGCTGGGCGGGCTCCATGGTGCCGATGCAGCCGCGAAGCCGCCCCTTGCCGCGCAGGGTGACAAAGCACCCGCGGTTTTCCAGCATGGCGGGTGTTGGCTTTTCAGGCCGGACAACTTTCTCTCCTCTTACCAGTTGCGCGGTGATGACGCTACGCGCCAGTTTGAGCAGCGCCTGTTTTTCCGCATCGCTCCATGTTCCCGCCATGGGACTTTCTCCTTTGCTGGTTTCCCCTGTTTCCGAAAAGGCCACCGCGGCGTATCCCACCACGCGGCTTTTGTCTCCGGATGTGTCTCCCGAGTTGCGCGCGTCCAGAAGCGCGCCCTGCCACCCCTTAAACGAGGCGATATGCATGAGGGTTTGGACCGGGAGGGTTCCGCACCCCTCGCAGGCCGTCATCTTGTTGAAATCCAGGGAGGCCATCGCGGACGTGCAGATGCTGTCCTTTTGGACCGCCGTGTCATAGGTGTAGTAATGGGAAAGGTCCGAGCTCGCCACGAGAAGCACCCCCTCTTTCAAATATGGCAGAAGGGCGTTGGCGACCGCCAGGGGATCGCACTGGCCGAACAGCAGGGGGATGACATCGAAGCGGCCCAGGCGTTGTTGGAGAAAGGGGAGTTGGACCTCCAGCGAGTGCTCGCCCTGGTGGGCCTCGGGAACAGAGGTGAAGCCAGAGGCTTTGGAGAGCAAAAGGGCCTCCCAGGCCACAGGCACGTCGCCCAGCGGCGTGCGCAGGGCCTCCGCGGCGGGGATGCTTACGCCCGCAAAGGCCACGCGGTGGGAAGGCGCCATGAGGATGACCTGGCGCGTGTCCGGCGGGATGGTTTTATACGCGGAGGCGGCCACAGGCCCGGAATACTGGTAGCCCGCGTGGGGAGCCACGATGCCGCGCACCGTTCCCGCGACCGGCGGGGGAGCGGCCTTGTCGAGGTATCCCTGGACAGCCGCGGCCAGGGCCTCCTTGTCCTGGGGATAAAACACACCGGCCACGAAGGGCCCAAGAATTTTTTCCCCGGCGCGCGCGGGGGCGCAGAACCCCCAGTCCGCGCCCAGGGAAACACACAGCAAAACAGCGCACAGGCGCGTTAAAAAAACAAGCGCGGTTCTCATTGCCAAACGCCCTTGGCCTCCCGCCCGCAGTCCGGGCAGCGGCCGTTTTTCAAGCGGTTTTCCAAAAGCATGTACCCGTCCCGGACCACCAGGGTCTTCCCGCAGCCCGCGCAAAGAACCTTGTCCCCCCCGCCCGGCACGTTGCCAAGATACACATGGCGAAGTCCTTCGGCAAGGGCGATTCCCCGCGCTTTTTCAAGGGTATCCACCGGCGTGGGGGCAAGATGGACCAGACGGTATTTGGGATGGAATCTGGAAATGTGCAGGGGTGTTTCAGGACCGAGCCGGTCCTTGACCCATGCGCACAGGCGGCGGAACTCTTCCGGATTGTCCGTGTGGGTGGGAACCATGAGGTGGATGATTTCCAGCCAGACCCCCGCTTTTTTAACGGTTTGGAGGGTTTCGAGCACCGGGGCGAGATGGCCGCCCGTCAGTTCCAGGTGGGTCTTTTCAGAAAACGCCTTGAGGTTCAGAGCCGCGCCGGAGATGACCCCGCACAGGCGTTCCATGGCCTTTGCGGACATGTATCCGTTGGAAACAAGAACGCTTTTAAGGCCCTTTTCCATTCCCAGGGACGCGGTATCCAGCATGTACTCGTAGAACGTGGTGGGTTCCGAATAGGTGTAGGCGATGCCCCGGCATCCGTACTCCAGAGCGGCTGAAACCACGGCCTCTGGCGGCAGGTCGTAATTGCGGGTTTTGTCCGGGGTGGTCTGGCTGATTTCCCAGTTTTGGCAGTTGAGGCAGTGGAAGTTGCAGCCCGCCACGGCAAGGGAAAACACCTGGGAGCCGGGCAGGAAATGCAGAAGCGGTTTTTTTTCAACAGGATCAACGTGGACGCTGCACGGATTTCCGTAGGAGACGGAATAGAGTTTGCCGTCCAGGTTGACTTTGCAGCCGCAGTGTCCGCTTCCTCCCGGGGCGATGGAGCATAGACGCGGACAGGTGCCGCACTGGACAAATCCGCTCCCAAGGGGCGTGTAAAACACGGCCTCCCGGACATTCCCGCTCTTTGGGCTGAAACCGGGCGCCGAAAGGGCCCGGGCAAGGGCGCGCGGCCGGACCATGGCGCATCCCAGGCCCGCCGCCGCGGATTTCAGGAACAGGCGCCGCGCGGCATCCATCGAGATATCCCGTCCGGGTCCTGGCGCGGGCCGGAAGGCCCTGGCACAGGGTCCTGTTAATTGAGAAATATAGCGTAGTACAGATACCCCAAAAAGGCTGAAACCGCCACAAGAGCGGAAACATAGGCCTTCCATGCGCCCGGCTTGACAGCGATGCCATACTCGTTGGCCTCGCCCACCTTTTTCTTGCACCCCAGACAGATGGTCTCGTCATACCCCAGCGTGGTGGAACAATACGGGCACTTTTTTGTCATAAACCGGCGCGGAAGCTCGCGCGCCCCTTGCCCAAGCTGTTGCTCGCCCATGGCTCTTCCCCCGGTTATTCCCCTTCCGGCTCCTGCGGCGCGGCAAGGCCGCTATCTCGCGCTGTTCAGCGAGTCCTGGTCAATCTGAATTTTCGCCCGCGACCGGACAGACTCCGACCAGGATTCATACAACCCCGCTTCCTTGGCGTTCCTTAAGTTTTGGACGATCGTCTCTTTTTCCGTATCAAATCCGGCCTGGTCCGGCGCCTTCTCCTCAACGAGCCTGGCCACATAATACCCCTTGCCCGCCTCAATGGGAGCCGCGGGAAGAGGATGCTTCACAGATAAAAGGAAAAGCCCGTCAAACAGGCCGGGATCATATCCAAGCTCCGGTATGCTGTCCGTGCGCTTGAAAAAACCGGAGCTTTTAACGGTAAGCCCGCGTTTTTTAGCAGCGTCCGCAAGGCCCTCCCCGGCTTTAACCTCCGCGAGAATGGCCTTTGCCTCTTCCCCTGCTTTTTCTTTCTGTTTCTCCAGGGCCGCTTCCCGGGCAACGTCCGCCTTAACCTCTTCCAGCGCGGGAATCCTCGACGGGCGTTTTTCCACAACCTGAAGCACAACAAATCCCCCCGGAAGCTCCATCACCTCGGCCACATCTTTCAACTGCAGATCAAACGCCTGTTTGGCGAAACTGTCGCCCCCCATGATATCCGTTGGCGGGCTCTCCCGCGTGAAAAACCCGGTGGCCTTGACTTCCACGCCCGATTCTTTGGCGGCCTGGGCAAGGTCGCGCAGATTAAGGGCCTTGTCGTACACAGCCAGGGCCTTGGCATAGGCGTCATTGTCCGCCTTGGTTTTCTCAAGTTTGGCCTGGATTTCCTCTTTCACCTCCGCCAGTTCTTTGTTCCGCGCCGGCTTTACCTCCTCGCACTTGATAAGATGCCATCCGAACTGGGTGCGCACCGGAGCGCTCACTTCGCCCGGTTTCAGGCTGAACGCGGCCTCGGAAAATTCAGGCACCATCTTGTCCCTGGAGAAAAACCCCAGATCCCCGCCCTGGGCGGCGCTTCCGTCCTCGGAGTTCTCCATAGCCAGCTTCGCAAAATCTTCTCCGGCTTTTACCTTGGTCTCCAGGGCGGCGATTTTCTTGCGGGCCTCCTCAATATCTTTTTCCGTGTCGTCCGGAGGCGTTTTGATGAGGATGTGCCGCGCGCGGATTGTTTCCTCCTGGTAAAACTCGTCGGCGTTGTTGTCAAAATACTCGGCGATCTCTTCCTTCTTGACCTCGACCCTGGACCGGAAGTCGCTGCCCGAAAGCTGCGCATAGACCGCTTTCACCGCCTCCTTGGCGCGCCAGCGCTCCGGGTTTTTCGAGTACAGGGCCTTGATTTCCTCTTCTGTGGCTGTGACCCCGGAATACCGGGAAGGCTCGACAGCCAGATAGTCCACGCTGATCTGACGGTTGTTCCAGTTGTACCACGCCCGGGCCTCGGCGTCCGTTACAGTGGCGGACCCCAGCACCAGCGCCCGCATCTTTTGGTACATAAGCTGTTTGATTTGGGAGCTTTCATACTCGCCGGGCGTCATGCGCCGGTCTGCCAGGGCGCTCTGATAGCCTTCCTTGCTGAACCTTCCGGAGCCGTCCTGAAACCAGCGCTGGCTCCCAATATAATCCACAAGCTCGTCTGTGGTGACAGAGAGGCCCATGGCCCGGGCCTCCTGAATAAAGAGTTCCTGCAAAACAAGCTGGTCCAGGGCTTTTTGGGGGATATCGAGTTGTTGCAGTTGCTCTTCGGTCAGGGATCCCCCGGCCCGTTGTCGGAAAAGTTCCAGCAGGTTTTGCTTGTAGCGGCTGAAATCTTTGGCGAGGAGGGCCTCTCCGTTGACCTTGGCGACACGTCCCCCCCTGGCGTTGCGGATGGACCCCACCCCCCAGAAAACAAAGACGATGACGATGGCTGCGAAAACAGCCTTGATAAAAGGGGAGGTCGCGTTTTTGCGCATGAATCCAAGCATGGAATTAGGTCCTCTCTCGGCGGTTGTTTGCTCCCGGGCCAAGCCCGGGGCGCGCGGAATCCTTATATTAAAACATGGCCGCGCCTTTTGCAAAGCAATTTGCGCAAAAAGGGCGAAGCATCCGGGAAAGACCCGCGGCCTAACGCGCGTCCTCCTCCAGGATGCGCATAAGATACTGGCCATACTCGTTTTTCAGCATGTCCCGGGCCAAAAGCGCGAGTTCCTCCTTGCCGATATAGCCCAGCCGGTACGCAACCTCCTCGATACAGGCGATCTTCAGCCCCTGGCGCTCCTGCAGGGTATGGACAAAGTTGGCGGCCTGCAACAGCGCCTCGTGGGTTCCCGTGTCCAGCCACGCGAACCCCCGGCCCAGAAGCTCCACCTTGAGCGTTCCCCGGCGCATGTACTCGAGGTTCACATCCGTTATCTCCAGTTCCCCCCGGGCCGATGGCTTGAGGTTCCGGGCGATCTCTGTCACCGCGTTGTCGTAAAAATACAGACCCGGCACCGCGTAGCGGCTCTTGGGCTTTTTAGGCTTTTCCTCGATGCCCACCACCCGCCCGTCCGCGTCAAACTCCACGACCCCGTACCGCTCCGGGTCCCGGACCAAATACCCGAAAACCAGTCCTCCCCCGGTGAGCGCGGTGGCCCTCCGGAGCGTGCCCTGCAGGTTGTAGCCGTGGAAGATGTTGTCGCCCAGGATGAGCGCCGAGGTGTCCTGGCCGATAAAGGGCGCGCCAATTATAAAAGCCTGCGCAAGACCTTCGGGCCTTGGCTGTTCGGCGTAAGTGAACTCCATTCCAATCTGCCGCCCGTCGCCTAAAAGCTCCCGGAAGCGGGGGAGGTCTGTGGGAGTGGAGATGATGAGGATTTCCCGGATGCCCGCGAGCATAAGCACCGACAAAGGGTAATAAATCATGGGTTTGTCGTGGATGGGCATAAGCTGCTTGCTCACGACACGGGTGATGGGATAAAGGCGCGTGCCCGAGCCTCCGGCCAGGATGATGCCTTTCATGGAAAACCCCCTAATGCGGCGCGAAAGGGTGCGGGGTGTCAGGCGAACTTGTCGTGGAAAATCCGGTCGTCGGTGATGCCGCGCGCGCGGAATATCTCCACCGCGGAGTTGATCATCAGCGGATTACCGCACAGGTAGGCTTCCCGTTTGGAATTGTCCCCCTGGGACAGATGCCCGATAAGAGGCGCGGTCACAAGTCCGGTCCTGCCCTCCCAGGCGTCGCCCTCCGCGGGACGGGACAGGACAGGCACAAAGGTGAAATCAAAGAGTTCCTTTTCCAGGGCCCGGAGTTCCTCCACGTAAAACAGATCCTCTCTGTTTCGCGTGCCGAAAAAGAGAACGGCCTTGCGCCGGACCTTTTCGTCCCGCATTTGCCGGAGAATGGAAATAAGAGGGGCCAGACCCGAGCCTGTGGCCATCATGAGGATTTCCGCGTCGGAATCCCGGAGAAAGAAATCCCCGTAAGGGCCGTTGAAGCGCACTGTGTCGCCGGGCTTGAGGTGGTCGTGGACGTAGGTGGTGCAGATGCCGCCGGGCACCCGGGTGATGGTGAGGGTGAGGCGTCCCGGCTCGCTGGCCGCGGAGGCGATGGAATAGGCGCGGTACACGGGTTCCGGGCTGCCGGGGTATTCCGGGGCCTGGAATTGTACGAACTGCCCGGGCTTGAAGCGGATTTCCCGGGGTTCCTCCAGGGCAAGGTCAACCTCTTTAATAGTGGGGGTCAGGTCTTTCAGCCCCGCGAGCCGGGCGCGGAATTCCCTGATGCTTAAAAGCGCGGCGGGAATCTCGACCCGGATGTTTTGGCGCACCCGGACCTGGCAGGCCATGCGGAGTCCGTCGCCCAGTTCTTTGGGTCCAAGGTAGGGGGTTTCCGTGGGCAGGACCGGACCCGCGCCCTCAAGGATCTTGATTTTGCACAGCCCGCAGGAGCCGCGCCCGCCGCAGGCCGAGGGGATGAAAACGCCTTGCTCCATGAGGGTGCCCAGCAGTTTGCCCCCGCCCTGGACCGTGAGGTTTTTTTCCCCTTTGTTGATGTCCACCTGGACTTCGCCGTAATCGGCCAGAAATCTGTCGGCAATGACCAGAAGGGCCGCGAGTCCGGCGGAAAAGCCGCTCATCACGATAAGACCTGTCAGCATGGAACCCATGGTGTATTCCTACTGCATCTGAACCATTCCGCTGAAAGCCATAAACGACAGGGCCATAAGCCCGGCGGTGACAAGGGTAATGCCCGGACCAACAAGCCCCTTGGGGACAGGGGCGTTTTTGGTTTTCTGCCGGATGCCCGCCAGCGCGGCAATGGCAAGGGTCCATCCAAGCCCGCCGCCAAAGCCGTAGGCCACCGCCTGTAAAAACGAGTATTCCCGGATAATGAGAAACAGCGCGACGCCGAAAATGGCGCAGTTGACGGTGATGAGGGGCAGAAACACTCCCAGGACCACATGAAGCGCGGGGGAATAGCGCTCGATAAGCATCTCGACAAGCTGGACAAAGGCGGCGATGACCACGATGATGACGATGTAGCGCAGGTGGACGAGGTCAAAGGGCACAAGGAGCTTGTAATACACAAGATGGTTGAGCCCGGCGGTGGCGGCCATGACAAAGGTGACCGCGGCGCCGAGTCCCAGGGAAGAGCGGATTTCCCGGGAAATGGCAAGGAACGAGCACGTTCCCAGGAAGTTGGACAACAGGATGTTGTTGGTGAAGATGGCGGCGAAAAAAATCACCCCTGGACTGACGGGCGTGCCCATGTCTGTGTCTCCCGGCCCGGGTCCGCCCGGGCCCCTTTGGAATCTTGCCAGCCTACTTGGCCCCTGCCTTGGGCGTCCGGGAATTGACCACCCACAAAAATGTTCCCAGCACGAAAAACGCGGCGGGCGGCATGACCATGATGGTCCAGTTGACCCACCAGCCGGGCATGACATGGAGGCCGAAGAGCGTGCCCGCGCCTGTGAGTTCCCGGATAAAGGCCACGGCCATGAGCACGGCGCCGTATCCCGCGCCGCAGGCCACACCGTCCAGAAACGAGGGCAGGGGGGGATTGGAGACGGCGAACCCTTCCGCGCGGCCCATGACGATGCAGTTGGTGATGATAAGTCCCACGTAGGGTCCAAGCTGGCGGCTCACGTCCGGGAGCCATGCCTGGAGCGCGATGTCCACGATGATGACATAGCAGGCGATGATGAGCACCTGGACCATCATGCGCACCCTGGGCGGCGTGACATCCCGGAGCAGGGAGACCGTGGCGCTGGACATGGCTGTGGTGAAGATGAGCGCCAGGGACATGATGGCTGTGTTGAGCAATAGATTGGTCACGGCCAGGGCCGAGCATATCCCCAGGATTTGGCGGAGCACGGGGTTTTCATCAAACAACCCCTTCCGGAAAATCTCCCTGGCGCCGGGCGGTTTCGCCATGGTTCCCTCTCCTTATTCCGTTTTTTCCGGCGGGTTTCCGGCCGGCGCGGGGACATTTCCCTTTGCCATTACGGCGCCAATCCAGTCCAGGTTTTCAGCGGCCGCCCGGTTAAGGAATGTTTCGACCCGGGTGGAGGTCTCGGTGGCGCCTGTCACCGCGTCCACCTCTCCGTCGCCCCGGGAGGAGCCTGGAGCCACAAAGTCGAAATAAAGCCCTCCTTTTCCTTTGACGAGCGGACGGCCCTTGAACTGGTTTGTAAACCAGTCCTCGGAAATGCGTCCTCCCAGGCCCGGTGTCTCCTCATGCTGGTAAAAGGAGATTCCGGTCACGCGCGTTAAATCCGGAGAAACTCCCAGTATCCCCTTGACAGATCCCCAGAATCCGGGACCGGAGACCGGGAAGGCCACCGCCGCAAGGGTTTTCCCGTCACCGGCGTAGCCGAACCAGGCAGTCCGCCCGTTTTCCTCCAGTCTGGCCACCCGCTTCCGCACCCTCTCCGCGACCTGGGCGGATGTGGCTTTCGGCCCTTCCCCCATGCCCATGACATCCAGAAGAATGCCGTTTTCCCGCGCCTCCCGGTTGATCCGGATGCGGTCCCGGCTTGCCACGTGGAGTCCGCTCACGGCGGAGGTGAACACAAAGGTCATGACAAACATGAAGGCAACGGCGTACCAGCGGGATTTGGTCATTGCGCCTTGCCCCTTTCCTTCAGCATGCGCGCGGTCTGGTCCATGAGGGGCGCGAAGGTGTTCATGAAGAGCGTCGCGAACATCACGCCCTCCGGAAAATTGGAGTACGCCCGCAAAACAGGGACAAGGGCGCCCATGAGACCTCCATAGACCCAGTGGACCTCCTTAATACGGGGCGCGGATAGGGGTTCCGTGGCTACAAAGAAGCAGCCGAAGAGAAAGGACCCGGCAAGGAGGAAGGGCAAAGGCCCGGGCACTCCCGGGATCTTGAGCCAGAAGAGCAGGGCGGAGGCCAGAAGGCCCCCCAGGAAAAAGGACAGGGCGATACGCCAGGGCGCTGTCTTGGTGGCGAGAAGCCAGGCGCCTCCCAGAAGAATGAGAAACGCGCTGGTCTCCCCCAAAGACCCGGACACGTTTCCCCAGAAGAGCGGGGCAAGGGATACGTCCTCTCCCGCCGCGAATCGCGCAAGGGGAGTGGCGGAGGTCACGGCGTCCACGCTCCACAGGGCGAGACCGCCGGGGATTCCCTCCGCGGGCGCGCGCCACTGGCCGGTGAGGGCCGCGGGAAAGGCGATGTAGATGAACGCGCGGCCCGCCATGGCCGGATTATAGACGTTGTGTCCAAAGCCGCCAAAGGCCATTTTGGCGAAAAGCGTGCCAAAGACCATGCCAAGGGCAGCCATCCAGAGGGGGATGGAGGGGGGAAGACTCAGGGCGAAGATGAGGGCGGTGACGAAAATGGCGGACGTGACAGGCTTTTTAGCCGGGATGGTGAAAAACGCCTCGGCGAGGATTCCGGCGAGAAGACAGACCGCGCAGACGAGAAAAGCGCGGAGGCCGAAGAAAAACACCGCCGCAAGGACCAGGGGAACAAGGGCCTGGACCACCTTCATCATCATGGGCTGGACAAGGAAAAGTTTTTTGGGAAGACGGGCCGCGTCCCATCCAAACTTCCCAAGCCAGTAAAAGGGATGCAACGCGGGAATGCGCGTTGTCAGGGATTTTTTTTCAGGTCCCACGTTACCCCCTTGCGCCTGACAGGGGCTTTGGCCGGGGCGCGGCGGCGCGCCGGGAAACAGCCCGGGCTTTCAGCCGTTTTTCCTTCCATGGGCCAGGGATTCCCGGAACATTAAAACCGCCATTCCACCCCGGCCTGTGCCCCAACGCCCATACCGGGATTGAGAATATACAGCTTTTGAGTCACGCTGTCGCAGATGCTCTCTTCCCGCTTGAAATACCCGGTGATTCCGACTGTCGCTGTGAATCCCTCGAAGAACTCCTGGGTGTAGCCCAGGCGCGCGATGATGTCCTCGGTCGAGAAATAGCCTTTGGGCGCCACGGTGTTGGTGTTGGACAAATACCAGCAGCGGTTCTCGTATTTGCCGCCAATGGAAAGAACGCTTGTGTCGTTAAGGTGCCAGCGGAATTCCGTGACGGGAAAGCCAAAGGTGCCCGAGAAGGTCCGCTTTTGGGCCTCGGCGTTCCAGTCCATAATGATAACGGGAAGATTAAGGCTTTGCACTTCGTTTTGGGTGGTGGATATTCCCATGCGCATGGTAAACGCGCGGGTCCAGTGGTTATAAAGGCCGGCGCGGGCCGTGTAGCCGAAGGCCCTCTCAAATTTGTCCTCGAAGCCGAAGTTGGCGTCTCCCCCGGCGAACCAGCCCCATACGGAGTCGAAGTTCTTGTAATAGTCAAGCCCAAACCGGGTGTGGTGGAGCATCTCAAAGGGTTCGTCTTTTTTGCCGCCGGTGAATTTATTGCTGTCGGACCAGGAGTAGGCGCGGAACTCGTAGTCAAAAGAGAAGTATTTGTAGTTGGAGAGGAGGTTGGCCCGCGTATGGCTGTAACCGCCGGGCAGGTCCTCGAAATCCGAGGAGGCGGCGTAGTCCATGGTCATGGCCACGGACGCTGGCACGGCCATGGGGTTTTGCTGCTTTTCCTCCACCTGGGCCTTTGGCTCCCCGGCGGTCTCCCGCTCGAAAATGACAGAGGGCGGGACAACATCGGGTTCCTTGCCAGGCTCCACCAGGCCGCCTGGCGCGGCGTCCACGCCAGGCTGCATTGCCGGGATTCGCATAGGTTCCGCCTGCTGCGTCCCGCCAAACTGGCCGGGTTCCCCCTGGCCGCCCTCCGGAGGCGCGCCTGCCTCGCCCTGGGCGGGAGGGGCGGCTGCGGGGTCTTCGGCCCGGGGTTCTCCGCCCTGCACCGGCCCGCCGGGTTCCTCCTGGGAAAACGCGGCGTCCGTGAAAAGGGGAAGGCACAGGAACAGCGCGGCGACGCAAGCTATCCAAACCCTTTTGCCCGTCCGTCTCGGCATAACACAACCTCCATGTCCAGGCCAACCGGCCCTCGCGGTCCTAGCCAATTTGTCCGTCCTGGCGCGGGACGCCGGACGGGCGCTCATTTGTACTTGTTACGCTGTCTTACCAGCAGACGGGAAAAACCGCAAGGAGGTTTCGCCGCGCCAGAGGCGGCGGCCTGTGCGCGGAGGGCGTTTCCGTAAAAGATATTTACTTCTTCGCAGGTATTTTTAGAGAATACTAAATTTTTAGCGGTTAAAAATGTAGTTTTAACGCGTAGGCCGTGTGGTTCCGCCCGAGGGGCAGGTTCACTCAACCCATAGGAATCATTCAGAAATGTTGGGTACACCCGGGAATTGCGGCCCGGAGCCACCCAATCTACGCCTCATTTTGCAATTATCTTGCCAAATTAGAATTTGGGGGTATGCAGTTGACTCAAGTAGCCACAAGATGTAGTGTTGCGGGTCAAAGTCCGCATTGAAGGCTCCGGTGGCATGCCCTGAAAGCGAGGCCAT
>JAGVGH010000179.1 GCA_020057225.1 Desulfobacterales bacterium | reverse complement strand
TATACCATTATTCCAAGATGTTGGGTGAACCTGCCCTTCGGGCGGAACCATCCAGCCTACATCAAATTTGTCGTTTCTAAGAGTTTTGCAATTACCTCTGGGGTTTCAACCCCAGGGCGGCGTTTCCCTGCCCGCGGTTTCCCTGGTGCATCCCGGCGGCGGAACCGTTGTCCAGGCGCCCCGGGAACCGGACGGAACCCCGGGGCGCATCGTCTTCGAGGCGGCGTGCCGGAATCCTTCCGACACACTGTACTGGCGCCTGGATTCCGAATATCTGGACGCGATCCGGGATATCCATCCTCTTGCCGTGCTGCCGGAGCCGGGTCCGCACGTGCTCACGGTGGTGGACGGGCAGGGCAACCAGGCCGCGGTCTGTTTCACCTCCGTTGGAAGGCAAGGTCCGTGAACACGGGGAGCGGTCAGCGTTTATAGCCGATGGCCTGCAGAAGCTGTTTGCGTTTTTCCTGGTGCTCCGGCCCTTCCACCCCCTTGGGCGAGGAGCCGTCTATCACCCCGAGGATGCCCGCGCCGTCCCCGTCCAGGGCCACAATGGCCTGGACGGGATTGGCCGTGGCGCAGTAGATGGAGCACACTTCCTGGCAGGCTTTCACCGCGTTCAGCACGTTGATGGGATAGGCTTTTCGAAGAACAATGTAAAACGTGTGGCCCGCCGCCACCGCAAGGGCGTTTTTCACGGCGGCCTCGATGAGCTCCGGCGCGTTCCCGTCACTGCGGACAAGGCACTCGCCCGAGGCTTCCGAGAAGGCGATGCCAAACTCGATGCCCGGCATGGAGCTGATGAGGATTTCGTACAGGTCTTCCACTGTTTTGATAAAATGGCTTTGTCCCGCGATCAGGTTCGCGCCTTCCGGAAATTCCAGCCTGACAAGAGAAAGCTCCATGGAAACCTCCTTGGGTTGAGGCTGAGTTTAAAAACGCGCGGCGTGTCAAGCACGGGGAGCCGCGCGCGTTTTACCCCGGCACCCATTGGCATTGTGCCGGGAAGGGGCGCAAGAGTCAAGAAAATCCCGGCCCGTCCGGGTCCAGGCCGGGGGTGGAATCAGATTTTACCTCCGGAGTATCGGCGTTTTTTGCGTGGAGAATGGGGGGGGGGGGGCTAGGGGTTGAAACCCCGAGTTGCCAAGGAAGAACTAGTTTTTTTCAGTATTTCCCGCTCTTGAGCGCCTTGATCTTGTCCCGCAGCTCCGCGGCCCGCTCGAACGCCAGTTCCCGGGCCGCCCGGCGCATCTCCTCCTCCATTTCCAAAACAACCTTTGCCATATCCCCTTCATTCCCCCACGCGGCGCGCGGCTCCGCCGCTTTTTTCGGCGCCGCTTTTTCCGGTTCCGTATCCACATCCAGATAATCCCGCTCATACACCGAGGCGAAAATATCCGTGATGCTTTTCTGGACGCTCTCCGGGGTGATGCCGTGCTTCCGGTTGTACTCCGCCTGCAGGCGCCGCCGCCGCTCTGTTTCCCCCATGGCCCGTTCCATGCTGGGAGTTATGGTCCCGGCGTACAAAATCACCGTGCCTTTTACGTTCCGCGCCGCGCGGCCTATGGTCTGGACCAGGGAGCGCTCCGAGCGCAGGAATCCCTCTTTGTCCGCGTCCAAGACCGCCACCAGGGAAACCTCGGGAATGTCCAGTCCCTCCCGTAACAGGTTGATGCCCACCAGCACGTCGAATTCTCCCAGCCGGAGCGCGCGGATGATTTCCATCCGCTCCAGTGTCTGGATGTCCGAGTGCAGATAGCGGACGCGCACCCCCAGGCCCCCGTAGTATTCGCAGAGGTTCTCGGCCATGCGCTTGGTGAGGGTGGTCACCAGCACCCTGTCTCCGTCCGCTGTCCGTTGACGCACCTCGTGCAGCAAATCGTCCACCTGGGTCTCGGCGGGACGCACCTCCACGTTGGGGTCCATCAGCCCTGTGGGCCGCGCAATCTGCTCCACCACCGCGCCTTTGCTGACCGTAAGCTCATGATCCGCAGGGGTCGCGGACACGTAAACCGCCTGGCCGACCCGGGACGAAAACTCGTTGAACATGAGGGGGCGGTTGTCCAGGGCGGAAGGCAGGCGGAACCCGTACTGGACCAGGGTCTCCTTGCGGGAGCGGTCGCCCCGGAACATGCCGCGCACCTGGGGCACGGCGATGTGGGACTCGTCAATGAAGAGGAGGAAATCCTTGGGGAAATAATCCAGAAGCGTGGGCGGGGGCTCCCCGGGCTCCCTGCCCGTGAGGTGCCGCGAGTAGTTTTCGATGCCATGGCAGTATCCCATCTCGTGAAGCATCTCGAGGTCAAAGTGGGTGCGCTCCTCGATGCGCTGGGCTTCGATGAGCTTGGCGGTGTCGCGGAACTGGCTGATACGGATTTTCAGCTCCTCCCGGATGGCCTCCATGGCCCGCTGCCGGGTCCGCTTGCTGGTGACATAATGGCTTGCCGGATACACGACAGCCTTGGCGAGTTTTTTTTGAGCGGTGCCCCGCAAGGGATCAATTTCCGCGATAGCCTCAATCTCGTCACCAAAAAACTCCACCTTAATGGCCGCGTCGTCCTCATACGCCGGAAAAATTTCCACCCTGTCGCCCCGGACCCGGAAGGTTCCCCGGTGAAAGTCCACGTCATTGCGCTCGTACTGCATGGCCACGAGGTCTTTCAGGAGCTTTTCCCTTGAGATCTCCATGCCGGGGGAAAGCTCCACCCGCATGGCGATGTAGTCTTCCGGCGCGCCCAGGCCGTAGATGCAGGAGACCGAGGCCACCACCAGCACGTCCCGGCGGGAAAGCACGGACCGGGTTGCGGAATGGCGCATCTTGTCTATCAGTTCGTTGATGGAGGAGTCCTTTTGAATATACGTGTCCGAGGAGGGAATGTAGGCTTCGGGCTGGTAATAGTCGTAATAGCTCACAAAGTATTCGACGGCGTTGTAGGGGAAAAGCTGGCGGAACTCGTTGTAAAGCTGGGCCGCAAGGGTCTTGTTGGGCGCAAGGACCAGGGCGGGACGCCCGCAGCGGGCGATGACATGGGCCATGGTGAAGGTTTTGCCCGAGCCTGTGACTCCAAGGAGCACCTGGTGGGCCTTGCCCTCTTCAATGCCCTGGACCAGGGCCTCGATGGCCCGGGGCTGGTCGCCCTTGGGGGTGTATTCGGAGACAAGCTGAAAGGGGCTTTCCACAGGTTCCTCGTTGGCGCGCCGCGCGGTTTTCCGCGGCCTGTCAGGTCCGGTCAGGCAGGGCCGGGTTGTCGGGTTTCCGGCCTGTGTGTACGGTAGCGGGTCCGGCCTGCCGAATCAAGGCAAATCCCTGGGGGACGGCAAACCATGCTTACAGTGCCGCATAACATTCAAGATTTCGGATTCCATGAAATTGCAGGGGCAGGCCCGCCGTGCCTGCCCTGATGAGGCCCAACGTTGAAGAATTGGGCAACCACAAGGGGTTGCCCCACGGAGAGGAAGGGCGCATCCGGCAAAGACCATGGTATGGCCTGGGAATAGTTGTACGAGAAAATCAATGTTACATGCTATGGCGTCTAGGGCGGAATGAGCATTTGCTGCGGCGCGTCACCACGTCTTCCCGCTCCCCGGCACCCCCTCCGGGCCCTCGGGAGCCCGCATCCTCCGCGCGCCCGGCATCTCCCGAACATTGTCCAGAAGCGCCTCCGCCTTTCGAATCTCCATGGTCCGGGCCTCCTGCCCTTTCCCGTCTTCGTTGCCCTGCCCCTCCCGTGCCGCCTGGGCCGGGTCCGCGGCCTTGAGCTCGCCCGCCATGTCCGGCTTTTTCTCCCCGCCCTCTCCAGTCTCTCCTGTCTGACCCTGCTCCTGCCCCTGTTGCCCCTGGGCGCCCTGTTCCATGCCCTCCCGGCTCTCCTTGCCCTGGCCGTCCTTCCCTTCCCCTTGTTCCAGGCCCGTCTTTTCTCCGTCCTCGTCTCCCGCCTTCTCCTGGCCCGCGGAGTCTTTTTCCGCCTGCTTGTCTCCGCTCTGATCCTTGTTGGCGTTTTCCCCCTTGTCCCCCTTCTGCCCCTGATCCTGTCCGCCCTTGTCCTTTTCCCCGTTGTTCTGCTCCCCCTCTTGCTTCTCTCCTTGATTTTTCTTGGCCGCTTCCGCCTCTTTTAGTTTCACAAGGGCAAGCTGTAAATTCCACTTCGCGTCCGGATCCTCAGGACGCAGGGCAAGGGCAGCCCTCGACGCCTCCACGGCCTGGGCAAAGTCCCCCTGCTTCATGGCCGCGACGCCCCGGTTGTACTCGGCCCGGAACGCCACCTCCGGATCCTCCGCTCTCTTGGCCGCGCTGGCAAACGCGGCCGCGCTCTGGGCCAGATCCCCGGCGTGAAACGCGGCCACACCCCGGTTGTAGCGCCAGCGCGGATCCTTGGGCCGGGCAAGGTCCGCCTCCTGGAACGCTTTGGCCGCGTCCTCGTACCGGCCTTCCTTGAACGCCTTCTCCCCTTCGGCCCCCGGGTTTTTCGCCCAGACCGCCGCCGGAAAAAGCAACGCGAAACTAATGACGAGCGCCCATGGTCCTTTCACGAAGCACCCCCTCCGCCAGCAACAGGATAAACGCCGCCGCGAGAAACCACACGAACCGGGGTTCATGCACCACAATCTTCCCGGTCTTGAGGGTGGCCTCGTCGGTCCTCTCCTTGATGCCCTCGAAATACAACTGGTCCAGGTCCAAATCCCCGTCCACCGAGCGCGTATAAACACCGCCTGTTATCCGGGCGATTTGGGCAAGCCCGGCCTCGTCCAGTTTGGAAAGCACCAGCTTGCCTTCCTTGTCTTTTTCAAAGCCCCCGCTTTGCGCCGCGGGCACCGGCCCTCCCCCGGGATCGCCCATGCCGAACACAAAAATTTTGACTCCCGCTTTTTCGGCTTTTTCCGCCGCCTCCTGTCCCTTGCCCTCGTTATCCTCGCCATCGGTCAGGAGAATCACGACCTTGTCCGCGGCCGAATCCTTGGGGAAAGCGGCGACAGCGGTGTCAATGGCGGCTCCGAGGTCTGTTCCGGGCACGGGAATAAGGTCCGGGGCAAGCTGGGAGAGAAACAGGTCCAGAGCCTGATAGTCCAGTGTAAGGGGGCATTGGAGAAACGCGGCGCCGGAAAAGGCCACCAGTCCAAGCCTGTCGCCGGTGACAACCGAAACAAGGTCCGCCACCTCCCGGCGCGCGCGTTCCAGGCGGGTGGGTTTCACATCCTCCACCAGCATGCTCCGGGACACGTCCACGGCGATGATAATATCCACACCCTTTTGACGCACCTCCTCGTACCGCTCCCCAAAACACGGCCCGGCCGCGGCAAGGACCAAAAGAACATAGGCGAGAACATAGAGAACGCCCCGGGCAAGCACCCGCGCCCGTGTCTCCGCGGGGACAAGCCGGGAGAGAAGCTCCGGCTCCGCGAAAACCAGGAGCGCGCGCCGCCGTCTGCGGGCGACCAGGGCGCGGATGAAGACCAGAAGGGGGGCAAACCATAGGAAATTGAGAACCCACAGGCGCGTGAAGGTCATGGCACGCACCTCCAGAGCAGAGCGCGGAAAAGAAGCTCGATAAACAGTAAAAAGAACGCCGGAATCAGGAAGAGCATGTACTTTTCGTTGTAATGGAAAAACTCTTTCACCGTGGCCTCGGTCTTGGTGAGACCATCAATCTCGGCATAAATCTCCTCGAGTTTCCTTGTGTCCGTGGCCCGGAAATACGTTCCGTTTCCCGTGCGGGCGATATCCTCGAGGGTTTTTTCGTCCAGGTCCACCTCCTGGTTGACAAGCCGCGTGCCGAAAAGGGTTTTGACAGGAAAAGGCGCAGGTCCGGTTCCGCCCATGCCAATGGTGTACACGCGGATGCCCAGGGCGGCCAGGGCTGTCCCCGCCTCCTGGGGAGAAACGTCTCCGGCGTTGTGCCTGCCGTCCGTCAAGAGAATCACCACCTTTTCCTTGGCTTTCAAATCTTTCATCCGCTTGCCCGCCACCGCAAGGGCGTCTCCAATGGCGGTGTTTTCACCCGCCATGCCAATCTGAAGCCCTTCCACCAGCCGCAGCAACAGGCCTTTATCCAGCGTAAGAGGCGCCTGGGTGTAGGCCTGGGTTCCAAAAACCACCAGCCCCACGCGGTCGCTCTCCCGTTTTTTAATAAAATCCGAGACCACTTTTTGCACGGCCTGCAGCCGGTTGACCCGTTCCCTGCCCAGGGTAAAATCCATGGCCTGCATGGACCCGGAAGTGTCCAGGCACATGAGGATATCCACGCCCGGCGTTTTGATCTCCCGGGCCATGCTGGTGGTCTGGGGCCGGGCCATGGCGAACACCAGAAGGATGAGCACGGCGGCGCGGAGAATGTGCGGGGCGCGGGCGCGGACAGCGTCCACCGGGGAGGCGAGCCTTGCAAGAAGCCTTGCCTGGGAAAAGCCCGCAGCCACAGGGCGCCTTGCCATGGACCAGCCAATCCAGGCCGCCACTGGCAGAAAAAGAAGGAACACCATGGGATGGGCAAAGCGGAAACCTGTTTCCATCACGCCGCTCCACCTCCCTCCGCGGCCCGGGAGTCCGCTGTGCCGCCGCCGGCGCCAAGCACGTAGCTTCGGGCGGAATCGAAATCCTCTAAAAGCCGCGCGGCCATGGGCCGTTTGCCCGCGAACTTGACCATATCCGCCTCCCGCAGCAGTGGCACCATGGCCCGGTCCCGGGCATCCGACACCTTGGACGCGATTTCCTCCACTGTCATTTCCAGCGCGGGAAAACCTCTCAGGCGCTCCATATAGGTCCGCAGAATTTCAGAAAGCTGAAAATAGTATTCCTTGGCCTCCAGTCTTCCGGCGTCCATATTTTCCCGCAGGGAGTTGAGCCGGGCTAGGGCCTCCTCGTCCGCGGGGATAACGCGCGCCTCCACCAGCCGCGCGCGGTGCCGTTTCATCCAAACCGCGCCGCAGCCCGCAAGGGCCGCCGCGAAAAGCCCAAAAAGCGCCCAGGGTCCGTATTTTTTCCAGCCGGGAACCCCGGGAATAATCCCAAGAGCAGGACGCGGCGTTAGCGCGGACGGGTTGTCTCCCAGGGAGGTGGTTACCGTGAGCCGCGCGGGTTCGGCCTTGAATGCGCCGCCACCGTCCGGAGAGTCAAAATCCAAAAAAACCGGACCGGCCTCGAACACGTCCAGGGAGTCCACCAAAAGGCGCGCGTCCAGTCCTCCTTCCGCCTTGTCAATGCCGAGCACGGTTTTATCCGCGAGTCCCCGGGGTTTTACCGGGTCTTTGAGCCGGGCGTCCCTGGGCAGGGAAAAGCGGAGTTCCAGGGTGGCGGCAGTCCCGGCCTCGGCTTGCGGAGCTGTGAACCGCGCGGACATGGGAAGCTCCCTCGTTGCGTCCGCCGCGCCGGGGGCCGCAAGGACGGAGCGGGGGAGAAGCAAGGCCAGCGCAAGGAACAGGAAAAGCCGGGCCTGTTTCATTTCCGCTTCTCCCTTTCCCTGAAATACGCGGCCAACGGCTCCACCACTGATTTATCGGTGTGAAGACTCACAAGGTCCACCCGGGCGCGGGCCAGCGTCTTTTTAAGCCGCGCGTCGGCCTCCTGTATTTCCCGGTTCCAGCGCGCCCTGAGCCGTTTGTCCGAGGTGTCCGCAACCGTCACCCGTCCGGTCTCCGGGTCTGTGAAGCGGGCAAGTCCCATGTCGGGCAAGACCCGCTCGGAAGGATCCTCCACACGGATGGCGGTGACATCGTGCTTGCGCGCGGCAAGGGAGAGCGACAGGGCGAACCGGCCGTCCACGTCCGCGCCCAGGAAATCCGAGACGCAAAACACGATGGCGTGGCGGCGGAGCACGCGGTTGGCGTAGTCGAGGGGCGCGGCAAGGTCAGTCAGTCCCGCGCGGGCGTCTTCGGAAAACACCTCGCGGATGAGACGCCACACGTGGGAGGCGCCCTTGCGCGGGGGAATGAAGCGGATAACATCCCCTGCGAAAAGAACCGCGCCCACTTTGTCGTTGGTGCGGATGGCGGCAAAGGCGAGAATTCCGACGACCTCGGCGATGGCCTCGCGCTTGAACCTGCCCCGGGTGCCGAAAAGGTTGGAGGCGGAAACATCCACGAGAAAAACCACGGTGAGTTCCCGCTCTTCGGAGAAGATTTTCACAAATGGGTGGCCGAAGCGGGCGGTCACGTTCCAGTCAATGTCCCGTACATCGTCGCCCTCGGTGTATTCCCGGACTTCGGCGAACTCCATGCCTTTGCCTTTGAAGGCGCTGGTGTACTGGCCCGTGAACAGTCCGTTGGCGCGGTACCGGGTTGAGAAATGGAGCATCTGGATTTTTTTTGTGATTTCCCCGGGCAGCATGGAAGGCCCTTCCGAATCCAGAAGTTAGGAGTTAGGAGTTAGAATAATAGGGAAAAAGACCCTGTGTTTTGATTTTTTTGTTATAAACCGGGCTTTTTTTCCGCATGGCAGCCGCGTAGCGGCAAGGTTTTTGACTTAGCCAGGGGTTTAAACCCCAGGGCCTTGGGGCCCCATTATCTACGCAAAAAACTTGGGCACTCCAGAGGTAATTGCAAAATGAGGCGTAGGTTGGGTGGTTCCGGGCCGCAAGGCCCGGGTTCACCCAACATTTCTAAATGATTCCTTTGTGTTGGGTGAACC
>JAGVGH010000255.1 GCA_020057225.1 Desulfobacterales bacterium | reverse complement strand
GGTTCACCCAACACATAGAAAGCATTATAGAAATGTTGGGTGAACACGGGCCTTGCGGCCCGGAACCACCCAACCTACGCTTCATTTTGCAATTACCTCTAGTTATAATTAATTAACTACGTTTTAAGTATATCGAAATATCAAAAAATTTTTTGCTTCCCCGGTTTCCCTTGTGGTAGGATAAAATTTGGGTCTGGCCGGTCACGCTCCGGCTGCACGGGAAAGGGGAAGCCCGCTGGACCAGGGAGGGCCGGGAACATGGGCTGCCGCGTTCTTATCGCGCACAGTGTCTCGCGGGTTTCAGAGGAAATACGCCAAATTTTTTCCTCACTGGGCCATGATCCCGGGCGAACCGCGACAACAGTGGAAGAGGCTTTGGCCCTGGCCGAAGCCGCAAGGCCGGAACTTTTATTAATGGCGCCTGTTTTAGCCTGCGGCGGAGACGGTGTTGAAGCGGCCCTGCGGATCCGGGGCCGGGCCGGATGCCCGTTCGCCTACACGCTGGATTCCTTCCCGCCGCCGGAAACCCTTGCCCGCGCCCTTCAAAGCGGCCCGCTGGCCATGCTGCCCCCTCCCTTTATTCCAGAGGTTTTGGCGGGACTGGCCGAGGCCGCGCGCGGCAACTCCACAATATCCTGCCGGCCCGCACTGCCGGAACTCCACAGGATGCTTCTGGGTCATTCCGAAGAATGGGTTTTTTGGCTGGATCCCGGCGGCGCCTATTTACCCGATTGCGGCGCCTGCCTGGATATCACCGGCTACAGTCCGGAGGATTTCAGGGAAGACCCTTTGCTTCTTCAGCGTCTGGTGCATCCCGAGGATCTCCAGCTTTTCAAAAAACACTTCAGCGGCGCCCCCCACGGAGAGATGGACGCAAGCGGCCCGTTCCGTCTCGTGACCCGCTCGGGCGACATCAAATGGGTCAGCGCGCGTTTCAGCCCGGTCCGCAATCCGGACGGGTCTTGCCGGGGCCGTCTGTGCGCGGTCCAGGACATCTCGCGCCATATCCGGATGGAGGAGGAACTCCTCCGGAAACATGAGGAACTCAACAAGTCTGTGCTTGCGCATGACCTGTGGGTGGCGGAGGCGCGCAGGGAGGCCGGGCGCAAGGACCAGGAACACAAAAGAATTGAAAATGCGCTCCGGGAGCGCGAGGCCGCTGTTATCGAGAGCGAGAGCCGCCTGCGGAGCATCTTCGAGGCCCCTGCCAGCGTCGCGCTGGTTCTTGTGGATTTGAAGGGCGACAACGCCGCGATTCTGGATTTTTCAAAGGGCGCCGAATCTCTTTTCGGCTATAAGCGCGGCTTTGTGCTTGGCAAACCGTTCACCCTTCTTGCGGGAGACAGCCGGGATCTTCTATCCGATCTTCGGGACCAACTGCGCCGGTGCGTGCCCGGGAACATGGGCGGCATCACCATGGTGAAGAAATCCGGCGCGGTCTTTTCCGCCTACGTGTCTTTCGCGCCGGTAAGAGCCCCCCGCGACAATGCCGCCGCCTGTCTCGCGGTAATCGTGGACATCAGCGCGGAGAAAGCCGTGGCCCAGGCCCTTCTGGAAAGCGGGAGAAATCTCCGGACCATCCTGGACGCAAGCGGTCAAATCACGTTGCTTCTCACCAAAGACTCCAAAGTAATCGCGATGAACCGGCAGGCGGAGGCTTTTCTCGAGACCGCCGAGGCCGGGGCGGTGAACCGGCCTCTTTTGGATTTCTTCCATGGACCTGCCGTTGCCCGGTGTCTCACCTATGCGAAGGAGGTGGTCCGTACAGGGGAGGAGATCCGCTTCCGGGAGCCTTCGGACGGGCTGCATTACGCGTTTCATCTTGCGCCGGTCAAGGACGAGAACGGCAACGTGGTGCGGCTCGTGTTGTTCGTCAGGGATATAACCCGCGAAATAGAGATGGAAACCCAGTTCCAGAACGCCCAGCGCATGGAGGCCCTGGGCAGCCTTGCAGGAGGGATTGCCCATGATTTCAACAACATTCTCTCCCCCATTTTGGGCTATACCGAAATCGCATTAGGCATTTTGCCGGAGGATTCCAAGGCCCGGCGGCAGCTTAAAGAGGTGATCCGGGCTTCCCACAGAGCGCGGGAACTTGTCCAGCGCATTTTGTCCATGTCCCGAAAGACGGAATCTGAAAAGCGGCCTTTCAGCGCCCAGATGATTGTGAAAGAGGTGGTTGGGATGCTCCGCTCGGCTGTGCCGAGCACCATTGAGATCAAGTCGGAGATTGCGGCGCCCATGGCGGCGTTGCTGGCAGACCCTACGGAAATCCATCAGGTTGTCATGAACCTGGGCACCAACGCCTATCACGCCATGCGGAAAACAGGGGGAACGCTTCGGGTGCGTCTTGAGGAAACAGATGCGCCGGAGGGCGCCCCAGGCCCCAATCTTCCGGGCGGCAAGTACCTGTGCTTTACGGTGAGCGACACCGGAGTGGGAATAGATCCCGCTGTCATTAAAAAAATATTCGACCCTTATTTTACCACCAAGGAGCAGGGGGAAGGGACGGGGCTGGGCCTTGCCACCGTTCACAGCATTGTGGCGCGCAACGGCGGGGCGGTCACGGTGCAAAGCGAGCTGGGCAAGGGTACCGCCTTCCGCGTGTTCCTCCCCCTCTATCAAAGCGCGTTTGGCGCCGCCCCGGAGGCGGCGGAGCATCTTCCTCTGCGGGGCAGCGAGCATATTCTTTTCGTGGACGACGAGACGGCCATCGCCCAGATGGCGGAAACCATGCTGACGGGCCTGGGCTATACAGTGAGCGCCCACACGGACAGCGAGGAGGCGCTTGCGGCGTTCCTCAACAACCCTGGAGCCTACCATGCCATCGTGACCGACCACACCATGCCCAAGCTCACCGGGGTGGAATTCGCGCTGCGCGTGTTTGACGCTGTTCCTGATTTTCCGGTTATTCTATGCACCGGGTATTCGGAGATGATCAACGAGGAGACCGCGCTGGCCATGGGAATCCGCTGTTTTCTCAACAAACCTCTTCGCCAGGCGGACCTTACCCGGGCCATCCGACAGGCCATTGACATAAAATTCCCGCGGGAGGACGGCCGGATAAAGCGCTAGCCCTGCAACTCGTCCCAGCGTTCTTCCGCGCGCCGCAGAAGAGCCGCGAACTCCGGGTTTTCCTTTTCGACCCGGGCCGCGGTTTCGCGCCAGGTTTCCCGGACATTGTAATATCCCTTTTCCTTAATCATCCGCTCCACGCGTCCAAAGAGTTCATCTTTTTCCATTTCGCTGAAATCCATTGTTTTTCCTTTCCAGGGAGGAAAAGCCTCCCGCGAAATCCTTTTTTGGAAGAGGATTCCCCCTCACCCTGGCCCTCGCCCCTGGGGGAGGGCCAGGGTGAGGGGGAATCCTAAACTTAATGACATTGAATCCAGACATTGAATCCAAACCGGCAAAGCCGGAGAATTCAGGAGACAGAAGTTCGGAGTTAGTGCTTATCGCTAAATACTGCTGAGGAGGATTTTAGGGGCGCTTTTTCATCGCGGGCGCACGCCGTGCGCCCCTACGGTTATGTGACGGCCGTTATC
>JAGVGH010000178.1 GCA_020057225.1 Desulfobacterales bacterium | reverse complement strand
GGTTCACCCAACATCTTGGAATAATGGTATAATTGTTGGGTGAACCCGGGCCTTGCGGCCCGGAACCACCCAACCTACGCTTTATTTTGCAATTACCTCGGTTGCCCGTGAAAATCCGGCGCCGCCTTTCCTTACAGCCCCTGGTCCATCACGTATTCCGGAAGCGCCGCCCCGCCGCGCACCTCCTCCGCCACGCGCTTGATGGAGGAATCCAGCATGTATTCCAGCCAGTCCAGGTTTCTGTCCTTCGCAACCTCGATCTCCGGCTCTCCCTCGATTCCTCCCAGCCTGCCCGCGTGGGCGATGGCGTCATTGAAATTGCCCATCTTGTCCACCAGCCCGAGCTTGAGGGCCTCCTCGCCGGTCAGGATGCGTCCGTCCGCAAAAGCGCGCACTTTGTCCTCGGGCATCTTCCTGCCCTTGGCGACCTCGCCCACAAACTGCCCATGCACGGCCTGGACCATGGTGTCCAGCATCTCGCGCTCCTCCTTGGTGAGCTCGCGGGAGGAGGAGATCATATCCTTGTGGGCGCCGCTTTTGACCACGACAGGCTTGAATCCGATTTTTTTGAACAGGTCCTCAAGGTTGGCCCATCCGATGATTACCCCGATGCTTCCGGTGATGGTGCCGGGGTTGGCGTAGATAACCTCCGCCGGAGCCGAGATATAATAGCCTCCGGAGGCCGCCGCCGAGCCCATGGACACCACAACCTTCTTTTTTTTGTTGAGCCGCTCGACTTCCCGGGCGATTTCCTGGGACGGACCGACTCCCCCTCCGGGGGAATCCACCCGCAGGACCACGGCCTTGATGTGCTTTTTCCCGCCGAATTTCTTAAGCGCGCGCACGATATGGTCGGACTCGGTGATGGCCCCTTCCACCTTGATGACACCCACCTTGTCTTTGCCGCCAATCTCCGCGCCTCCGGACGCCGCGGTCACGATCACGCTGACAATAAGAAACAAGGCCACTACGGAGACGGTGAAGAGACCCGACGCGACAAGCCCGAAGAAAAGAAACGGATGCCTTCTTGCGAACATGGCGTGCTCCCTGGCGGCGTTAATGGAAAAGGCGGGAACGCCGCCGCGCCCCCGCCTTCAGGTTCACCACGCGGAAAACAGGGTGCCGTTCACCGGCGCCCCGGCCCGCGTTGTAGCATTATTCCGTTGGCTCGTCATCCTTGCCCTGTTCGCGGGCTTTGGCTTCCTGCTCGCCGCGGAATTTCTCCTGCAGGCTCTGCTTGAGCGCCTCGCCCAGGCTGCTGCTCGGGGTCTGGGCGCCGGCCAGATAATCAGCGTAAATGGACTGGTCGTCGTCCTGCTCAAGCCGCTTGATGGACAGGCCGATCCGGCGCTCGCGGGCGTTGATGTTGACCACCACCGCCTCCACCTCGTCCGTCAGGTTGTACATGCCCACCGGCGTCTTGATTTTCTCCTTGGACACCTCGGACACATGCACAAGGCCCTCGATGCCTTCCTCGAGCTCGACAAAGATGCCGAAGTCCGTGACGCTGGTCACTTTGCCCTTGATACGGGTCCCGACTTCGTAACGCTCGCCAATGGTCTCCCAGGGGTCCGGCTCGATTTGCTTGATGCCCAGGGAGAAGCGCTCGTTTTCCTTGTCAATGTTGAGGACGATGGCCCGGACCTCGTCGCCCTTCTTGTAAACTTCGGAAGGATGGTTGATGCGCTTGGTCCAGGAAATATCCGAGATGTGGACGAGTCCGTCAATGCCCTCGTCAATGCCGATGAACATGCCGAAGTCCGTGATGTTCTTGATTTTCCCCTCGATGGTCGTGCCAACCGGGTACTTTTCTCCAATCACGTCCCAGGGATTGGCCACCACCTGCTTCATGCCCAAAGACACCCGCCGCGCGCCCGGCTTGATGTCCAGAACAACGGCCTCGACCTCTTCGCCCACCGAGACCACCTTGGAAGGATGCCGGATTTTCCGGGTCCAGGACATTTCGGAAACGTGAATGAGGCCCTCGATGCCCTCTTCCAGTTCCACAAACGCGCCGTAATCGGTAAGGCTCACAACCCGGCCCCGGACCCGGGAGCCGATGACATACTTCTCGGCCGCGGTGTCCCACGGGTCCGCCTTGAGCTGCTTCATGCCCAGGGATACCCTCTCGCGCTCCAGGTCGAGGTCCAGCACCTTGACCGTGATGGTGTCGCCGATTTTGAAGAGCTCGGAGGGATGCTTGACCCGGCCCCAGGAGATGTCGGTGATGTGCAGGAGACCGTCAATGCCGCCGAGGTCAACGAACACGCCGTACTCGGTGATGTTCTTGACCTGGCCTTCCATGACCTTGCCCTCGTGGATCGAGGTAAGGGTCTTGGACCTCTGCTGCTCGCGGTCCTTCTCAAGGATAACGCGGCGCGAGAGAACAATGTTGGAGCGTTTCCGGTTGTATTTGAGCACCTTGAAGGTGAAGTTTTTCCCGACCATGGAATCGAGGTCGCGCACAGGGCGGAGATCCACCTGGGAGCCGGGCAAAAAGGCAGGCACTCCGATGTCCACGGAGAAACCGCCTTTGACGCGGTGGGTGATGGTGCCCTCCACGGTGCCGTCCTCCTCGTAGGCCAGCTTGATCTCTTCCCAGACCTTGATCTTGGAGGCTTTTTCCTTGGACACCAAAACGCCTTCGTCTTCGCTCTCCAGGCGCTCGACCATCACGTCTACCTCATCGCCCACCTTGGCGTTGATGGTGCCGTCCGGTTCCAGGAACTCCTTGACGGGAATAAGGCCCTCAGACTTGTATCCGATGTCCACCAGGACAAACTCTTTGTCCACCTGGACAATCCTGCCGTGAACGACTTCGCCCTCCTCGAAGCGCTTGAAGCTCTCCTCGATTTGCTGCATGAAGTCCTGGGCGCCCTCCGCCCCCATTTCCTGTTCCATGGAGTCGTCGGAGTCGTCGCTGTCTCTGTCGTTGTCTCCGAAGTCCGCTTGTCCCTGCTTCGTGTTTTCGTCGGTGTCCGGTCCCGCGCTCTCGCCCTGGACCATGTTTTTGTCGTGTTGTTCTTGCATTAGAAACCTTAAACCCCCTTGTCCTTATGATGTCCGGCCGCCGGGCCGGAATAGCCCGATTACGGGAAAAGCCCCTATAACAAAACAACGCCGAAAACACAAACGCTTTTGTTGCGGACGCAGGCGCGGCGCCCTAAAAACGTGAAACACTTCACAAGCAGGCGTCGTTCCCGGCCTGTTCCCTGACCCGGGCCAGCATCGCGCGAAGCACCTCGTCCAGCGTCATCTCTGTCGTGTCAATCCACACCGCGTCCGGAGCCGCCGCCAGGGGAGCGTGCTCCCGGCCCGAGTCGTTGGCGTCCCTTTGCTCCATCTCCCGTGTGACCTCTTCCAGGGTTTTATCCCGGTGCCGCGCGTCTCCCTGAAGCTCCGCGTGCCTCCTCCGGGCGCGCGCCGCAAGGCCCGCCGTGAGGAAGAACTTGAGGTCCGCGTCCGGAAACACCACGGTTCCCATGTCCCGGCCCTCGAAAACCGCGCGCTTGTTTTGCCCAAGGCGCCGCTGGATTCCTAAAAGGCATTCGCGCACCGCAGGCCGGGCGGACACCGCGGACGTGAGCATGGTGATTTCCGGCGTCCGGAGCTCGCCGGTCACCTCGGCGCCGTTGATCCAGACCCGCGCGCCTCCCGCGTCCGTGACGGCGCGGATGTCCATTCCCTGGCACAAGGCGCGCAGCCCGGCATCGTCCTCCGCCCGTACCCCGGCGTCCCTTGCGGCCACCGCGATTCCCCGGTACAGGGCGCCCGTGTCCACATAGGTATAGCACAGTTCCCGGGCAAGGAGCCTGCTGGCCGTTGTTTTCCCGGCCCCGGCCGGACCGTCCAACACGATGAGAAGGTCGCGCATTTGAAACCGCCTGGAAGGGCGCGCGTTCACGGTCCGCCTCCTGTCTTATGGCCAGGGTGGAAACCGGTTTTGCGCGCCGCGCAATCCTATGCTTGTATCCCTTCCCGCAGGCAAAAGCAAGCGGGATTCAGCCAGGCGCGGTAATTGCTTAGACCGGCGGAGCCGGAGAATTCAGAATTCAGGGAGGTAATTGCAAAATTGGGCGTAAATTGGGTGGTTCCGGGCCGCAAGGCCCGTGTGTACCCAACAATTATACCATTATTCCAAGATGTTGGGTGAACCTGCCCTTCGGGCGGAACCATCCAAACGACATCAAATTTGTCATTTCTATGAGTTTTGCAGTTACCTCTTAGGAGTTCGATTAACTCAAGCAGAATCGGTCATACGCTTTTTTCTCCGGGCCCCTTGAGATACCCATAGTGTTTGACCAGGCATTCATCGCAGATGGAGTGGCTGAATTTGGCGTCCGAGTGGCTTTCGAAGTATTTTTCAAGACGCACCCAGCTTTCGGGGTCGGTCCGGATTTTGTGGCAGTGCATGCAGATGGGGATGATGCCCTGCAAGGTTTTAATGTGGTTTTGAGCCTCTTCCAGCTCCTGTATCCGCCGTGCGAGGGTGTCCTGGAGTTCCACCACCCGTTTTCCCACGTTGAGCCGCGCGGCCAGTTCGCCCTTGTCAAAGGGTTTGACGATGTAGTCGTCCGCGCCCGCTGACAATCCTTCCACCATGTTTTCCCTGCCTGCCATGCCGGTGAGCAGAATGATATAGCAGGGCGGGCGCGCGCTGCCCGGGGCGCGCACCCGGCGGCAGATTTCGGTTCCGTCCATGCCCGGCATTTTCCAGTCGAGAACAGCCAGGCGCGGAGGGTCAGGACCGGCAAGGGTTTCCCACGCCGCGTCCCCGTCCGGAACGGTAAGCGCATCGAATCCCATTTTGCCTAAAGCCATGGCGAGAATCCGCCGGGAGGCCAGATCGTCGTCCGCAACGAGAACACGCATAGGGACACTCCTTTAGGAGGCAATTGCAAAATTGAGCGTAGGTTAGGTGGTTCCGGGCCGCAAGGCCCGGGTTCACCCAACAATTATACCATTATTCCAAGACGTTGGGTGAACATGCCCTTCGGGCGGAACCACCCGGCCTACATCAAATTTGTCGTTTCTAAGAGTTTTGCAATTACCTCTTAGATATGTCCAATTTTGAAAACCCGTGCGCAAGGCGTCACCCCGGCGAAAGCCTGGGTCCAGGCTTTTCCGGACCCTTCCGCCCCGGCTTTCGCCGGGCGGGCAAGCCAACCGGGAAAAATATTCTGACGAGGTAATTGCAAAACCGGGGTATGCAGTTGGCTCAAGCCCCCGCCACATCTTGTGGTTCTTGTATTCCCAGGTAGGCGATGGCCTCGCTTTCAGGGCATGCCACCGGAGCCTTCAATGCGGACTTTAACCCACAACACTACATATTGTGGTCACTTGAGTCAAGTGCATACCCCAGATTGCAAAATAAAGCGTAGGCTGGGTGGTTCCGGCCGCAAGGCCCGGGTTCAGCCAAATTTCTCAAATGATTTCTATGTGTTGAGTGAACCTGCCCTTCGGGCGGAACCACTTGGCCTAGTTCAAATTTGTCGTTTCCATGAGTTTTGCAATTACCTCTGACAACCCACCAACGCGCGACACAGCCAGGACAGGTATCCTGAAAGCGCGCTTAGGAGACGGAGAGGGAGGCGAAATCCGTGGGCTCGCCCCAGACCCGAAGGCCGGTGTAACCTCCGGCGGTTGTGGACTTGTAGGTGATTTTGGATTTGCCTGTTATCTCCACTCCGTCTATTTTTACGCGGATTTCCTTTGTGTTGGAGTCCACCCGAACAACCTGGATGTCAATTTTGTGTTCGCTGGACCACCAGACAGGATCATAATCCGCGGCTCTCTTGTCTGTGGAGCGGCCCGGGTCCAGAACAGCAAACGGATAGTTTTCATTCCCGTTGTTACGGGCGCGGAAAACAATTTTCCCGTCATCATAACCCCGGTCAAACTGGACGATGACCCCGGAATCCTTGGAGGGCTTATTGTTTGCGAGAACGCCGTCCAGGATGATTCCGTAGCCCACGGACCAGTCGCGTCCGGCCTTGAGGCGGACGACCGTTGAGACGGTGTACTCGTCCTTTGGGTTGGGGAAATAGAAGCGCTCGTTCGATCCGGTTCCCGTAAGGCGCTGGGCGTTGCCGCCGCCCAGGATTTTCCAGGCTTTTTCGCTGGTCATGAGGACACCCGGGGGAAATCCGTCTTTTTTCATGCTTTGAAAATTCCAGGACACAGGGGAAGGCGTGCCGCTTTCCCCGTCATTCTCGTCTGTTTCCGTCTCTTCTTTGTAATGCAAATCGCCGTGCAGGGAGCAGATGACCCGGACTTTGTCGGAAGTGTCGAGGTTTTCGGCCACGACATAGACCCCTCCTGAGGGACAAACATAGGAGGAGGCTGTTTCCTCCGGGGGCGGGGCGTCCCCGGCGGCCACCATGGCATAGGCCGGAGTCACAAAAGCCGGGTTGATGATGGCGAAAATTTTTTCCATGCCTGTCCGTTGTGTTGGATGGACAGAGTACGCGGACGCGGCCATGATTTCCGGGATGGTGTGTGTTTTGGTGTATTTGAGGTAGGTTTCCCTTTCAAGCGCGTACATGTTGGAGAGGCATTTCGTCTGGTTTGCGCTGTTGATGTAGGCGCGGTACCGGGGCAGGGCGATTGCGGCGAGGATGGCTATCAGAGCTATCGCCACAAGCGTTTCCACAAGAGAGAAGCCTTTATTGATGCGTGTGTCGCGTGTTTTCATTTCACCACCTCCGGGACAGGCCGGCCTTTTGTCACGAAGAGCGCGGATACTTTATGGATTTCCGGGTTGGGGCAGTAAACAGCCATTCCGTCATCGCCGTGTCTGAGCAGATATCCGGCGCCGGTGGCCGGGCACTTTAGGCCATGCGCCGGATCTTTTTCCCCTTTTTGGATTCTGCCGGAGATAACCCAGAGGTTTTGAAGGCATAGGTCTGTCTTCTTGTTGGTGTTGTAGTAACCTTTCCGGATGACTGTTTCGTCAGGAAGGGATTTTGTCACCAGTGTGACGCTGATGATTATTGTAAAAACGCTCATCGCTATTACGAGATATCTTGCTGTTATCTTTTGCTTTTCCTTTGCGGACAGTTGCTTTTCAAGCAGATGGTCCTGTTTTTCCTTTTCCATGGTTTTTTGGTCAAGCCATTTCCTGCTGTCCCCGGATAATCCGGCGATGAGGCTTGCGTCTTTTGGAGCGGCGGCGCCGAGCGGTCCGTTGGTTTTCATGTCTATCGTCATGGCCGTTCTCCCTGGGTGTTTCGCGCCGCGCCCGGCGGCGCGGTTTAGTCTTTTTCCGGGCGAAGCAGCCTGGAAACGGCTGCCAGAAGGTCTTCTTTGTTGACCGGCTTGCCCAGGCACTCCCCGGCTCCGGCCATCTTTGCCCTGTTGAAAAAGGCGGTTTCGTTTTTCGCCGTGAGAACGACAACCGGGATGCTTTTTGAAAGCATCTGGGCTTTCAGTTTCTCGATGAGTGTGATGCCGTCCATGTCAGGCATGAGGTAGTCGGTGATCACAAGGTCCGGCTTTTCGCGGAAGGCGGCCTGAAGGGCCTCGACCCCGTTGCGGGCGGAGATGGTCTCGTAGCCGGCTTTGGTTAAAACGGCCTGGATTACAGTTACAATCACACTGGAGTCATCCGCGACCAGGATTTTTCCTTTTTTCCCGGCAAGAGGCGTAACATTGGATTCCGTGTTTCGGCGGTATTCCTCTCCGGTCTTGAGGGTGAGATTGTCCGACGCCTCCTCCGGGGAGGCGGTTTCCACCAAGGCCACCCGGAAGACCTCGCTCAAGGTCGTCATTCCCGCGGACGCTTTAAGGAATCCGTCTCCCGCGAGTTCGGCATAACCGGCCTTTTTGGCGGCGCGCACGAGTTCCGAATGGGAGCCTGTCCGGGCGATGGCCTCCCGGACTTCCGGACTGGCGGGCAACAGCTCGTAGATTCCCATGCGGCCACGGTAGCCGGTCTGGTCGCAGTGGGGGCAGCCCCTGCCGGAGAGGAAATTTTCCCGCGCCCCCTCTTGGCGGTACGGGGAGAACTTTGACAGAAAACGTCGGGTGGAGGGGTCGGGCGCCCCGCATTTGGGGCAGACATTGCGGACAAGGCGCTGGGCAAGGGCGGCGATGAGGCTTGAGGATATCATGAAGGGTTCGACCCCGAGATCGAGCAGTCTGTAAACAGCCGAGGGCGCGTCGTTGGTGTGAAGTGTCGAGAGGACAAGATGTCCGGTCTGGGCGGACTCGACAGCGACGTGGGCGGTTTCCTGGTCGCGGATTTCGCCCACCATGATGATGTCGGGGTCCTGGCGGAGAATGGAGCGGAGACCGGCGGCAAAGGTGATGCCTGCCTTGGGGTTGATTTGCACCTGGACCACACCGTCCATTTCGTACTCGATGGGGTCCTCGACAGTAATGATGTTCACTGTGGGAGAGCGCAGGCGGTTGAGGCAGGCGTACAGGGTGGTGGATTTGCCGCTTCCGGTGGGGCCGGTCACCAGGATGACCCCGGCGCTTTTTTCGATGGCGGCGGTCATGCCGGTATAGACCTGGCTTGAGAAATTCATGTCCTCGAGCAGAAGCGAGCCTTTGTCCTGGGCGAGGATGCGGATTACCACCTTTTCGCCGTGGGCGGCGGGGATTGTGGAGACCCGCAGGTCATAGGTTTTCCCTCCGTACCGGACGCGGACCTTGCCGTCCTGGGGTTTTCTGCGGACCGAGACATCCATTCCCGCGACAACCTTGATGCGGGAGATAACAGAGGGATGGACGTGCGGGTCTATTTTCGACACCTCCGTCAAAATACCGTCAACACGGAACCGCACCAGGCTTTTGGCCTGGTAGGGTTCGATGTGGATGTCGCTGGCGCCTTTGTTGACGGCTTCGGCGATGATGGCGTTGGTGAGGCGGACCACGGGAGACATGGAGGAGAGCAGGATTTTTTCATCCATCTCTTCCTCGTCTTTGTCTTCCACCGCGGACGCGCCTATCATTTCGACGAGGGGGTTTTCGGGCGGAGAACCGCCGGTGTTTAAGGCGGCTCCGGTGTGCTCTTTGACGAGTTTGAGAATATGGCTTTTCGCGGCCGCCACGGGCAGGATGTCCATTCCGGCTGCGAACTGGAGGTCCTGGAGGGCGGCGAAGTCTCCGGGCGAGTCAAGGGCCACGGCAAGGCGCTTTCCGTGGAGCTTGAGGGGAAAGGCCAGGTGTTTTCTCATGAGGGATGGCGGGACAAGGGTAAGGATTTGGGGGTCCGGACGGAAGCCGCCGAGGTCCGCAAAGGGGATCCGGAGCTGGCGTGCCAGGTTGCGGGCGATCATGGTGTCGTCGGCCACGCCCATTTCCACGAGGATGTCTCCGAGTTTTTTGGAGGAGGCGCTTTGGATCAACAGGGCGCGGTCAAGGGTTTCCTGGTCAATGACACCGGCCTCGATCAGGCAGTCGCCGAGAGTTCTGCGCGCGGCGCCGTTGCGTCCGTTTTCGGGGGTATCGAAGAGGGCTGTCAAATCCGCGGGGGTCCCTTGTCCGTTTGGGGAGGGCCTTTGGGCTTGCCCTGGATGGGGGGCAAAGGGGATAATCCGGGCTTTGGCGGTCATGGCGGTGGCTCCTTTCCCGCGGAAGGTGTTCCGGCAGCGCGGGGCGCCCGGCTACAGGAGGTGCGAAAACCGTGCCAGGGCGAAGGGTGCGAAAGGGCGGGAAAAGGCCCTTGTCGCCGAAAACGGCTTGTGCTACATTGCTTTCCACGGCGCAATGTTACCGACCTTCAAGGGGGCCGACATGGAAAACGAGACCAAGTGTGTGCCAAGCATCAACGTGGATTTCTTCTCGGAGCTCACCGGCGATATTCCGGCGCCGCCCCAGGGCGCGGACAACGGCGAGGACGTGGGCGGGCGGATCGCCCGCATACGGACGGGAAGAGGGATCACCCTTTCCCATCTTAGCCAGATGACGGGGTTTGAGGAGGACGTGCTCGAGGGAATTGAAAAGAAAACCATTCAGCCCCAGCTTGGCACCATCATGCGCCTTTCCAAGGCCCTGGACGCGGCCCTGGCGCGGCTCATCTCGGGCACGGGGAACAAGACCTGCGAGATCACGCGCCGGGGAGAGCGGAAGCCTGTGAAGCGCTCGACCACCTCCAAGGGGGGAAGGGATCTGTACAGCTACTACAGCCTTGCCCACGACGTGCATGGCCGCAACATGGAGGCCCTGGTGGTGGAACTGGAGGCTGTGCCCGGGGCGGAAAAATCCGTGCATGACGGGGAGGAGTTCATTTTTGTGCTGGAAGGCACGGCACGGCTGGAAATCGGAGGGGACGGCTTTGACCTGGAGGCAGGGGACTCGGTGTACTACCTTTCGACCACTCCCCATTCCATTACGGGAAAGAACGGCAAGGCGCGCATTTTGGCGGTGTTGTACGAGGGATAGAAGAAGACTCCGGCGCCGGTTCCAGGGGATCCTCTTGGATTCCGGCACCGGAGAGAGCAGGCGCCGCTTCCCGTGTCCTCAAAAAACGGAAAAAATGAAGGTAAGCATTCAGGGGGTAAACATATTGAAATTATTAGATAAAAAATCTATCTATTCTTACCATGTATTTATAACCAGTTGAAATCATTCAGTGTGACTTTCTTCACAATTTGAGGGCAATAAAAAATATTAAATGATTTCAATGCATTGCAATTTGATACCCCCCTGAATGCTTACACGCATTTATCTGCTTCGGCTCGACTTCCATCCTGTAAATATTTTTTATGATCAACAATAGAGCAAACCATAAAGATCAAAGCTCCAGGCAGAGGGGATCCTGTTAGACTAATAGAATTGATATGGAAATGGTTTGTCGGTGCGTGTCAGGCCGCCCACAAAACCTCGTGAAAAATTCCGCATCAGCCTGGCCAAGGGGGCATCAGCATTCCACCCAAAAAGGACGGTCCCCCTTTTCCTCCCCGCCAAGCCGCCTGACCACGGCCTGCTCAAACTCCTTTGAAATCCGCCGCAGCCGAGCTTTGTCCCCCTCCACCTTTCCCGCCCCGATTTTTCCGTGTCCGCCTCCCGATCCCCCCAGCTCCTTCCCAATCCGCGCGGCCATTTTGCCCGCCGCGTGCAGCACCTTGGACCTTATGGAAAAAAACAGCGCGTTATCAAATATCCCGTAGCACGCCGTCCATTCCAGAATTTCGAGTCTGTGAAAAAAATCGGCCATTTCGGCCACGCTGTCAGGCGAGGGGGTAGGGCCCAGGGCCACGATTCCCACGTTCCCATGGAGTGTGAAGGACTGAATGGCCCGGTTGAGGCACCTGTAAAATTCGATCCCCCGCGGGGGTTTTTCGATTTGGGCGAGAAGCCGGTAGTCCATGAGGTCGAAAAGATAGCGGTAGCAGGCGAGGTCCTCGGGATAAGCCTCGCGCTCCATGTCTCCGGTGTCTGTTTTGATTCCGTAAAAGAGGGCGGTTGCGAGTTTGGGCGGTATGGGGCATCCGGCCGCCAAAAGGTACATGGTGATGATGGAGGAGGTCGCGCCGATGTCCTGCCGGATATCCATGTAGCAGGAAGCGGACTGGACGGGCTGTCCTTGATGGTGGTCAAAAACCGCGTCCACGGGAGTCTCCGGTGGCAGGGACATGTTGCCTCCGCCGGGCACGGCGTCCACGAGGACGCGGCGGGTGAACCGCGCGGGGTTAACAAGGACCAGAGGGGAGAGGCTTAGGTCCAAAAGGCGGACCATGGCCTTGTTTTCGGGCCTGCCCACAAACCCGCCATGGGCGATGACGCAGTTTTTCACGCCCCAAAAGGAGAAGAGCCGCGCAAGGCCCGCGGCGGAGGCGATGCAGTCCGGATCGGGATAATCATGGGTGACGATGAGCGCTGATTCCGCGGGGAGAATGTGGCTGCGAAACGCCTCAAGCCGTCCTCCAAGGTTTCCGTGGGTTCCCATCCGTCTTCCCCTTTCTCAGGAGTCCGTTTTTTCTTCGGTGTCTGTCTCCCAGGCCATTACGATGTGTTCTTTAATCTCGTTCAACACAAAATACCGGCACAGGGCGCGCGCAATGTCCCTGTCCTCCGGCTCTTCCCCGGTTGTTTCCCGCACGAAGCGCCGGATGGTCTTAAGCGCCTTGACGATGGAAGGGTCTTCTCCTGTGGCGGTGCGCTCCTCGCCGTCCATTGCTTATTCCTCCACGCCCGCTTTTTCCTCCGCGCGGACGCCGTAAAGCTCCTCTTTGTTTGTACGCGACACAATCCCTGGTTTTCAACCTGTTTTTTTAGTTTGGGAAACCCGTCCGCGTTTTTCCAAGGCTTTGAACTTCCATTCAATTATGGTATTCATAGAGCAAGGGCAAGGTTTTTTTTTCGGGACAGCAAGAGGGCGCGGACCGCTGAAATGTTCACAGAGCACGGAGAGAAAAGGCCGCGGGAGGCGAAGAAGGAGAGGCGCTGTCTGACGGCGCGCCTTGCCATGCTTGTCCCTTTGATTGTAATGGCGGGCCTTCCGGGAGCCGTTTGCCAGGCGGATTCCCCTGTGTTGGCGCTTGATCCGGGCTGCCCCCAGGCGCCTCTTGGACCTTTTCCCGAGGCCTCCGAAGACCCCCAGGGCATATTGGTATCGAAGACGCGCGCGTCCGGGCCGGAGCGGGCGAATTCAAGGCGTTGGGGAACGGGGAGGAAGGGGTGGCGCGGTTTATGGCGGGGGATTATGACCTTGTGCTCATGGACATGCGCATGCCGGCGACGGACGGATACGAGGCGGCGCGGAGGATTAGGGAGTTCGAGACGCGGACCGGCAGGGCGCGGACGCCGGTGATTGCCATGACAGCCCACGCGATGCAGAGCGAGGCGCAGAAGAGTCTTTTGGCGGGGTGCGGCATGCATCTTCCCAAGCCGGTTAAAAAGAGCGCGCTTTTGGCGGCCATTCGGGGATGCATGGCGGGAAAGGAATGGTGGAGCGGGGAGGGCGGGGAAAAATGAGGCGGTTGTGAGGAATTGGGTTGTCCGCGCCGGAAAATTGTAGTAGGATTCAAGAATAAACAGAAAGCGCCGCTTTGAGGAAATGCGGAGAGGGAACGGGTGATGCGGCTTGTCACCCGGGAGGATATCGGCGCGACAAGATGAAAACAGAGAGGAACAAGAGCGGACCATAAATCCATCCATAAAAACTGAGGAGGACTGCAGGAGATTCCATCCGTGCCTGTGCGGAGAAGTAGGCATTCATAGTAAACCGGTATGTTATTATATGTGTGCTGTTGTTGTTCAAAATTGCCTGTTCTTCTGAAAATGTGCCGCGGACGACAGGCTTGTTCCGGCAAAAAAGGGAGACCATATAGATGCCTGTAAAAAAGCCGGTCATTGCCCTTGCCGCGGCCGGCAATCCTCCCACCTTGTCCCCGCCCCTCGCCCTGCTCTGCCTCTCGACTGTTCTCAAACAGGCGGGATTTCAAACCGAGGTGCATGATTTCACCGTGCATCCCGAAAGAGAGGAAGCGTTTGTCGCCAGGGCCGCCTCCGGCGCGTTCGCGTGGGTAGGCCTCACGGGGCTTACGGTGATGATGCCCCATATCCGGCGGCTGGTCTTCCGGCTGCGGGAGCGGGCGCCCGGGACACCCCTGCTTCTGGGCGGTATGCATGCCTCGGCCGTGCCTGAGGAAACCCTGCGCTATATGCCTGTGGACGCGGTGTGCGTGGGCCCGGGCGAGGAACCCGCCAAAGGCTTCGCGCGGAAGGTGGAGGAGGGCGGGAAAAACTATTGGGAGGTTCCGGGACTGGCGGCGCTTGGTCCCCGAGGGGAGTATTTGGAAACCCCGAGGAAGAGCAAGGCATGGGCGCCGCTGCCCAGGGCGGACTGGGAAGCGGTATGCCTTGAGGATTACCACGCCTGCCCCACAGGAGGCATCCGGCGGCATCCCAAGGTCGCCCCTGTCATTACTACCATGGGCTGTCCCAACGCCTGCACGTTTTGCTCGGCCAACAGCGTGTTCGGCAGGCGGCTGGTGCACCGCGATCCGGTGGAAGTGGTGGACGAGATCGAGTATCTGGTCAGGGAGCGGGGTGTTGGCGAAATCCATATTCTGGACGACAACTTCAATTGCAACCTGAAATACGCCAAGTCCGTGCTTCGGGAATGGGCGGGCCGGGGGATCCAGGCGGTCTTCCGAAATCCCAGCGGGATATGGGCGCATGGGTATGACGCGGAGTGGTTTTCGCTCCTAAAGGAGACGGGCTGTTATCTAGTGGCGTTCGGAATCGAGTCCGGTTCTCAGGAAATTTTAAAAAAGGCAGGAAAACGGATACGTTTGGCGGAGGTTCCAGACATCATCAACATGTACGAGTCCAGGGGAATTCTGACCCAGGGCTATTTTATTCTCGGGCTGCCTGGCGAAAGCAGGGAGACCCTGCGTCAAACCATAGATTTTGCCTGCGGCAGCAATTTGAGCCATATACACACCTCGTTTGTTATTCCCTATCCAGGATGCCAGCTTTACAGGGATGCAATAAAGGATGGGATGATGTTGAACGACTGGGGGAAAATACACTATTACAGCAGTTCCATGCCAAGCTTTTGCGGACTGACTCAAAAGCAGCTTAAGCAGGAGATGATACGGTTCTATTTAAAATTTTACTCATCCCGGTTAAAGCGCGCAATGACGCTTGCAAAGGAAATACGGTATATGGGAATCGCTCCGTTTGCCTCCATCGCCAACCGTGTTTTCCTCTCCTGAACATTTGTATTTGAACACGATAGCGCTGGTTGCGCTGTTTTTTAGGGGGGTGGACGGTAAGAAAAGCGCCGCTTACCGTCAAAATTATTTCAATGCAAAATTTTTAGGTGGTAAAATGCGAAAAAACAGAAAACCCATCGCCCTTGTGCTGGCAGGCAATCCCGCCACTGTCTCTCCTCCCATTAACCTGCTTTGCCTGTCAACTGTCCTTAAATTAGAGGGCCACAAAACAGAAGTATATGATTTCACCGTGCGCCCGGAAAAAGAAGGGGAGTTCCTTCACCGTGCCGCCAAGGGCGCTTTCTCCTGGGTGGGTTTTACAGGATTTGCGGTGATGATGCCCGGAGTCCGCAGGCTGGTTTTGAAACTGCGCGCCCTGGCGCCCGCGCTTCCCTTGCTTCTGGGAGGCATGCACGCATCCGCGGTGCCGGAGAAAACCTTGCGCTACATGCCTTTGGATGCGGTCTGCGTCGGCCCTGGAGAGGAACCCGTTAAAGCCTTTGCCCGTATGGTTGAAGACGGCCAAAGGAACTACTGGGAAATCCCGGGGCTGGCCGCGCTGGGACCAAGGGGGGAATACCGGACTACGCCGAGACCGGGAAACCCTTGGTCTCCTATTTTAAGACCCGACTGGGAGGCGGTACGGATCAGGGATTACCAGGCCAGACTTGCGGGGGGAATCCGCAGGCGGCCTGTGGTCGCTCCGTTGATTACCACCATGGGCTGCCCCAACGCATGCTCGTTTTGCTCGGCGAACAGCGTGTTTGGAAGACGGCTGGTCCACCGCGATCCGGTCGAGGTGGTGGACGAGATCGAGTATTTGGTGAAGGAGCGGGGCGTGGGAGAAATACAAATTTTGGACGATAATTTTAACGCGGATTTAGGATACGCGAAGTCGGTGCTTCGGGAGTGGGCGCGGCGTGATTTGAGAACGGTTTTCCGGACGCCCAGCGGAATATGGGTACATTCGTATGATTCAGAATGGTTTGACCTTCTCAAGGCGACAAATTGTTATATCGTAGCCTTTGGATTGGAAACATTTTCAAAGGATATTTTATCAAATGTTGGGAAGCATATAAATATTGATGCAGTGCCAGATATAATCAATATGTATGAATCAAGAAAAATTTTGACTCATGGATACTTTATTGTTGGCTTGCCTGGAGAGAATTATAAAACAATCAGCAATACTATTAAATATGCTTGTAAAACGAACCTTTCACATATTCATACATCTATTCTTATACCATACCCAGGATCAAAAATATATAACGATGCAGTAAAAGAAGGAAGACTATTAGATGATTGGGATAAATTATATCTTTATAATGGATCAGTGTCTAGCTTTTGTGAATTGACTCCTGAACAGCTAAAAAAAGAAATGTTGAATTTTTATATTAAATTTTATACATCCAGACCGAAAAGAGTGATAGCTTTATCTTATGAACTAAAAAACGCTGGATTGATGCCGTTTCTAGGGATGGCAAAACGTGTATCCATTTCTTAATATATTTTGGGCCTTTCCAATTGTTGTGATGGGCGGAGCGGCGCCCGGCCATCCTGGGGGGCGCGTCCCCGACGGCTTCCGCGGAAGCAGGCGCGGAAAGCAGGGGAGGGGGGGCGCAAAACACCGCCGCTTTTTTAACCAGGACCTGAATCCGTGAACTTTTTTCGACGCACCCGTCCCGATGACTCAAAAAACCGTTTTTTTCGGGCCTGATCCGGACGCGGAGGGATTTTCAGGCTGT
>JAGVGH010000103.1 GCA_020057225.1 Desulfobacterales bacterium | reverse complement strand
CGTATTCCGGTTTAACCCGCGTAAAGGGAGGCAGGTCAACTTGTTTCGCGGGCCGGTTTCGCGCGCCGCGCGGTTGACGGGCCGCAACTATAATGTCTAGATCAAAGACCTTGCCGCGCTGCGGCTGCTGTAAGGAATGCGACCCGGTTTTTAAAAAACCGGGCGCTTTCCCTGGTATTCCAACTCCGAACTTCTGTCTCCTGAATTCTCCGGCTTTGCCGGTTTAGGGCGAAACCCTGGAGGAACTCTTGAAAAACGTCCGGGAAGCTGTTGAGGCATGCCTGTCTGTGGATTGATGACGGTCCCCGGCGGCCCGCGCCCTGTTCCCTGCTTTCCGGAGCCGTAAAACAATTCCTTCCCGGACGGCCCGATCCCTCGGCCCTCCGGAAAAACCAGCCCAGGGGGCCTCCCATGGAAATCAAGGTTGTTAAAAAGGTTCTGGCCGCCAATGACATCATGGCCGAAAAGAACCGCCAGCTTTTCGCCGAGCACGGAGTGCTCGCCGTTAATGTCATGAGCTCTCCCGGCTCCGGCAAAACAACCCTTCTCGAGGACACCATCACGCGGCTCGTCCCGGATGTGCGCCCGGCCGTGGTGGTCGGCGACATCTGCACCACCAACGACGCTGTCCGCCTTGCCCGGTCCGGCGCGCCCGTGGTGCAAATCAACACCGACGGGTTCGGCGGAGACTGCCACCTCGCCGCCCACGTGGTGCGCGAGGGACTCGCGGGGATTGACCTCTCCCAAACCGACCTTCTCATCATCGAAAACGTGGGAAACCTCGTGTGCCCGGCGGAATTCGACGTGGGGGAAGACCTTCGCGTGGTGGTTCTCTCCGTCACCGAGGGCGAGGACAAACCCTTGAAATACCCCCTCATGTTCCGTATCTGCGACGCTGGAATCCTAAGTAAAACCGACCTGTTGCCCTACCTGGACTTCGACATCGAACTTGCCGCCGCCAACATCCGGCAAATCAACCCCGCCATGCCCTTGTTCCGCCTTTCCACCAAAACCGGCGAGGGCATGGCTCCCTGGATTGAATGGATCAAAGACAAAGTGCGCGAAAAACGCGCCGGAACTGTTTAAGGAGGAACCATGGCCGCGGAAAAATCAGTTTATGAAAAACTGTCCGAAAAAATCATGGCCCCCGGCTCGGTCCGTATTCCCAAACTGTTCGCCATGCTTGTGGACGCGCGGGACGCGGAAATTCTTTTGGCGCTGCCCGGCGCGGCCCCAGGGCTTGCGGCGCAGTTCAATATGTCCCAGGAGGACATGGCCGCAAAGCTGCACGGGTTTTTCTTAAAGGGCCTCGCCTTCAAGTCCAAGAAGGGCGATGTTGTGCGGTACCGCCTCTGCAGGGACGTTGCGCAGTTCCATGACGCCACCATTTTGTGGCCCGGCGCGGGACGGGACTATTACAACCTGTGGCAGGAGTACATGGAAAACGAGTGGCCCGAGTACACCAAGCTGGTGGAAAAGTTTTTGCCCCGCCCCTTTACCCGGCTCATTCCCGTGGAGCAGTCCATCCAGGCCGGGCAAAAGATACTGCCCTATGAGAGCTGCAAAGAGCTGATCGAATCCAGCACGAAAATCGCCGTGACCAAATGCACCTGCCGCCTTATCGCCCACAAGTGCGACAACCCCATCGAGGTGTGCCTGCAAATTGGCAAGGCCGCGGAGTACAACCTGGAGCGGGGGACAGGGCAGGAGATATCCAAGGAGGAGGCGCTGGGGATTATCCGGCAGTGCGAGCTTGCCGGGCTGATGCATGTCACCATGAACAAGAGCGAGAACATGCACTTCATCTGCAACTGCTGCGGGTGCTGTTGCATGGCCATGCCCATGATGATTCAGTACGGGCGCAGGATGAACGACCCTTCCCGGTTTGTTGCCCAGGTGGACGCGGACGCCTGCGAGGTCTGCGGGGCCTGTGTGGACCGGTGCTGGTTTAAGGCAATCACCGTGCTGCCGGACGCGGATTTCGCCCTGGTGGACGAGGAGCGCTGCGTGGGCTGCGGAATCTGTCAGGTGACCTGCCCGGCGGGAGCAATAAGCCTTGCGGAGATACGGAACCCCTCGTTTATTCCGGCCTGATAACTTTCCTGGACCGCCCATGCCCCGGGGAAAAGGATGGTTTTTTTGTGTGAATCCGGATAGATTCTATGTCCGGATTATCCGCGTTTTTTGCGCAGATAATGTCTGAGCCATGGTCCTGGGGTTTCAACCCCAGAGCGCCCCATTATCTACGTAAAAAACGCAGGCAATCCGGACATAAAATCTAATCCCCGCCCCCCTCCCCGAGTTTCCGGGTGGCCTTGTCCGCCGCCGTTGAAAGCGGATACTCGTCCAGCACCCTCCGGAAAAAATCCGCCGCCAGGTCATTGTCCCCCAGGCTCTCATACGAATAACCTATCTTGAGCAGCGCGTCCGGCGCCTTCTCCCTGCCCGGATACCTCGCCACCACGTCCTGAAACGCGAAAATGGCGTTCTGATACCGCCGCGTGTCGTAGTGGATCTCCCCTATCCAATAGCCCGCGTTGTCCGCAAGCTCGTGCTCCGGATACCGGGCCAGCAGTTCCTTGTACAGCGCCATGGCCTCGTCATGCTTTTTCTCCTGGAGCTTCCTCCGGGCCATCTTGTAAAGCTCCTCCGGCCCGGCCCCGCTAAAGGCCGGTGCCGCTCCCCGCTTTTTTTTGTCCGGGGCCTTTTTCACGGCCGGAGCTGTGTCCTGTTCCCCGCCCGAAGGTTTTTTCCTGTCCGCCCGCGCCTCAAGCAGGGTCAGGCGCTCCTCCAGCTCGAACAGCACGTCATAGAGGGCGTCCACCTTCTCGTTCAGCCCGCCAAGGCTTTGGGGCTTTGGCCTGGGCTTGGAGGCAGGTTCTCCGGGTCTGGCTTTGTCTCCGGCGGCTTTGCGCCCGGACGCCTTCATGCCCTGGCATCCTTGAAACACCATGCATGGCGCGGCAAGGACGATGACCGCCAGGGCTGTCCGCAAAAGCGCTGGTTTTCGGGACGCCATCGCGCGCCTTTCTCTGGTATCCTTGTTTCTCCGCGCGCGGACGACAAGGGGCGCGGAATCGCGGGAGCGTGGCAAAAAATACTATGGCTTTCAGATTGTTACAAGAGGTAATTGCAAAATAAAGCGCAGGTTGAATGGTTCCGGCCCGCAAGGCCCGGGCGCACCCAACATTTCTCATATAATTTCTATGTGTTGGGCGAACCTGCCCTTCGGGCGGAACCACCCGGCCCGCCTCAAATTTGTCGTTTCCATAGGGGGGAACGCGCGGGGCAGGCAAAGGGCGGCCCGCTCAGGGCTTGCGGTAAATGCTCGGCTGGACGTACTTGAAGGGATGCTCAAGGCCCGAGAGGCTTTCGGAATGCCCGATAAAGAGGGCGCCGCCCGGCGCCAGGCACTCGAAGAACCGGTTTACCAGGACGGCCTGGGTTTTCCTGTCGAAATATATCATCACGTTTCTGCACAGAATGGCGTCAAAGGGCCTTTTAAAGGAAAAAGGCTCCATGAGGTTGATTTGCCCAAAAGTCACCACGCTCCGGATGTTTTCCTTTACCTGAAAATATCCCTCCTGTTTGCCAAAACCCTTTTTGAAATAGCGGCGCAACAGGGGCAGGGGTATTTCCGCAACCCGGCTTTCCGGATAAATGCCCAGGCGGGCCCTTTCCAAAATCGCGGTGGAAATGTCAGTTGCCAGGATTTTAAACTCCAGGGATTTGGCGTGGAGGAAGGCGTCCATGACGCACATGGCCAGGGAATAGGGTTCCTCTCCGCTGGAGCAGCCGGCGCTCCAAAAGCGCAGGCGCCGGGGTTTGCCGGACTGGACAAGAGGAGGGAAAATATTTTTTTCCAGGTACTGGAAATGGCTGGGTTCCCGGAAGAAACTGGTTTTATTGGTGGTGATGGCGTCAAGCATGTGAACCATTTCCCGGCCATCATCGTATTGGAGCAGGTATCCGTAGTACTCCTCGAAGTTGCGCGTGCCGGTGGCCCGAAGGCGCTTGCCAAGGCGGGTTTTCATGAGCTCTTTTTTTTTCCCGTGCAGGTGGATGCCGCTTTTCGCGTACACGAGGGCTGAGAGACGCTCGAAATCCTTGTCTGTCAGCAGAAGGCTCATGGGTTCTCCGCGCGGCGGGGGAGCCGTCCGCATGCAATTTTGGCAATGTGCCGGAAGCGGGCTTCGCGCGCCGCTCCGAACTTGGGTGTCAGGTTATGGTCGCAACCAGGGGGTGGTTTCAAGGGTTCGGGGTTTATCCCTTATTTCTTCGGGAATGTCAAGACCTTCCCATGAGAGATGCAGGGGTATTTGGCATATCCCGGTTCCCCCCAATTTCACAGGCCCGCCGCTCCCGGCGGGCGGGCATCTTACCGCATATCCAACATGCCGCACGCGTCCTGCCGGAGGATTCAAGGGAAATCGCCGAAATTCCCTCAAGGCTCTTGGCATTTAACAAGGGTCTCCGTCCTCCGGGCTTCCGGGGATCTGTCTAAGGCCCTGTATGGAAGTCGCCGGAAGAACGTGGCCGGGGACGTGAGCGCCAGGGCGGGGCCGGGTTTTGGGGGTCCGGGAAAAGACCCCGAATGGCCGGGGCCAGAGGTCTTTTAAACGGGCGTCCTGGCCTGGACGCCTCCGTCACCTCAAATTACACCCCCTTTTTGTAACCTGGGGTTTCAACCCCAGGCCTGGAGTTTGGACATTTTTCAAGGCCGCTGCGTCAGGTATAGGCATACCGGATCAGGCGGCAAGCGTTCGGGATGCTGAACGGGGCCGGATCGCCCACGGTCTCTATCTCCTTTCCAAGGAGGGCCGCAAGATCCAGGGCGGAAGGCCGTCTGGATTTTTTTCTCCAGGCCGGAAGCGCGCACAGTCCTCCGGCGCCAAGCTCCATGGCGCGGATTTAGGCCCTCTCCTGTTTGAAGGCGGGCCCGAGGCTCTCTTGCATGAGGGCGATGAAATTTTTGGCAAACATCATTCGCCCTCCTTGTTCAGGAGGAACGTGTTTTTGCCGGTACGGACGAAACGGTCTCCTTTCCCCAGTTTTTTGGTCAGGGCCGAAACCAGCGACTCCCGGTCAACTCTGGTTCCGTATGCGGTTTCAATGCCTTCGATGATCTCCGTGACGTGGAGCGGTTTTCCCGACGTTTCAAGTATGCCGAAGGCCATCTCGACCTGCGACTTACGTTTTTTACGGGCAGTATCCGCAAGGATTCCGTCCTTTCTAAGCCGACGGACCGCCCGCAGAGAGGCCTCAAGGGACTCTTCAATGGCCTCAAATATGGCGTCTTTGATCTCTTCTCTGCTCATGGCGCCCCTCCTCTTGGGTGAGGATAACATGGCGCCAATTTCGGAGTAGGTCAATAAAATTTTTAACACACCTACACAAAATGTCCAAACTCCAGGCCCTCTCCCTGCGGGAGAGGGAGATTGAGCGGGAGCTTTCAGCAGGTGGTACGGATTGGACCGCATTTGGGTATCATGCGCCGGGCCGGGCTGTCCGCTCCCCGTTGCCTCTGGGCGGACACGTTTTTGTCACACTTTTTTGTTGCGCCCGCCGCGCGGGATGATAGTATGGCGCTTACCCGGACAAACCGGAGCCAGGAACCGTCAGCGCGTTAAAACACGGGCGCTCCGTTTCCCGCGCCTTCGGAAAAGGGGCTTCCCGCCGGACCGGGAGCGAATCGTTTTTAAAGAGGAGCGGCAAGGAATGGCGAGCAACGGCAGGCCCGAACCGGGCGGTTACAAGAAGTCCCCCGGCCTGTGCGGAACCGCGGAGGAGTGGCTCGCCAAAGGAACCGCCATTCTTGAAAACGGGAACCCCGAGGAGCTGCTTCTTGCTGAAAAGGCGTTCCGGAACGCTGTCAAACTGGACCCCCGCCTGCTGGAGGGATGGGTGCTCCTGGGCGAGCTTCTCCAGGAGCGCCTGGGTGATTTCCATGGCGCTGTCGCGGCGTACAACGAGGCCGCGCGCCTGGACCCGATGAACCCGGAAATCTGGGCGCGCGTGGGCCAGGTGCGGCATGAAAACCTGGGCCAGTTCGAGGAGGCCGAGGCGGCCTACCGGGCGAGCGTTGAGGCGGATCCCGAGTACGCGTGGAGCTGGACACAGCTTGGCGTGTTGTACCATGAAAACCTTGGGCGGCACGCGGATGCCCGGGAGGCGTATGAAAAGGCCGTCGCGCTGGACCCGGGCTATGCCTTTGCCTGGTCCCAGCTTGGCTCCCTGTACCACATCCATCTGGGTCTGCTCCCGGAGGCGGAAAACGCCTACTTCCGCTCCATCGAGGCCATGCCGGGCCATCCCTGGGCCTGGGCGCAGATGGGATATCTGTACCACGACAGGCTGGGGCGGCACCAGGAAGCGGAAAACTGTTACAGGAAATCCCTGGAGCGGGATTCTGAAAATCCCTGGACAACCGGCCAGCTTGCCCAGCTTTTGCATGAGCATCTGAACCGCCCGGAAGAGGCCCTGCTTCTGTACCAGCGAAGCGTCGAACTGGACCCGTTGTATTCCTGGGCCTTTGCGCAGATGGGGCTTTTGCTGCACGAGGAACTGGAAAGGACCGGCGAGGCGGAGGCCGCGTACCGGCGCGCGGTGGAGATTGATCCGGATTACGCCTGGGCCTGGGCGCAGCTTGGCCAGATTCTGCACGAGACCGGACGGAGAGGCGAGGCGCTGGCGTGTTACCGGAAAGCCGCGGAGCGGGATCCCGACTATCCGTTTGTTTACGCCCAGCTTGGCCTGTTTTACCAGGAGGAGCGCAACCGGCCCCGGGAGGCGGAAGAGGCGTTCCGGCGGGCCATCGGGCTCAAGCCGGATTACGTGTGGGCCTGGGGCCAGTTGGGGCAGTTTTTGCAAGAGAATCCGGCGCGGCACGCCGAGGCCGAGGAAGCCTACAAAAAGGCCCTTTCCATTGAACCGGCTTACGACTGGGCACTCACCCATCTTGGTTTGCTGTACATAGACCAAGGAAGGCTCCCCGAGGCGGAGGCCGCCTTTCGGGAAGCCCTGCGCGCCGCGCCCGGCGAGCCGTGGAACTGGGCGCAGCTTGGGCTGCTTCTCCACCAGTCCGGCCAAAACACCGGCGAGGCCCTTGCCATGTACCAGGCCGCCCTGGAACGGGACCCCGAATACTCCTGGGCCTGGGCGCACATGGGTCTGTTGTTTCACGAAGGACTCCGGGACACCGAGGCCGCGCTTGCGGCCTACCGGTGCGCCGTCTCCCTGGACCCGGACTACTCCTGGGCATGGTCGCAAATCGCGCGCCTGTTGTTCGAGGAGGGCGGCGACCTGGACGAGGCCGAAATGGCAAGCCTGCGCGCGGTGGAGCTGGAGCCGGATTCGGCCTGGGCATGGTCCATCGTCGGAGTGGTCCAGCGTGTCCGGGGCAACGCCCGCCGCGCGCTGGACGCCCTGGACCGCGCGGTGGCCCTGGACCCGGAATACGCCTGGGCCTGGGCGCAGAGGGGCAGTCTTTTGGCGGACGAGTTCAGCCGGTTCGGGAAAGCCAAGTCCTCCTTTATGCGCGCCATAGGCATCGAGCCGCGTTTTGCATGGGCCTGGGTCGAGCTGGGAAGGCTGCACCAGAAAAAGGGCAAATACGCGGAAGCCAAACGCGCGTTCACGCACGCCCTGGACCTGGACCGGACCGATTACACGGCCTGGGAGTCCCTTATCCGCCTCGGGCTCTCGGTGGACAGGGATTCCAAAGAGGCGATACACACCGCGCGGAATTACATCGAGGCCATGGAAAAGGCGCCGGACAGCATCCGCAGGGTGGTGGACACATTTACCAGCGCCAAGTGCCGGGAGGCGTATCCCCAGCTCGAGGACTGGCTCATGGAGGGTCTGGGGCGGGAACCCGGGCAGCCGGACCTTGTTCTTTGCCTGGACAGCCTGAAAAAAGCCCGAAGAAAAACCGGGGAATGATTCTCATTACTTCGTAGAGGCCGAACCCGAACCCAAACCGTTATCCGGTTTGGACGCCTTTCTAATTCTACATGCCAGAGGCAATTGCAAAACTCCTGGAAACGACAAATTTGAGGTAGGCGGGGTGGTTCCGCCCGAAGGGCAGATTCACCCAACACACAGAAATCATTTAGAAATGTT
>JAGVGH010000109.1 GCA_020057225.1 Desulfobacterales bacterium | reverse complement strand
AGGTTGGGTGGTTCCGCGCGCGCCGAGGAGTTATGTTATGTCAAAGGCGTTTTTCGCGCGCGGGTTCACCCAACACCTATTATTCTAGCGGAACTACCCGAAGATAACAATATTCATGCAATTAATGTAAGTTAGCGCTTATGGGTTAAAACCCCAGGCCATGACAAAAACCTTGCCGTTACGCGGCTTCCAAAAGAGAGAACGCGCCCAGGCAGGAGCGTTTTCCTTGCGCTTCCAGCTCCTGGCGCAACTCCTTTACCCTCACCGCCCTTTGGTCTGTTCCTTCCTCTTCGCCAGGTATTCCCGGGCGTCCACATCCCCCATGGCCGCCGCCTTGGAAACATCGGCCATGCCCTCGTCCGTCCGGCCCATAAGCATGAGGGTCCTGCCTCTTCCAAAGAGATAGGCCGGCTCCTTGGGCGAGCGCTTGATGGCCTGGTTGATGTTGGCGAGAGCCTGGTCATACATTCCAAGCTCCGCCTGGGAAAGGCCAAGGGCAAAATAGGTCCGGGCGTTTTCCGGATCCTTTTCAAGGGCCTGTGTGTAGTATTTGACCGCGTGCCGGTGCGCCCCGTACACGGCCACGATGTCCGCCTTGGCCAAAAGCGCCCGGACCTCCTGGCGCCGCAGGTCTTCGGCTGTCAGGGAAGGGCCGGTCTCGTCAGCGGCCCCTGCCGTTCCTTCCGCGCTCGCGTCCGTGTCCTCTCCGGAAAGCGCTTTCCGCTCGGCCCATTTGGCCTGAATGGAACCAAGGTTCGCAAAGACGGCCTTGATATCCTCGACGGACACGGTCCAAGTGGCATCGGCCCCTCTGTTGTTGAATGTCATGCCAAAGACCGCTTTTCCCAGGGCGGCGCCTGTTGGGCTTTTGGGCTCCAGCCCAAGGGTCTTCTTAAAATAAGCGGGCAGGTCAACCTCCATGAGCATGGTGGGACCAGTGTCGTTCTGGGCCTCAAGAACCTTGGCCTCCATGTACAGCCCGGCAATCCGGGAATCGTCCGGAGCCACAAGAAGCAAATCGTCCTGGACGGCAAGGCGGACCTCCATGCTGTCAAAGGGCATGGGGGGAGGAACGACACCGGGATCCAGCCTCGGCTTCTGCCAGCGGAATCCATACACGTCCTTGCCCGCGACAGTGGTTCTTTTAGTGGGCACGAACGGATTGGCCGCTTTGGAGGCACCCGCCTGAAGCGCCGCTTTCTGCACAGCGTCCCCCAGGCCCTGCATGCAGGGGAGCAGTTTGCCGGTGATGAATGTTTTCGCGGCGTCCGCTCCCCGCAGCCGGGCCATGCCCAGGTACTGGTTGATTTCACCTTCCTGGTCCTTCACGAAAACCGACTCCCCCGTGAATTCCCCGAATGTGCTCCAGAGGCAGTCCATGCCTCCCAGGGCCTCGGCCATGCCCGCGTTCAAGGGTTTGAGGATTTCCTTTGCGGCGCGCCGGGTGTCCATGGCGCGGGTGCGCGTCACCACCGCGCCCGAGGGACGGTAGCTTTGAAGGTTGCTTTTTACGGCGGGGGGCGCGGTGAAGAGCTTGCCAAGTTTGGTATCCCGCTCCGCCTTGAGGGAGAAGACCGCGGACACGTCCGCCGGGGAAAGGGCGAGCCCAAGGGACACGGTTTCCACCTGGTTTGCCAAGGACATAAGGGCCTGGATGGATTTTTCGCCGGATTTGATTTTGCCCCCAGAGGCGCCCTGTTTTCCGGCAAGGGTCTTGGCCTCCTCGACAAGGGCGGCCAAAGCGGGTTTTATGTCGCCGGCGAGCCGGGAGACAGGAACCTCCGCGAGAAGCGTGTATCCGGTAATCTCGTTGGCTTGCCGGAGCATGGCCTCACGGACAGACTTGGGAATTTCAGTCTGCTTGCCCGGGGGAGGCTGGGGTATGGCGAGGAAGTAGCACTTGTTGGCGGTGTCAACGAGGGCGTTTGTTTGGGCCTGGAACGCGGGGTTGGGGTCCAGGAAGGGCACGGCCGCAAAAACACCGGGCGCCTTTTCTCCGGCCGGAGGGGCACCCTGGGCGGATTTGCCTTTTTTGAGGGCGGCAAGGCCCGCTCCCGCGCCCACACTGAGAATGACGGCGCGGGCCGGGTCTATCCAGGCGCCGCCCATGATTTTGTCCCGGACGGGTTTAGAGAAAGAGTCGGGCGCGCCCGGGGCGACACCCGCCCAGGCGTCCAGGTTGTTCAGCGCGTCCAGAAGCTTTTCAACACGAATGATAACCCTCGCGTTTGATTTGGGGGCTTCCGGGGCCGCCAGGGCCGGGGCCGGAGCCAACAGGGCCGCCGCCAGGAGCAGGGCCAAAAGCCTGTGCCATTTCCGATTCATGGGGACTCTCCTTGTATTCGCGCCGCTCTGCCATCCGGGCGCCCGCAACCGGCGGGGCATCCCTTGCGGCCGCGCCCAGGCCATGGCGGAAAGCGTTTGCCTTTCCGCCGGTATGGCTGTGCGCCTCCGAACAAAGCGCGCGTTTCATCCGCCCTCGCCCGCCTTCCGTGCCATATTCATGCCTCATGCGTCAAATTACCATACAACCGGCGGATTTCCAATGCTTTTTTTAACTGCCGGCCTCAAAACACCCGATTGCCAATATGCTCCGGCGCTCGCAAATCCAACCTGTCTCTGCCCGCCGTGGCACAAAACACCCGGCAGTGGCGTATGGCCGCCGCCGCGTTCGCGTCCTGGGGCAGCATCGAGTGGGCCATGGTGACCCTGCCCGCGCTCACAGGCTTTCCCTCCATCCCGTTTTCCTCCATCGCTTCCGCCCGGTTTTCCCCGCGCCGCTGTTCCATCCCTTGCATTGCCCGCCCGCGAATGGTATCGCTGTAGCATAATCCGTCTCTTAACACCACCGGACAAAAACCCTGCGCAAGGCGCCCCGGCAAACCGGACATATTTCCGCCATGAACGCTGTCAAACGGCTCCTGTTGAAAAAAGCCCTGGCCGGACACGCCGCGCGGCCTGACAAAGAAGACCCGGCCTGCGCGGCCCTGCTCTTGGAAGACGCCCGCTTTCAGCGGCTTATGGGGCGCGTCCAGGACGGCGGCCAGGCGGTGGAAACCTTGCGGAACGTTATCGCCGCGAAACTCCAGGGAGGATGACGTTGGAGCCGACGCTTTTCATGGAAGTTGTGCTTGTACTCTCCTACGTCGCCCTGGCCGTGGGATGCGCCTTTGCCGCCCTGATGGTGGCCCGGGTGAACCGCGAGCAGCGCTCCCCCGCCGGAACCATCGCGTGGCTCCTTGTCATTGTGCTTCTGCCCTATGTGGGAGTGCCTCTCTATCTGTTCCTGGGCGGGCGCAAGATGCGCAGGGCCGTGAGCAAAAAGCCAGGCATTCGGCTTCAGGAACGGGCCGCGGGGCTGCCCGAGGACATGGACCCCCTAAAACGCCTTTTCCGGGGCACCGGCCTGCCCGCTGTTTCCGTGGGCAACCGGGTCACCCTGTGCGGCACCGGCGAAGAAGCCTACCGGGAGCTTATCTCCCTTATCCGCCGCGCCCGCAGGCGCATCTACCTCACCACCTTCCTCCTCTCCCCGGACGAGGTGGGCAGGGAGGTGGTGCGGGAACTCGCGGCCAAAGCGCGGAAGGGCGTGGATGTCCGCCTTGTGTTGGACGCCGTGGGTTCCGCCCCGGCCCGGAAAGGGCTTCTCAAACCCCTCCTCGAGGCCGGGGGCAAGGCCGCCTGGTTCATGCCCGTGATGCCGCTCCCCTTCCGGCGCTTCTCCCAGCTTCGCAACCACCGCAAAATGCTGGTGGTGGACTCCTGTCACGCCATGGCCGGCGGAGCCAACATCGCCAGGGAATACATGGGACCCGCGCCCATTAAAGGACGATGGCGCGATCTCATGTTTGTGCTGGAAGGCCCGGCGGCCCGGGATTATGAAGAGATTTTCCGCGAGGACTGGGAATTCGCAAGCGGCGGGAGCCTGTCGCCGGGAGACACGGGACGCGAGGTCTGCTCCGGGCCGTATCCGGGGGCTGTGGCGCAGGTCTTGCCATCAGGCCCGGACGTGGAAGGGGATTTTCTGTACGACACCCTCCTTTCCCTGCTGTTCTGGGCGGACCAGCGCCTCTGGATTGTCACCCCCTATTTTGTTCCCGACGAGGCCCTGCAAAAAGGGATTCTCATCGCGGTCCGGCGCGGCGTGGACGTGCGCGTGATTGTGCCGGAGCGCTCTAACCATTCCCTGGTGGACGTTGCCCGCCGCCAGTTTTTAAGGGAAATCCAGGAAGCCGGGGGCAAGGTTTTGTATTATAAGGAAGGCATGCTCCACGCCAAGGTCATGCTGGTGGACAACGACGTGGCTGTCATGGGTTCCGCAAACCTGGACATGCGAAGCCTGCTTCTCAACTACGAGGTGGTGCTGTTGGCCTATGGTTCGGCGGAGGTGGGCGCCGTGGCGTCATGGATGGAGGACCTGGAGCTGACAGAGCGCCCGAGGGCGGAGACCGTGAGTGTTTGGCGGGACTTTGGGGAGGGACTGGTGCGGATGCTGGCGCCGCTTTTGTGAGAACGGCGCTTGCCGGACCGGAGAGCGGTATTGTACAGAGGTAATTGCAAAATGAGGCGCAGGCTGGGTGGTTCCGCGCGCGCCAAGGAGTTCTATTGTGTCAAAGGCGTTTTTCGCGCGCGGGTTCACCCAGCACCTATTATTCCAGAGGATAGTGTCGGGT
>JAGVGH010000166.1 GCA_020057225.1 Desulfobacterales bacterium | reverse complement strand
TAACGGCCGTCACATAACCGTAGGGGCGCACGGCGTGCGCCCGCGATGAAAAAGCGCCCCTAAAATCCTCCTCAGCAGTATTTAGGGATAAGCACTTAAAGCTATCCTGGCCCTGTGTTAAAAAATTGACTTATGGCAAGGAGTTAATCCCCCCTCACCCTGCCCCTCCCCCCGAAAAGGACCGGGGGGCGAGGGAATCCCGCGCGGCGCGTGTGGCTAAAACGGCTTCCGCGCCAAGCAGACATATAAAAAAGCAAAGCTCTTTTTCAAGACGCTGCCCAGTCATCCTACGTGTTCTTGCCAAATAATCCGGCGGGGATATTCCCTCGCCCCTGGAGGGAGAGGGCCAGGGTGAGGGGGAATCCTAAAGTTAATGGCATTGTTACCTCTATAGACGATGGCATTTTCCCTTATTCTTCGAACTCCTTACTCCTGACATCTAACTTCTCCAAAAGCGGGTTCCCCATGGAATGTTATCCCGAATTGCCCCCCCAAAACCAATTCGATGAAAAGGTTCACATTTTTTCCTACGAGTACCTCAAATGCTGCATCTACCTCATGGGAACGCAGCCCAGCATCTGCACCTGCACAAAAAAACTCTATGCGAAACTCATGTCCTCCTCCCAGCTCCTGGAAGACCTCCTGGACCACCACGGCGCCAAGAACAGCAGAAAATGGTACTTCTACCGCGAGCTTTCCGCCGCTGTCCGGCATCTTTCCAAGGCCGCCTATTCCCAAAAACACATCTTCAACCGGCTGCCCTATTACGGGATCAAGGACACCGAGGCCTTTGTCGCCCTGGGCAACGAAGTCCACAGCTTTCTCATCCGCTCCCTCCAAAAACTCGCGCCCGTGATCATCGAAGAAGCCGCGCGCCTCGAAATCCCCTTTCCCCGGGAGACCTTTTCCGTGGTGGATTTTCCCCGTATCACCACGCCCTTCATGCTCGACCCGGATATTGACGACGAGGAACCCTCGCAAAAAACCGAGAACGTGGTGCGTGTCGCCGCCGAGTTTTTGAACATCGTGGACACCTTTGACGAAATCGGCATCCATGAGCCTGTGGACCCTGCGGAAATCCAGCGCATGGTGCCCGCAAGCGTCAACGAGGTGGAAATCCGGCGCCATGAGATGATGGTCCACAACCTCCAGTCCTCATTTGATTCCTACGTGGTCCATGGCGGGTTTCACAAGACAAACATCAAGCTCAAGCACCTGCGCGGGTACTTTTCCGTTGCCCTGCATCTTCTTGAGCTCACGGGCCGTCTTCTGCATTTTTACGAGCGGCACCTGCATGACGTGGGGTACAAAAACGTTTACAAACTGACGCGGGACCGCATGGCCGGGATTATTGACCCGGAGCGGCTCGCCCGGTACACCATCAACTATGGCCTCTACTACACCTGCTTTTTCATGCGCCAGGGCAAGGACCTGGCCCAGGAAGTGCTCCGGGAAAACATTCAGAAAGACACCATTAAAGTTGGAATACCGGTGAAACTGGGCTTCCACACCCGCCCCTCGCTTCTGGTCGCCAAAATCGTCCAGCGCTACGGCGGAAACGTCGAGATGGTGGTGGGCGACCACCGGTTTGACGCGGGCAGTGTTTTGGACATTCAATGGGCGGGCGGCAAAATTCAAAAGGAAAACATTCAGGAAGTGGTGTTCACCGGCGACCAGCGCGCGCTCCGGGACATCGCCATTCTCGCGGGAGTCAATTACGGAGAGGATGTCATGGGAACGGGAGTGCCGCTTCCCAAGGAGCTTTCGTATTTACGCTGAACCGGGGCGTCGTTGCTTAAACCGGCGGGACCGGAAGGGCACATCCCTTTCCGGCCCGCCGCGTTCTTAGGGGAAAACCATGGTCACGGCTCTAATCGTTGCCGGAGGATCCGGCGTCCGAATGGGGGGCGCTGTCCGGAAGCAGTACATGGACCTTGGGGGAAAACCTGTGTTGGCGCGCACGCTTCATGTCTTTGACACGTGCCCGGACATCGCGCGGATTGTCCTGGCCGCGCCCGCCGGGGATCTGCCGTATATCGAAAGCGTTCTTTTGCCGGGAACTCCCCTTGAAAAGGAACTCCGCCTGACAGCGGGCGGGAGCACGCGCCAGGACTCTGTTTTCAACGGGCTGTTGGCCGCAAAGGACGCGGACTGGGTGGCCGTGCATGACGGGGTTCGCCCGTTTGTGACAGCGGCGGAGATATCGGCCTGTGTCCAGACCGCGAGGGAATGCGGCGCCGCCATGCTGGCGTCTCCGGTCCATGAGACGGTGTGGCGGGCGGACGCGGAGGGGTTTGTGGTGGAAGGTGTGGACAGGTCCGGGCTGTGGCTGGCCCAGACTCCGCAGGTGTTTGAGCGCGGGCTGCTTGTTCGCGCCCATCTGCGCGCCCGGGAGGAGGGTTGCCAGGGGACGGACGACGCGGGGCTGGTTCTGCGTCTCGGGCATCCTGTGCGCGTGGCGCCCGGGGGACGGAACAACGTGAAAATCACGACACCGGCGGACCTGGAGTGGGCGCGGGGAATGCTGGAGGCGGGCGGGAAGGAGTACTGAAGTTGCGCGCCGCCCGGGCAGCCAGGTCCGGCCTGCCCCGTGTCCCGGACCCCGCCATAGCAGCCGGAACACGGGGCGGAATACAGCGCTATTTGATCCTCCCGGCCCAGTCCCGGGTCTCAAACCAGTAGTGGTAGCGCTCGGAAAGCCAGCCCTCGGCCTCCACAATCCGTATCCAGTTGTCCAGATAATTGAGGGTGTCCGGGTCCCCTTTCCGCACCGCCATGCCGATAGGCTCCTTGGTAAAGGTGCCCTTCACCGGCAAAAAGAGCTTGTCCGGATGCTCCGCCACCGTGTGGGCAGGGAACGGCGCGTCGGAAACCATGGCGTGGGCCCGCCCGGTCAACACCTCCTGCACGGCCTGGGGTTCCGAGTCAAACAGCCGGACCTCGGCCTTGGGCATGAATTTGGCCGCCGCCGCCTTGGGAGTCGCGGCCATGCGCAGGGCCAGCACCACCCCGGGTTTGTTGAAGTCCTCCAGACTTTTCCATCCCTTGCATTTCTCCGTGTTGGCGAACATGGACATGCCGGAATTGTAGTAAGGGATTGTGAAATTCACCTTGAGGTTGCGCTCCGCCGTGATGCCCATGCCTCCGATGATGATGTCGAACTTGTCGGTGAGCAGGGCGGGGATGATGCCGGACCATTTGGTGGGGATGAACTCCGCCTTGACGCCCATGTCCTTGGCGAGCCGGGACGCCACGTCAATCTCGAACCCGGTGTACTCGCCGTTTTTATCCTGCATGGCCCAGGGCACAAAGGTGTCGAAGCCCACGCGCAGGACGCCGCGCCGGAGCGCCTTTTCCACCATGCTTTCCTGGGTGAGGTTCTGCCCGGTTTCTCCCGCTGTTGCCACGCTCCCGAAAACAAGGAGCCTCAAAATTGCCGCCGCGACACATAGTATGAGCACGTTGCGCCTGTCCATGGAACTCCTCCTCGTCTGTTGATTTCCTCTGCCGGTCCGCGCCTTTGTGTGTCATAGTATCCTGCTCAAAAACTCCCGGGTTCTCTCCATGGCCGGAGCGTCGAAAAAGGTTTTCGCCGCGCCCTCCTCCACCACCTGTCCCGCGTCCATGAAAACCACCCTGTCCCCGGCCTCCCGGGCAAATCCCATCTCATGGGTCACCACCACCATGGTGGTCCCTTCCCGGGCAATGGCGCGCATGGTGTCCAGTACCTCCCCTATCATCTCCGGGTCCAGGGCGCTGGTGGCCTCGTCAAAAAGCATCAGCGACGGGTTCATGGCCAGCGCCCGGGCAATGGCCACGCGCTGCTGCTGTCCTCCGGAAAGCCGCGCGGGCAAAGCCCCCGCCTTGTCTTCCATGCCCACTTTGCGCAACAGGGCAAGGCTCTTTTCCGTCGCCTCGGCAAGGGTGCGCCCCTTGACCAGACGCTGGGCCAGGTTGATGTTTTCGAGAGCTGTCTTATGTGGAAAAAGATTATACGATTGAAATACCATACCCACTTGCCTGCGCACAAGGTCCCGGCTCTTTTTTTCCCGGCCAAGACGGATCCCGTTCACAACAATCTCCCCGGAATCCACCGGCTCCAGGCCGTTGATGCACCGCAAGAGGGTGGACTTGCCGGAGCCGGACGGGCCGATAACAACCAACACCTCCCTGTGACGGACTTCCAGGGACACGGAGGAAAGGGCCGCAGCCCCGCCGGGCCAGGTCTTCGTAACAGAGCGGACGGAAAGGACACTCCCGTTACGTTCCCCGCCACCCCTTTCCGGCGCTTTCTCCATGCTCATTGCTCCAGTCTTGCCGCGCGCTCGATAAGGGTCGCAAGAAACGACAACGCAAGATTCAAAGCAAGATACACACCCGCCACCGCAAACCAGGTTTCAAACACCAGAAAGGTGTCGGACGCGATGACCTGCGCCTGCATTGTCAAATCATGAACAGCGATGGCGCTGACCAGGGCGGAATCCTTGACCAGGGACACGGCCTGGCTGACAAGGGGAGGCAAAACGCGCCGGACAGCCTGGGGAAGGATGACATGCCGGAGAGTCTGGAAGGTGGAAAGGCCCAGGCTGTAGGAGGCGTCCCATTGGCATGGCCGGATGGAGGCGATGCCCGCGCGGAAGATTTCCGAGGCGTAGGCGCCTTCGAACAGCGAGAGGGCGAGGACAGCGGACCAGAAGCGGGAGATGCCAAGAACCGGGGCGATGACAAAGTAGATGAAGAATATCTGGACGAGAAGAGGGGTGTTCCGGACAAGCTCGACATAGAGGGCCGCCAGCGCCCGGGCCAAAAGGGAGCGGGATCCGGAGAGCAGGGCCGCGAGAAGGCCCGCGGCAAAGCAGAATATCAGGGAAAGGGAAGTGATTTCCAGCGTGGCGGCAAGACCCCGGAGCAGGGGGCCCGGGATAAACGCTCCGTCCTGGAATGTGGCGAAGTACCGGGGCAGCCGGTACCATTGCCAGTGGTAGCCAAGACCGGGGAGCGAGGAGAAAAAAAGCCACAGGGCGGCCATGGCCAGGATGAGAGCGGACGGCCACGCGGTTTTGAAGGTGTTGTTTCCCATTTTTTAAAGCGCCCCCGTCTCCCTGTTTCCGGCCTTGCCGGTTTGATCGGCGGGCCGCCCGCAGGGGGGGCGCACGGCTCTACCATCCGATTTCCCAGGACGCCAGGTCTTCCAGCAGCGCATACTCGGTCATGTCGCAGCGCACCGGCGTGACCGAAATGTACCCCTCCCGCACCGCGACTCCGTCCTCTTCCGGATCCTCGCCAAACAGATGGGTTTCACTTCCCTGCCAGTAGTACACCAGATTGCGGGGATCGAAACGCTTATGAAACGCCTCTTCCAGGCGCGCCCCTCCCTGCCGGGATATCTTCACCCCCCGTATTTCCCCGCGGTCGCCGTCCGGCACGTTCACGTTCAAAAACGTGCCCCTGGGAAGTCCGTGCTCCAGCACCTTTGCCCCCAAAAGGGCCGCGCACTCCGCGGCGGCCTCAAAATGGCGCGCCTCCGGAGAGCACACGGAAACCGCGATGGCGGGAATGCCTAAAATGGCGGCCTCCCTGGCGGCGGACACTGTGCCGGAGTAATTGAGATTGACGCCCACGTTGGGTCCGGGGTTGATGCCTGAAAACACGATGTCCGGGCGGAAATCGAGAAGCTCGAGCACCGCCAGCTTGACGCAGTCCGCCGGAGTTCCCGAGACCGAAATTCCCGGGTGCCCGTTGTCGAGGTCCACCGTGAAAATCCGCAGGGGCTGATGCAGAGTAATTCCGTGGGCCACCGCCGACCGCTCGCGGTCCGGCGCCACCACCCGCACATCCCAGTCCCGCGCCAGCCGTTCGCGCAGCACCCTAAGCCCGGGAGCGTGGATTCCATCGTCATTGGTCACAAGCGCCCGCATACACCCCTCCCGGCGCCCGCCCGGGCGCTTATTCCCTTACCCGGACGGAATCCCCTTCCCGCACAGGCCCGCCCTCGATGACCAGGGCCACGGACTGGCCCTCCGCGGTTTCGATAACCCGCGCGACCCCTGTCCACGGGCCGAGCGTCTGGTATTTCTCACCGGAGACGCCGGACATTTCCGGCCCCTGGGTGTGGATATCGAAGATCATTCCGGTCTCGATGCCAACGTCCCGGCCCGCGCGGACAAGGATTTTATCTTTCTCCACCCGGGCGACACGCCCGGTAAAGGGCATGTTGGCCAAGGCGCCCCGCACCTCGCCCGCGGCTTTGTCCACCAGCTCCGCGAAAAGGTCCTCGACCGAGGGGGCATTCTCCGCGCCTTCCGTTCCCATATCCTCGTCCCGGGCGATTTTCATGGTCACTTCCACGGCCTTGTCCAGCACCTTGGTGCCGTGCGCCGTGTCATACACCCACAGGGACACCGCCGCCGTATAGATGCTGGCCGGGGAGCGGAACCCGTACACGCCTGTCTTTCCCTCGCGAACCCGGACGCTTTGCACAATCCCTGTGACCAGGGCGTTGGCGCCGGCCTCCCGGGCTTTCCGCGAAAGGTCAAGAACCCCCGACAAACCCGTGAGGGAACCCCGGTGTTTGCGGACAATATCCTCGATTTCAGGAGCCTCCACAAGACGCGCGTTGCCGTCTTCTCCGGCGATCCCGGCCTTCAGGGGCGCGAGAAAGAGTTTGTCAAGCGGCAGCGCGGCGTTTCCGGTTTTGTCCCAAAAGGGCGCGACAATGACTTTTTTGCCAATCACGCTCCCGGAGACGAGCTTTACAACCGGCTTTACGACCGGCTGGATCACGGGCTGGACAACCGGGTTTATCTTGGAGCAGCCCCCGGCCCAGGCGGCAAGGCATCCCAGGGCCACGATTGCGGCAAGAACCCCGAGCGGACGGGGAGTTACGCTTCTATTCCGGGCGGTTCGCATGAACAACTCTCCATGTGGCTGGGCCGGGACGGGAATGCTCTCAAGAGACGCGCGGCCCGGGCCTGTGGCTGGCCCGCGCCGAGGCGCGGATGCCGCCCCGGGCGGTAAAGGCCCCCTCCACATCCATCTCCAGGGGGTCCAGGGCAAGGACGAGATCATCCAAAATCCTGTTAACCACATGCTCGTAGAAAACGCCCACATTGCGGTACTGGAGCAGGTAGAGTTTGAGGCTTTTGAGCTCGACAAGCCTCTTGCGGGGCGTGTACCGGATGGTTAGAGTACCGAAATCCGGGAGTCCTGTCATGGGGCACACGGAGGTGAACTCGGGCTGCTCAATGGTGATGGCGATGCTCCGGGTGCCCGCGTACTGGTATTCGATGGTTTGAAGCGCGCCCGCGTCCACGGTGTCCAGAGGCAGAATCAGGACGGGCTGTCCGGCGCTGTTTCGATGTTCTGTCACTCGCATCCTCCCTTGGGCGGTTTGCCAGGGCCGCCGGGTCTGTCTATAGCGCAAGCGCGGATGGGGGTCAAAGGTTTTGTTATTTTAATCAAACCCTTGGCGGAAACAAATTCCGGACTTCCCGGCGCCCTGGTAAAAAGCCGCGCCGCCATGCGGCATGTCAGCCTTACGGCGTTTCCACGTCTTGCCCGCGCGGGGCATTTATGCTACCTTGCGCGGTGTTTTTTCCCGTGACCCCTGCCCGCGCCTGCGCGCGCCGAGGCTTTACCATGCCGGACACCCAGCGTGACGACTCTTTGCTGAAACGCCACAAAACCCTCTTCCTCATAGTGGCGGCAACCCTTTTCATTGTCGAAATCCAGGTGCTCGTCATCGCCCTCCAGCACAGCGGACGCAAGGCAACCCACAGGGTCCTCGACGCCCAGGGCGCCGTGCTTTACGAGGCTGACGGTAAAAACCTCTCCAGCTACGACAAATACTACTTCGAAAAAATATACGGCCCCCTGGACAACTATAGAAAATCCGTGGAAATACGGGAAATCCCCTTCCCTTTCCGCGCGTGGTTTTTCGCCGCCATCGGCATTCCCGTGGGCGCGCTTTTGCTCGTGGCCTTTGTGTTCCGGGCCTACACCGAGCTTGTCCACGGCGGTGCCCGGGCGCCCGCTCCCCCCGGCGGGCCCGGCTCCGAAAAGGGCGCCTCCTCCCTGGAATCCCTGTTGGGCCGCGTGAGCCGGCTTCCTGTTTTTATGATGGGCGCCCTGGTCTTTGCCGGAGTCTTTGCCATCTGGGCGCTTCCCAACATGGCCGTTTTTTTGGGCAAAGGCAGCCTCGACCTTCTTTTGCGTTTCAAAGGGTTCCTTCTGGCCGCTGTCACCGCGGGCTTCGGCTTCCTTTGCTGGGTGGTGTACCTTCGCTACCAGCTCACGAAGAAAAACATCGATGCCCGGACCGAGGTGAGCAAATACCGGATCGAACTGGAATACCGCGCCCGGGAGGCAGGTTTGCCGCCCGCGGTGGAATACACGCGGGCGGAGCTTTTGCCCGGACCGGAGGAAAACCCGAAAGACAACGGCGGACTGATATAGCGGAAAGCGGGCCGGGTCGTGGGAACCCAAACGACCCGCATTACATGGCACAACGGCGAAAGGCGAAAGGCGAAAGGAAACACCATGAAGATTTTGAGGATTGACCATCTTGGGGTCGCGGTGAACGACGCGGCGGCGGCGCGGAAATTCTGGTGCGGGGTTCTGGGGCTTCCCTATGAAAAGGCCGAGACCGTGGCGGAACAAAAGGTGACCACCCATTTTCTGCCTGTGGGCGAAAGCGAGGTCGAGCTTCTGGAATCCACCTCCCCGGACGGTCCTGTGGCCAAATACATCGAGAAAAAGGGCGAGGGCGTGCAGCACGTGGCCTTTCGGGTGGAGAACATCGAGGAGGCCCTGGCGGATCTCAAGTCCAAAGGCGTCCAACTGATTGATGAAAAACCCCGGACCGGCGCGGGCGGCGCGAAAATCGCCTTCCTCCATCCCAAGGCCACCGGCGGCGTATTGGTGGAACTCTGCCAAAGGGACTAATCCCGCGCAACGGACGGCAGGAACACGCACCGGGTCCCAGAACCCTATCATAACCTTGAAAGGACGTTTCGCATGGCAACGGTTTTGGAACGCATTCAGGAACTTAAAGACAAAGAGGCTAAAATCAGGGAAATGGGCGGACAAAAAGCCGTCGCCAAACAAAAGGAGGGCGGCAAGCTCTCGGCCCGCGAACGGATTGATTTGCTCTTTGACCCCGGCACATTCCGCGAGCTGGACATGTTCGTCACCCACCGTTGCGGGAACTTCGGCATGGGCGACATTGAAATCCCCGCGGACGGCGTGGTCACAGGCCATGGCCTTGTAAACGGCCGCACCGTCTTTGCGTACTCCCAGGACTTCACGGCGCGGGGCGGCTCTCTGGGGGAGATGCACGCCAAGAAAATCTGGAAGGTCATGGACATGGCCCTGACCGCCGGGTGCCCCCTGGTGGGCATCAACGACTCCGGCGGCGCCCGCATCCAGGAAGGCGTGGACGCGCTCTCCGGATACGGCGGCATCTTCTACCGCAACTCCGTGGCCTCCGGCGTCATCCCCCAGATATCCGCCATCATGGGGCCTACAGCGGGCGGCGCGGTCTATTCCCCGGCCATGACCGACTTCATCTTCATGGTCAAAAAAACCAGCTACATGTTCATCACCGGACCCGATGTCATCCGGGCCGTCACCGGCGAGGAAATCACCCAGGAAGCCCTGGGCGGCGCCATGACCCACAACGAGAAAAGCGGCGTGGCCCAGTTCGCCTGCGAGTCCGACGCCGAGGCCATCGCCCGGATACGGGAGCTTTTAGCGTATTTCCCGTCCAATAACATGGATGATCCCCCCTGGGCTGACACGGGCGACCCCCGGGACCGCAAGGCCCCGGAACTCGACACCATCATCCCGGACAGCGCCCGCCAGGCCTATGACATGGCCGCTGTTATCAAGGCCATCGTGGACAACGGCTCGATTTTCGAGCCGCACAAACACTTTGCCAAAAACATGATTGTGTGCTTCGCCCGCCTGAACGGCAAACCCATCGGAATCATCGCCAACAACCCCAAGTTCATGGCCGGATGCCTGGACATCAACGCCAGCGACAAGGCAACGCGCTTCATCCGCTTCTGCGACGCCTTCAACATTCCCATGCTCACCATCGCGGACGTTCCGGGCTACCTTCCGGGAAGCCACCAGGAGCACGGCGGCATCATCCGCCACGGCGCCAAGCTTCTCTGGTGCTATTCCGAGGCCACGGTGCCCAAGCTTCTGCTCATCACCCGGAAAGACTACGGGGGATCCTATCTTGCCATGTGCTCGAAGCACCTGGGCGCGGACATGGCCTTTGCCTGGCCTTCCGCGGAAATCGCGGTCATGGGCGCCGAGGGCGCGGCCAACATCATCTTCCGCAAGGAAATTCAGGCCGCCGAGGACAAGGCCGCCAAGCGCAAGGAAATGATCGCCACCTATGAGCAGGCGTTTTACAATCCTTACGTGGCGGCGAGCCGGGGCTACATTGACGCGGTAATCGTGCCCTCCGAGACCCGGGCGCGGCTCATTGACGCCCTGGAGGCCATGAGCACCAAGCGTGAGATGCGGCCCGCGAAAAAGCACGGCAACATTCCGGTGTAATCAGGCGGCAGGGCTTAGGGCTTGGATGGTATGTCTGAATTATCCGCGTTTGCGGCCTGGATAATGTCTGTGCCCTGGTTCTGGGGTTGAAACCCCAGGCCAGGGCAAAACCTTGCCGCTGCGCGGCTGCTATGAGGGAAAAGACCCATTTGAAGAAGAGAAAAAACTGCCAAAAAAGGTCTTTTCCCCCTAATATTCTAACTCCTAACCCCTAAAGCCTAAACCGGCGGAGCCGGAAAGAAGGCTTTAGGCTTTAGACTTTAGGCTTTAGGGCTGGCTGTAAACGGCCCGTTTTTGTGGGCTGCGCCATTATCTGCGCAAAAAACGCGGATAATCCAGACATAGAATCTAAACTCTAACCCTTAAAGCCTAAGAGCTTATCCATAAATAATCTTATTGCAAGGGATTCACCTGTTCGGGCGCACGGCGTGCGCCCGCGATGAAAAAGTGCCCCTAAAATCCTCCTCAGCAGTAT
>JAGVGH010000239.1 GCA_020057225.1 Desulfobacterales bacterium | reverse complement strand
TTCTAAAATGATTTCTATGTGTTGGATGAAAATGCCCTTCGGGCGGAACCATCCAGCCTACATCAAATTTGTCGTTTCTAAGAGTTTTGCAATTACCTCACCCATATAAGTTAGCGCTTATGCTCACTCCTCCTCGGGCGGATCGTCCTCCAACAGGTCACCGCTTTCCCCGGACAACTGCGGAGTCCCTAAAAACACGTCCAGACCAAGAGGCGACGCGTTTTCATAAAACACTTCCATCGCGGGCAAAAAGCTCTTCTTCCCCCTCCAAAACGGAAAACTCCCCAAGCGCCTGGGAAGCGCCGCGCACACATCCGGAATCCCCACTTCCTTTTCCGCCTCCTCCACCCAAAGATTTCTTCCCCAAAACACATCCGGGTCCGCAGGCAAAGGCTCAGGACGCGGACCGCTTTTTTCGAGATGCGCCAAGGGATCCTTCTTCGCCTTCTCGGCCTGGGCACCCCCCAGCAGGCCAATCAAGTCCTCCCGGTCCAGTCCCCGCAGACGGAAGATAAGAAACGGATCCCTGTCAAATTCCTCCCCCAGCAAATAGTACACGGCGGCAATGTGCTTGCAGGGGTTGGACCAGTCTGGACACGAGCACTCTGTCTCAAGATCGCCGCTCGTTTCCGGAAAAAGCGTCAGCCCCGCCTCTTTAAAAACATCCTCGATGCTCCCGGGCATCTCCCCGGCAAGGAGCATGGCGGCGAAAATGGCCTGGGAGGAAAGCGCGTTGGCAAGCGCCTTCCACTTTTCGGCCTCCAGGGTCTTGACCTTGATTTGCACCACATAGGGCTTGGCCCGGGAACCTTGCACCTCGGCCCTCACCGCGCCCTTTTCCACCTGAATGGATAAAACCTGGCCCTCCCGCGCGTAAGCCTTGCCCCGCGCCAGACGCTCGCCAATGTCAAAACTCTCAATGGTTTCCACCCAGCGCCTGGCCCACCAGTTTTTCCCAAAAGCCCCCCGGATGGACTGGGCCTTGATTCCGCCCTTGGCCTTGAGCGGCACCGAGGGAGGAAACGGATTCCACGAATTGCGCGCCATGTCACTCCCCCACGGATTCGCGGCGCAGGGCGAAAACCTCGCGCAGCTCCTCGTCCGAAAGCTGGCAGAGCCAGCCCTCGCCTGTTCCCACAACCTTGTCGGCAACCTCTTTTTTCTGCTCAATCATGGTGTCAATCTTGTCCTCAAGGGTGCCGATGCAGTTAAACTTGTGGACCTGGACATTTTTCTTTTGCCCGATACGGAACGCCCGGTCCGTGGCCTGGTTTTCCACAGCCGGGTTCCACCACCTGTCAAAGTGGAACACATGGTTCGCCGCTGTAAGATTCAGTCCTGTGCCGCCCGCCCGCAGCGAAAGGATGAATATCCGGGGGCCGTTGCCGGAAGGGTTCTGGAAACGTTCCACCATCTCGTCCCGGCGCTCTTTGGCCACCTGCCCGTGGAGAAACAGGGCCTCTTCTCCAAAGGCGGCCTGCAGGTGTTTTTGGAGCATGGCACCCATGGTGGAAAACTGAGTAAAAACAAGGGCCTTCTCACGGTTTTCGAGAATCTCGCTCAAAAGCTCCGCAAGGCGCGCCACCTTGCCCGACCGGCCATGTATCTTTGAGTTGTCGCCCAGAAACTGGGCCGGATGGTTGCAGACCTGCTTGAGTTTGGAAAGCGTGGCGAGAATAAGCCCCTTGCGCTCGATGCCTTCCAGGCCGGACATTTTGGTTTCCAAATCGGCAAGCACCGCCGCGTACAGGGAGGCCTGCTCCCGGGTGAGGGTGCAATAGACCCGTGTTTCCATCTTCTCCGGCAAATCGGTGATGATTGTTTTGTCGGTTTTCAGGCGCCGGAGAATGAACGGCCCTGTGATTCTGGACAGCTTTCTGGACGCCTCGGTGTCGCCCTCGGCCTGGATGGGCACAAAGAAGTTGCGCTTGAAAGCGGTCTGGGTGCCGAGAAAGCCGGGATTGAGGAAATCCATGATGGACCACAAATCGCCCACGTTGTTTTCCACGGGAGTGCCCGTGAGCGCCACCTTGTATTCCGGTTTGAGCGCCTTGGCCGCCTTGGCCTGCTTGGTCTCGGGGTTTTTGATGTTCTGCGCCTCGTCCAGCACCACCCCCGCCCACTCGATGTCCCGGAGAAACTTGAGATCCCGCTGAATAAGGCCGTAACTCGAAATCACCATCGCGTGTTTTCGGGCCAGCCGCTTAAACGGCGCGCCCTTTTTCCGGGCAACGCCGTGGTGGACATACACGGGAAGCTCCGGTGTGAAACGGGCCGCCTCCTTTTGCCAGTTGGCCACCACCGAGGTGGGACACACCAAAAGCACAGGGCGGCGCTCTCCCTTGGCCCAGTCCCGCGCGACCAGGGCCAGGGTCTGGATGGTTTTTCCAAGGCCCATGTCGTCGGCCAGACAGGCTCCAAAGCCCCAGCGCCGCAAAAACGCGAGCCAGGAATAGCCCCGCACCTGGTAAGGCCGGAGGGTGCCCTCGAAGTTTTTGGGCGGCTCCAGCTCGGAATAGGCGCTCACCCCTGCAAGCTGGTCCAACAGCTCCCGCACCCATCCGTCAGCGCTCACCCCTTCGAACTCGATGCCCCGGGCAGGCTGGCGCGCGCCAATGGCCATGGCCACAAGGTCTTTGACGCTGGCCTTTCTGGACTGGGCGCTTTTTAGAAACCGGATGGCCTCCGAAATCTTTTCCGGGTCCATCTCCACCCACTGGCCCCGCACCTCGACCAGGGGCGCCTTGATGTTCGCCAAGGCCAAAAGTTCCTGGAGGGTACACTGTTCCCCCCCGAGGGAGAGGTCCCATTCAAAACGGACCATGGTGGCAAGGGAAAGGCCCGGGGAACCCCGCAGTTTGGGCGCGGTGACAGCGGCCCGGGCGGAAAGCCGCGCCCGGGTGCCCCGGCGGGTCCACCAGGACGGGAAAAGAACGCCGAACCCCGCGAGTTCGAGGGCTCCGGCCCAGCGGGTGAGAAACTCGTAAGCCCCCGCGGTGTCGAGCTGATAGCCGCCAGGCTTTGCGGTTTTGAGGCTTTCCGCCACATGGGGGCAGATACCCGCGGCCTGGCCCAACGATGACAGGATGTATTCGGGAAGGCCCGCCCCGGGACGCGCGAGCGCCCTGGCCTCCTGGACGCGCCCCGAAAGGGCGTCCTCGACGGAAACGGGCAGGCTGGGGTCGTCATGGAGGGAAAGAAGATAGCGCACGCTCCATTTGGCGCCTGCCGGGTTTTCTCCCTGCCCTCCCTCCGGCTCCTCCAGACGGAACACGAGACGGTAGGGAGAGGCCGCCATCGCGCGCATGGGACGCCGCCAGCGGCCTACCTGGGCCGCAAGCTGGAGGATTTCGGGCTTTTTGCCCTTGATGGTCCCGTTCTCCCCCTCCAAAGCGGCAAGCCAGGCGTCATGGAGGCTTTCAAACTCCTTTGCCTTGCCCGGGCTTTTCGCGGTTCCCGCGGAGCCTTTGCGGACCAGGTAATCCACGCACTCCGTGACAAACGCCTTTGCTACAGTCATGGCGGGGGTTTCCGGAGGCGCCTGGCCCGCCGCGTCCGGGGCAAGCGCCCTTGCCGAGGGGGGAAGGGCCGCGGCCAGGGCCTGCATCCGCCCGGCCTCCTTGCCGGTCAAAACAGGCTCCCACAGCGCCCGGCATTCCCGCGCGGAAACCGCCACAGTGGGGAGAACCAACTGGCGCGCCACCAAAGACCCCGCAAACCGCAGGAGATGGACACAGGTGGCGATGTCCTGGGCGGGCGCGACACCCGGGGCGAGGGTTCTGCGTCCCATGGCGGCGCACAGGAAGTCCACGGCCTCGCCAATCCTGAGAGGACACGCGGCCACGGTCCAGGGAGCAAGAACCGGGGGACCGGAGGAAAACCCCGCGGCCTCGGCGGGCGGGGCCACCAGGGGGCCCGAGGCGAGGGGGGCGCCCGCGCGGGAAGGCAGCCAAAGGACAGCCCTGTGGACCCTCCGGACTGTCACGCCAAGACCTGCGGGAGAATCCCGGAGCGCCTGGGCGAGTTCCGCGCCTCCGGCGCTAAAAGGATGAAAGGGCGGGTTCTGTCCCTTCCCGGCGGGGTTCTGGTCCCTGGAAGCGGGCGCGGACTCCTCCGGCGCGTCAAAGGAGGCTTTTTCCCCCCAGACAACAAATCCGCCGTCGGCAATGGCGCCATGCAGGACAATCATGTGACGCACCGGTCCCCGGAAAGGCGCCTGCCCTTCCCAAGGTTTTCAGACAAGGGTAAAAAGCTGTTTTCAGCCTTGGGATGAGTCCCCGCGCATCCGGCAACCATAGCATTTTTTCAAAAATATGGAACGGTTTTTTGGGAGCCTCTGTCTGTTTTAGGCCACAGAGGGAGAAATTTTTCACAAGCCCTGTTTGTTGATTTGCATCCCTCGCAAAGGAATCGTATAATCCGCAAACCTGCATTTTAAGACAGCCCGGCCCCCGCGTCAACCAGGGAGGCGCGGCACGGCGAGGGCAATCGAACGCCTCCGAGACGTCGGCAAAGACGCGGGAGCGGGTATGAGGCGGCCATGAAAGTCACACGGATACTACTCGAGAATTTCAAACGCTTTGGTCCCCCTCTCTTCGAGCGTCCCCTTGAAATCGAGGTCCGGAACACCCTTACCCAGGACGTTGCCAACCAGCTTCTCATACTTGGCGACAACGGCAGCGGCAAAACCACCGTGTTGCAGGCCATAGCCCTGTGCCTTTCAATGGCCACCGGAAAAACACGTTCCGTCGAAGAGTTTGACTGGCTTGGCTGGGTGCCAGGCCGCTATGAGAGGTGGGGACGCCCCAGAATTGAACTGACCGTGGAGTTCACGGAGGAGGAAAGACAAGCAACCCGGGAAGTGGCCGAACTATGGCGCGACGCTTTACCGGAACGCCGCCAGGGTTTCATCACGCCCGGAAACCAACAAGAGGTCCGCCTGACTCTCCATGGCCTTCAATGCCGCGCCGACTCAAGGGAAGGCTGGTTTCAATTCCGGGGACGCCCATACGCGGCCTCCCTTGTAAAGGTAAGTCCGGACGCCCGGGATTATTTCAGGCTGCTTCCCGGCGTGTTCTGGTTTGATCAGTTGCGAAACCTGGGCTTCGTGAAACCAACGGAAGCCACTAGAACACGGCCCGAGGGGGAGTCCGGAAACGGAGCCGCAGCCCATGTGTCTTATGCGGCGGGAATCGCGCAACTGAGAGGTTGTCTGAACAATTGGTGGATGCACCGCAACCGCAGACAGCCGCCCGGACGGGATTTTTTAGCGGATTTGGAGACGATGTACTCAAGGGTTTTCCCAGGCAGGAAATTCGCGGAGCCTGAGCCCCTGTACGCAAGCGGAGAGCCGACCCCTTCGGATTCCTATTTCATGCTCACAGATGGTCATAGAACCTATGACATAGAGGAAATGTCCGGAGGCGAACAAGCGGTTTTTCCCATGCTATATAAATTTGTGCAGCAACAAATACGGAACTCTGTGGTTCTCGTGGACGAAATTGACCTGAACCTGCATCCCCCTCTGGCCCAGGGGCTGTTGGCCGCCCTTCCCGTTATCGGGCCTGGCTGCCAGTTTTTCTACACCACTCACTCCGCGGCAATCGCCGAGGTGGTGAGTCCCCATGAAATCCTCCGCCTGGAAGGGGGCCGCCTATGCCTGTGAATGTGCTCCTGTGCGAGGGCGCGCCCCATTCGCCGGATGTCCGTCTGCTCACACGAATACCGGGCGGTCGTGGCGAAGTGAGACCTTCAGGCCCGAAATACGGCATGTCCGCGCGGGTGCTTGCATACAGGCGCGCAAAACACGCGGGGAAGGAAAGCGAAGATGGGGTTCAGGGCTTGTTGGACGGTGATTTCATCTTGGAATGGCATTCGCACACCCTTGACGCGCCTTGGAAATGGGTGGAAGATTTCTGGGATGGACTCCGATGCATGGGTTGGCGCTGGTCCAGAAAAGAAATCGAAAATTATCTCATAGACCCGTCAGTTGTACGCCAAGCGCTCGGCTCCAAAGCTCCGTCTGAAGAAAACCGGATTGAGGTTCTCTACGAGGCGCGGGACAGGATAGCCGCATACCAGGCGGCGCGGACCGCACTTGCCGCCATGCGCGCCAAGCCCCGGTGGCTCGAAAACCCGTTTGGCCGGGAGAGAGGCAAACAGAAACACCGTTTTCCCGAAAAACTGGATAGAAATTCCTGCGTTGAAGGCTTGCGCGCATGCCTTGCGGCCCACAACGCCGCCCAGGCATTAAGATTGGAAGAAGCGGAAGAAAAATTTGAACACTTTCTCCAGGAATGCCTTCCCGGAGGAAACAGGCACCGGGATTTCCCGCATGCTTTCGCCGGCAAAGACCTCCTTTGTGCCATGGAAAACCGCCTGCACGGAATGGGATTCGCCAGCCCGGCGGTTTTCCTGGAAAAAATTCTTGCCGGGATCGAATCCGCCACGGAAAATGTACGCGACTGGCTTCCGGAATGGCAAATGCCCGCGGAATTAATGGGATGACGATTTGACACGTTGTCCGGCAAGGGGAAGACGGATGATGCGGGATATATCGCACACCCCGCAGGGGCCTGTCCTGGACAGGGCGGCCGCCATGGCCCACCTCGAAGTGGACGAGGAAACCTTCTCGGCCATCTTCGACACCTCCATTCCCGAGATCGTGACGCGGGGGCGCCTGTGCCGCGAAGCTCTGGACGCCGGAAACACGGACGCCCTGTCCCTTAACGCCCACACCCTCAAAAGCACCTCGGCCGCCATTGGAGCCATGGCGCTTAAAACCGCGGCCGGGAACCTGGAAACAGCGGCCCGGGACAACCGGCAAAATCAGTTTGCGCCGCTTTTGGCCAAAGTGGACATGGAGATGGAACGGCTGGTCAGGCTGGTGGAAGCAGGCTGAAAGCGGGACGCTCCGGAAACGGGGCCCTGCGGCGGATCCCAGGGAACGGAGTCCTTGCCGCCGGGCCGCCCGGATTCTTTTCCATTGAAAATCAAGGCTTCCCGCGGGCTGCAAGCGCGCGGAAGAATGGAATAATCTCCATCGCTCAAATAGATTCAACCCACCGGAGGAATTGACATGTTTTCGAAGAAAGCGGCTTTTGTCTGGCTTGCGGGGATTTTGGTCCTCATATCCGCCAGCCCTGCCACGGCTTGGCTCGAGGTCTGCAATGAATGCGGAGAAAAAGCTCTCGTGGCCATCGCCCGGCCCTATTCCCATGACGGAAGCATCCTGACCGAGGGATGGTGGCACATCGAACAGGGCAAATGCCTCAAAGTCATCCAGGGCACCCGGCTCTCCTATTCCACCTACTACCTGCACGCCCATAAGAAGGGAACCACCGGCAACCTTATTGAAAACGACGAAAAATTCTGTGTGGACCCGATAAACGCCTTTAAAATCCTTGACGCCCAGAAAAAGGAGTGCAGGGACAGCGCCCCGCGGAACCTCTTTGACTTCAAAAAAATCCAGATCAGCGAAAACTACGACAACATCACCTACACCATCCGGAGCAGGGCAAAGGACGGGACAGCCGCTCCCGCGGAAAAAACCGGCTACACACCTGCCGGCGGGAAAGAGGAGGAGCAGAACGCTCCGCCCAAATAAGGCCAAATCCCCTGCCATTCGTTGAGAAACAGGCAGCCATAGGACGGACCGGGCGGCGGACTCGAATTCCGTGGCGCCGCAGCACACCGCTTGACAATCCCGGCCGCGCGGCGTTTCATGTCCCTGTCAACGCCACCCTTAGCCCGCCGCGAAACGGCAGAAGGAACCAGTATGGTCAGTTTCTCCCTGGAAGAAAAAACCGCGCTCGTCACCGGAGCCAGCCGGGGAATCGGCGAGGCTGTCGCCATAACCCTTGCCAAACAGGGCGCCCACTGCATTCTGGTGAGCCGGAAACAGGAATCCCTCGAAGCGGTTGCTGAGAAAATCCGCAACGAGGGCGGCAAGGCCGAGGCCCACGCGTGCCACCTGGGCGACCTCGCCCAAATCGAGGCCCTTTTCAACTATGTCCGTGAAAAACACGGACGCCTGGACATCCTCGTCAACAACGCCGCCACCAATCCGTACTTTGGCGATGTTCTGGGGGTGGATGAAAGCGCGTGGGACAAAACCCTGGATGTCAACCTCAAGGGACCCTTCTTCATGGCCCAGCACGCGGCGCGGCTCATGGCCCAAAACGGCGGCGGCTCCATTGTGAACGTGGCCTCGGTGAACGGTGTGCGTCCGGCCCTGTTCCAGGGCGTGTACTCCATCACCAAGGCGGCCCTTATCTCCATGACCCAGTCCTTTGCAAAGGAGCTGGCCTCCAAGGGAATCCGGGTCAACGCCCTGTTGCCGGGACTTACCGACACCAAGTTCGCCAAGGCGCTCATGGACAACAAGGCCATTTACGACGCGGCCGTGTCCCAGGTGCCCATGGGACGGCACGCGGTTCCCGAGGAGATGGCGGGCGCGGTCCTGTACCTGGTCTCGGACGCCTCAAGCTACACCACCGGCGCGTGCATTGTGTGCGACGGCGGCATGCTGGCCTGAGAGACGGGGCGGGGTCTTTTTAAACCGCCAAAGGCGGAGAATTTAGGCGTGAGGAGTTTGAATAAAAAAAATATGTTTGTAGAGGAGGTAATTGCAAAACTCTAAGAAACGACAAATCTGAGGCAGGCCGGGTGGTTCCGCCCGAAGGGCAGGTTCACCCAACATCTTGGAATAATGGTATAATTGTTGGGTGAACCCGGGCCTTGCGGCCCGGAACCACC
>JAGVGH010000266.1 GCA_020057225.1 Desulfobacterales bacterium | reverse complement strand
GGGCCGCGCTTCCCGCCCCGCCGCCTTGGGGACCCGGGGCAAAGCTCAGCGCCAGCGCCGCGCCCAAAACCAGGCACAGGAGACAGGAAAGCGCGAACACCAGGGGCCGGATTCCGGTTTTTTCAGACCCCTGCCCTTTGCGCGCGCCTAAAACCTCCTGGGCCGCCGCCCATACCATCTTGCCTGTGACCTGGCGCTTTTGCTTTGCCCAGGCCGCAAGAAGCGCGCGGTCGCAAATCGAGTTGATCCGCCGGGGAGTGCCGCCGGAGGCCTTGTGCAACGCCGTCCAGCCGCTTCCGGTAAAAGGGGCCTTGCCTTTCAGCCCGGCAACGGTCAGCCGGTGCCGCACATACGCCTGGGTGTCGTCCTTATCAAGCGGGCCCAGGTGGTAGCGCACCACCACCCTGTCATTGAGCTGACGCAGCGCGGGCACCTCCATAAGCGTACACAGCTCGTTTTGCCCCACCAGCACAATCTGCAGAAGCTTTTCCCTGTCCGTTTCCAGGTTGGATAAAATCCGCACCTGCTCCAAAAGCTCCATGGAGAGGTTTTGCGCCTCGTCCAAAATCAGCACCGCGTTGCCGCCCGCGGAAAAATTTTCAATGAGAAACCGGTTGAGGGCGTCCAGAAGGTCCTTTTTGCCGGAAGCGTCCCCGGCGGCCACCCCGAACTCGCCGCAGACCGTGGGCAAGAGGTCCTCCTCGGCGATAAAGGGGTTTAAGATGAGAGCGGTTCGCGCCTTGCCGTCCAGGCTTGCGAGAATCGAGCGCAACAGTGTGGTCTTGCCTGTGCCCACCTCGCCGGTGACCATTACGAAGCCCGAGCGCTCCGTAATGCCGTAGAGCAAATGGTCCCGGGCCTCCTGGTGTCCCCGGGAAAGGTACAGATACCGGGGGTCCGGGGTGGGCCGGAAAGGGTTTTCCTCAAGTCCGAAATACCCGTGGTACATGGGGCCCGCACTGTTAATGGAACGCGTACTCGATGGTCTGGGGCGTGCCGTTTCGTTTGATCTGCAGCGCCACTTTGTCCGCGCTCTTAAGATTGTTGTACAATTCCATGGCGTCGGCCACGCTTCGGATTTCCCGGTCGTTCACCCCGGTTATCACGTCGTTGTCCTGCAGGCCAAGCTGGGTAAAGAGGCTGCCTTCCTGAATGCGCGTGATGGCAAGCCCGTCCGGCTGTCCTCCCTCGAAATGGGGTTTCACCCTGGCCTGGGTCATGAGGCTGTTCAGGTTTTGCATCTGCTCGTTGATCATCCCCCGCATGAGGTTGATCCGTCCGGGCGGGGGCGCGCCCAGGGCAGCCAGGGCGCTCTTCTTTCCGGCCTTCCTGTCCTCCTCGTCCATGGAGAGCTTTTCAAGCCGTTCGCCATGCCTGAGCACCACCATGCGGTGCTGGATCTCCATGATGACAGCGCCCTGGACCGATTCCCCGGGCTGGTACAGCCCCTGCCTGCGGGTGGTCTGGTCTTCGATCACCGCGTAGGCGTAGTCCGGATGCCCGGCCACCGTGCCCATGAGTTTCAGCTTGAGAATGGTCTCCTCGATGTTTTGGGTGTCAATCTCCTCGGGCGGTTTCTCGGGCGGCTTCTCGACTTTGGTCTTGAAGAGGTCCCGGTCAAGGACGGTTTGGTATCCTGCCAGAGGCCGGGCCTGGGCGGGCTGGTCCAGAGGGGCCGGGCCCTCCTCCTGAACCGCGGGCGGAGGCGCCGCAAGCCTGGACACGGCCACCTTGTAGGCGGTGTCCACAGCGGCCCAGGCCACCACCGTGATCACCGCGAGATTGAGGATGGGAAATATCCGCCGAACCATACCCGCGCCGCCCCCTAGGGTCTGTGAAAAAATTAATGTGTCACACAGAGGTGGCCGATTTGCCCGGGCGGCAAGGCGCGCTCCTCCCGGAATAGTCTCTCTATTCCGCAAGGAGCGCAACGCTGCCGCACGGGATAAAGCGGCCACCGAATGGTACAGTAATTTTTGAACAGACCCTTATCTCAGCCCTATCTTGGGGTCCGCCAACGTGCCCGTAAGCCGGACCGGGATGCCGTCCTTGCCCGCCTGCTGCCGTATCGCCTTTGCCATCGGGTCTTCCGGGTCCATGGCCTTGAAAAACTCCGGACTGGGTTTTAACGCGCCCTTCATATCCAGGCGGCTTGTCCCGACCGGGCGGGCCAGTGTGATTCCCCCGCTGACTTTTCCATGGAACTGCTTGCCGGAAATGTCGCAACGGGCAAGATTTCCCGCGCCGTCTTTCATTTCCACATCCACCGCCAAATCGTCAAAGGTCAGGGTCTCCACAGGAAGAAGCCCCTCCTCGATCCGCACCGAGCCGGACTTGACCACCAAAGCCGCTTTTCCTTCCCCCGCGGTCCATTCCTCCGGGCTGCCGGAGAACCCGGCCTTGCCGGACAAAAAACCGGTGATCTCTCTTCCCGCAAGGGTTTTCAATGCCTTGGCCTTGGAAAGATCCAGCTTTTCAACCGCCGCGCTGGCGGAAAGAACACGCTCTTCGCGCTTTCCCTTCAGGGAAACATCCGCGGAAAGGGTTCCCCCGAATATTTTGCCCCCAATGGAGCACGCGGGTTTTCCGGCGAGCGTGGAAAAAAGCCCGGGCCGGACCGTGAGTTCCCTGGCTTCCAGCCATTCCGCGTCCCGGACGGACAGAGTGACATCCTTGAGACGCAGCCCAAGAGGGAACACCAGACGGGCATCCCCTATGGAGGCTGAAAGGCCCGGAAGAGCGCCGGAAAGGCGCGCCTCCGCGTAGCGGGCCGCATCCTTGGACGGGAAGAGCAAAAAGAGAAAGAACACCGCCGCCAGGCACGCATACACCGTGTATCCCAGAATCCGTTTCACGCTGGCCGCGCTCCCCTTTCCTTTTTCCGCCCCTGTCATCCGGCCCGTTCCAGGGTCACCACATGCAGCACGGCGTCCACATAGGGCTCGCCCTTGCCGGTCTCGGTGATTTTCACCCGGCGCACATAGACCCCGTTGTCCTGGGATTCGATTTTGTAGAGAAAACCCATGACAAGGTCCATGCCGATGCGCTCCAGTTTGAGCTCCACCTGGGAGCGCCGGTACGGACTGTCCGGGACAGGGCTTGTCGAGGGATTCATGGACTTGAGAAAGGGCTTGACTCCGGCCTCGCCCGCCAGAACCTCCAGGTGGGAAAAGAGGTTGAAGCCCTGGGGCCGGCTGTCCAGTTTGGCCGTGGCCCCGGAGGCCCGGGCCTTGAGTCCGCCCAGTTCCCGGCTGAGAAGGCGGAGGTCCGTCTGGTCCGCCGTGGCCCTGGCAAGGCGCGTCTCCACCTTCTTCTTGTGGGCCGCCACCGGGGTTATCACAAACTCCGTGAGAAGGATGCCGCACACCACCACAGAGGCCAAAAGCACCAGCCGTTTTTCACTTCTGCCAAGCCGCGTCATAGCGTTCCGCTCCCCGCGTCCATTATGACCGGCGCCCCTTTGGTTTCCGCGCCCGGCCCTCCCGCTCCCGCCTTGAGCCCGGCCTTGAACTTGAACCGGACCGCTTCGCCGTCCGGGCTTTTTCCTGTGGAAACCAGCTCGACGTTGACAAAGTAGGGAACCGCGGAAAGCCCGCTCTTGATTTGGTCAACCGCCTGGAAATCCGTGGTGTCCCCGGCAAGCTGCACGCCTTCGCCGCTCAAAATGAACGTGTTGAGCCGGGTTTCCACCTCGGGGGGAATGTTTTCGCTCACGGCGCGCAACACATCCACCACCCGCGCCCCGCCCGGCTCCGTGTCCGGGGAGGACTGGGACTGGGTCTGCCGCAGGGCTTTTACCTCGGCCTCAAGCTGGCGCACGGGATCCGTGATTTTTCCCGCCCCTGGCATGACAGCGGCGAACTGGGCGGCGATATCCCGCTCCATCCGGGAGGCTTCTTTTGCCATGAGATGGGTGACGGTGAAAAAACGCGCCGCAAGGACCAGGAGAATCACCAGGGCGAGCGCTCCGGCCCTGCCAAGCTCTTGTTTGTATTCCTGCCAGCGTCTTTTTGGGGCAAAGGGGCCCTGGCGCAGGTTGAAGCCCTCGCCCTTGGCCGGATCATAGGCGGCCAGGGCCAGCGCCCCGTCAAAAAGATGCGGCTCCCAGCGCGTCCCGGGCAGAGGCTCCACGGGAAGCTCCCACTCCGAGGCCATATCCAGGCGGATGACCGGAAGGTTCAGCCGGTCCGAAAGCGCGTCCTGGTCTTCGCGTCCCTCCATTCCAGGGCCTGCCAGGACAACGGACTCGGGCAAAAGCGGCTGGGCGTCCGGGCCTGTGCAGGCGTGGAGGGTGAGCAGGGCTTCCCGGGCAAGGGCGGCCGGACGGTCTGTCTCCGGCAGCGCCACGGAGCGCGCCGTGACAAGGGCGCCGTTGGAATGGAGCGCCACCAGGGCGGCTGTGTTGTCCGCGTACACAAAAAGGCCGGCGCCCGCGCTTCGGGACTTGGCAAGATGGGCCAGGGCCGCTGTAAAGCCTCCCACGGAAAGGGATTCCGGATCCTGCCCCGCGCCGGCCAAAAGAGCCAGGGTTTCCGCCACCCGCTCCCTGTCCGCCGCGGCCGCGAGACATTCGGTTTCCTGGCCCTTCCGCACCACGTGGTAATCGGCCAAAATATCCTCGGCCCGGCGCGGCAGGCGCGCTTCCAGCTCAAAGGGCAGCACCTGGCGTATCTTGCGCGCCTCGGTAAAAGGCACGGCAAGGTTGCGGAAAGAGACCAGGGAAGGCGCAAGGCTCGCCGCGCACGCGCACCGGGACACGTCCGCCAGGGCGGCCACCTCGTCCAGGGACCGGGCCAGGGCGCTTTCCGCGCCGTCCTCTCCGCTCCCCGCGCCGTGCAGGGACTGGCGGGAATACGCCATAACCTGGCTTGTCTTAAGCCCGGACTTGACGCACACAACGCTCACCGCGCTGTCCGAAATTTCTATGCCCAGCCGTGTTTCCGGCATCGCGAACCTTTTGTCGCCGATTTCCTGCCCGGCCTTCTGGACCGGCGCGGCCACGTTGAATATCGAAACTCCGGTTACTACCAGACCAGGGACGGATTGGCAACCGCCCCCGCGCCGTCACAACACCCGGCAGGACAAAACCCTGCATGTCCACAAACCCGTGGAATTGTCCTTCTCCCGGTACAAAACCGCGACCACGCTCCGGGTAAGCGTGCCCGACACCGCCTTGGCCCGCACCTCGAACCAGTTGCTCCCGGTTGTCACAAGGTCCGCCGGTATCTCCACGTCCCCGCACCCCGGCGCGTTCTTGTACCATCCTGCCTGGCTAACATCGTTCACAAACCCGGCGCCGTCCTTCTCGCCCCGGTAGGCGATGATTGCCCCGGCCAGGTCCCGGTTCTCCACCTGCACAAGCGCCTGCATCACCGGCAAAGGGCATGTCCCGATGTTGACCTTTCCGGGAAACGTTCCGCCCTGTCTGCCGCCCTCGGCCCCGTACTCGGTGATGTACTCGGAAATCCCCGGCAGCCCGTCCTGCCCGTAGTACAGTTCCCGGGTCATGCCCTTGACCAAAAGCAACTGGTCCTTGTGGTCAACGGTCCCGTTCCGGCACGAATACGGCGGCTCCAAATCCTCGTAATAATCGGTCTCCGCGCCGTTGATGCCGGTGATGGCGTCGTCGTCCTCCTTGTCCATCCAGTCCTTCATGCAGTTGATGAGGTCTGTGGTGGAATTGGGGTCCGCGTCCTCGTCCAGTTCCAGAATGGGCCTTAAAAACCGGTCCCACAGGTTCTTCTGGTTGTCGTCAAACTGCTGCCCCTTGGGCGGCTTCACCAAGGCGTTGATTTGGATTTTGCCCAGAATATCCGAGATGGAAAGCTCAAGGCTCCCGTTCTCAAAGGGCACCGCGTCCAGCACCTTGGCCACCTCCGCCTCGTCCGCCCAGATTTCCTGCACGGTGTCCGTCTTGGTAACCCGTTTGTCCTCGACAAGCAGGGCCTTGGCAAGCTCGATCCCCGAGGCCGCAATCCAGCCAAGCTGGCGCAGGTCCCGGGTGGTGCCGGCGGAACCCATGGCGAACCGGACCTTGCGGTGCCCTTCCACCGCGGCGGCGACTAAAATGGCCACCGCCATCAGCACCATCACGAGCACCATCCCCCGCTCGGATTTTCCATGCGCGTCCCTGCCGTGCAATCCCGCGCTCCTTCCCACTTCTTTGGCTCACTTCTTCGGCGCCCTGTGCATAGGCAGCCGGATGGTGGTGGAAAACCTGGACCCCTCTCCCTGCCGGACATCCGGCCCGCCCTCCTCCACTGTCAGGGCAATGGCCTTGGGTGTGCCGTATCCCTGATCGTCGGTGTCCGAGTCCCAGGCGTCCTGCCACTCGTCCTCCTCGTCCAGGAATTTGACGGTAAAACTCCGCACCCCGGTGAGAAGCACAGGGTCTCCCTTGATTTCCTTTTTCCCGTACAGGTCCTCAAAAAGCTGGTCCCGCCGCCTGAGCACATACCCTTCCCCGGCATTGTCACGGGTGACATAATAGACGATTTCCGCGATTCCCCCGGACGCGCCGTCTCCGGCAAGGTCCACATGGGCCAGGCTCGCAAACCGCAGGCGCATGAAATCCAGCCCGTCAATGTTCTCTTTTTCACCTTTTATCCGCCAGGGGTCCGGGGGGGCGTCCATGTCCGGCACCTTGTACGTGGCGGCGCCGGCAATCAGGGCCGAGTCCAGGTCAAGCTGAATCCGCTCCATGGCGTTTTTCACGCCCTGGTACTCCTCCACAAGCTCCTGGGTGGTGGAAATACTGTGAAGAATCCCCGTGTAGGAGCCAAACAACAGGGTGATGACCAGGGAAAAAACAAAGAAGGCGATGAGGACTTCCATGAGGGTAAAGCCCCGTCCGCCCCTATTTTTTATCCACAAGGCGGCAGGCGCCGAGTTCATAGGAATACACTCCGTCGCGGAACACTACAGAAAGCCGGAGCCTGCGCAAACGCTCCCCGGTCTCGCCCAGGTTTTCAGGCGCGGCCACAGGCTCCACCTCCAGCTTCCAGGTAAATTCCGGCCAGTCGTCCCCGAAATCCCCCTGGTCCGAGGCGAGCTCTTCGCTCTTGACCGACATGGCCTCGGACATCTTCGCCTGGGCAAGAAGCGGCGCCACCGTCTCGAACTTCACCCGCCCCGCCATGCCGGCGGACATCCCTTGAAGCCGCAGCACCGCCGTGAGGCTTATGGCCAGAATGGCAATGGCGATCATCACCTCCAACAAGGTGAACCCGCGCCAGGCCCTTTCACGTGTCAAAACCGGCATGGCCCCCGACCCTGCGCACACTGGCGATGAAGGGTTCCAAAAAGAGCGTCACCCGGTTGAAATCCGCGTCCTCCAGATGAATGGCCGCCTGCCGGACGTATCCCTCTTCGCTCACGCGGATAAAGACCACATCGTTGGCGACCCTTCCTGTTTCCGGAAACTCCACGTCCAGGATTTTCAACCCCTCGGGAACAGGAGTCCCCCCCGCCGGCTTTCCCTGCGGTTTATCCGCGCCGCCAGGTTCCTGGTCGGAGAAACCCACCTGCTGCCGGTAGAGGTCCACGAACATATACGCGGGCTTGCGGGAAATGAGGCAGTTTTCGCGTTTGTCCCGGAGAGAGACCATGAACGAGCGGATGAACTGGTCCATGCCGGTTTCGAGGAAGGCGTTGTTGACTCTGGGGATAGCGACGAGCATGGCCATGGAGATGATGGCGATGACCACGGTGAGTTCAAGAAGGGTAAAACCCGCCCTTGGCCCGCCGGGCGTCCGGTCCGCCCTCCTCCTGCCGCCCGTTGGTTTCATGGCGCCTATTTGGTGTCCCAGGAGTTGATGTCCGTGTCATACTCATCCCCGCCGGGCTGTCCGTCCGCGCCGTAGGAGGTCACATCAAAGTCATCGTGGGTGCCCGGAGACACATACACATAGTCGTTTCCCCAAGGATCCTTTGGGACCGTCTTGCTTTCGATATACCCGCCCTTTTGCCATTTTTTAGGTGTCTGGCCGGTGGAAGGAGGCTCGACCAGGGCCGGGAGTCCCTGCTCGGTGCCGGGATAGACGCCGTTGTCGAGCCGGTACTGTTTGAGGGCGGAGGAGAACGCCTCCATCTGGATGCGGGCGGCCTGGACCTTGGCTTCCTCGGTCCGCCAGATGATTTTGACGCCCACGTAGCTTGCAAGAATGCCGAGGATGACGATGACCACCATGAGCTCGAGGAGGGTGAAGCCTCTTTGCCGCTCCTGGCCGCGCTTGTTTTTCAACATGCCTCTTCTCCTTTGAGAATTCAGGAGTTAGAAGTTAGAATGACAGGAAAAGCGCCCGGTTTTTTAAAAAATGGGCCTCATTCCGTATAGCAGCCGCGTAGCGGCAAGGTTTTTCCATAGCCTGGGGTTTCAACCCCAGGGCCAGGACGTACTATTGCTTAGTGCATAAAACAACGATAGAAAAACGGATATCAAGCGCCTGGGGTTAAAACCCCAGGCTATATCAAAAACCTTGCCGCACCGCGGCTGCTATGAGGATAAATATCCATTCTATAACAGCAAAAAATAACAAAAAATGTTTTTTTATTCTAACTCCTAACTCCTGCCTCTCTCATTTCCCCGCCAAATTGCTCATCTCAAAAATCGGAAGCAAAATGGAAATCACAATAACCCCGACTACCACCCCCATCCCCAGGATCAAAACCGGCTCCAAAAGCGCGGTAAGACTGTTCACCGTCGTCTCCGCCTCCCTCTGGTACATCTCCGCGGCCTTCCTAAGCATCAGCTCCAGCTCCCCGGAATGCTCGCCCACGTCAATCATCTGCACCGCCACAGGCGGCAACACTTCCCGCTTCCCAATTGCCGCCGCCAGGCTCTTTCCTTCCCCCACCTCCACCGCCGCGTCCCGCACCGCGTCCCGCATGATGACATTGGGCAGCACCGTGCCCACAATCTCCAGGGCCTGCAGCATCGAGACCCCGTTTTGCAGCAGGGAACCCAGCGTAAACCCAAAACGCGCGGTTGCCAGATTGGTGGCCAAAGGACCCAAAACCGGCGCCCGCAAAATCTGCCGGTCAAAAAAATGCCGCCCCCGGTCCGTCTTCCGAATCCGCCGCGCCGCAAACACCGCCCCGGCCAACGCGAACGCCATGGCCCACCAGTAATGCTGAACCGCGCCGCTTACAGCCAGAAGTCCCACGGTGATGGCGGGAAGCGCCTGGTTCACGTCCTTGAAAATGGCCGTGATTTTGGGCACCACAAACATCATCAAAATCACCATCACCGCCATGCTCACAATCAGCATGAGCACCGGATACACCATGGCCGAGCGGATCCGGCCCTTGGCCGCCTCCTGGGATTCCGAGAGATTGGCGAGGTTTTCCAGAACAACATCGAGGGCGCCCGATGCCTCCCCGGCGCGGACCATGTTGATGTAGATGGGGGGGAACACCCGGGGATGGCCGGCCAGGGCCTGGCCAAAACTTTTGCCTTCCACAATGGCGTCCTTGACCTGGGCCATGGTGCGCTTGAGGGCCGGATTGGGCATTTGCGGCGCCAGGGTGTCCAGGGCGCGCACCAGGGGAAGACCCGCGCCCACGAGGGTGGCAAGCTGCCGGGTCATAACCGCCACATGCCGCGGACTCACCCCGCCGCCCAGGGAACGGGACAGAAGGGGCCTGCGCGCCTCCTTGTGCGGGGCGCTGTCCGGCGCCTCCTTGACCTCGATGGGATACGCCCCCTCCTCGCGGAGCTTCTGCCGGGCGGCGAAAGGACTGTCCGCGTCCACAATGCCCGAGCGTTTCTTGCCCTTGGCGTCCAGGGCGCTGTATTCGTAAACAGGCATCCTTGTTATCCGTTCCCGCGCGCGGCAAGATACACCCGCACAAAACGCCGGTGGCTCTCAAAAGCGATTTCCGGCAACGCGTCCTGGCTGAAAAACGCCACATCCAGGGCATCATCCCCTGGCCGGGGCTCTCCCTCGTAGTCCTCCACAAGATAGCCCATCATAAGCACCGTGTGGTACTGTTCGGAATGGCTGGATGTGACCCCGAGGAGATCCCCGATCCTGCCGCGGATTCCCGTCTCTTCGCGAAGCTCCCTGAGCGCGCACTCCTCGGGGCTTTCCCCGAGTTCCATAAACCCGCCAGGCAGGCACCACCATCCAGCCTTGGGCGGCACGCTCCGTTTGACAAAAAGAATCCGCCGCGCGCTGTCCGCCACCACCACCGCGGTGGCGGGCACCGGATTTTCATATACCGGCTCTTCGCACGCCGCGCAAAAGCGGCGCACCCGGCCTTCGGCCTCCCGGTCGCCGAGCGGGCCGCCGCACTCATGGCAAAATTTTTTAAGCCTCATTCAGGAAATTCCAGGAACGCTTTTTAGGAGTTAGGAGCTAGAATAATAGGGAAAAAGGCCCTGTTTTTGTGGTGTTTTTTAGTTATAAAATGGGCCTTTTTCCTCATAGCAGCCGCGGTGCGGCAAGGCTTTTGATGTAGCCTGGGGTTTCAACCCCAGGACCATGGCACAGACATTATCTACGCAAAAAACGCGGATAATCCGGACATAGAATCTAATCGTCAAAATTCCCCGGCGCGCCTTCCTCTTTCTGCAGGCCCGCCGCCCGCGCCCGTATCTTCTCCGGAGTCCATTCCGCCGGATCCTCGATCCGCGCGGCCTTGGGCCCGGGATCGTATCCGCCCGCCTCCAGAATGGCCGCGATGGCAAGGTCCGCCGTGTTCCCGGCGTTGAACACCTTGGTCAGCAGTCCGTAGGCGAAATCCTCGACCGCCTGCTCCATCCGCTCCCGGTAGTCCCTGGGCTGGGACATAATCTTGTTCTCAAAGGGCAGGTTGAGCTTCTTGTAATCCCCCTTTTTCCAACCCTTGTCACGGGCGTAGGCTTCCATCTCCGCCCACAGGGTGTCCATCATGCCCTTGTCGCCCACCTTGCGGAAATTCCCGTCCGCATCCAGCACCGCGTTGCCGTAATCGTTCACATCAACGCCCCAGGAAATCATCTGCAGGGCCGTGGCGACATTGGCCTTGGTTGTCCGGGTCTTCCGGGCGATTTCCCGCAGCCGGTCCGAGGAGTTGCCGCTCGTGCCGTGCTGGGCGCCGGAAACCTTATACGGGGCGATGGCCTCGTGGATACGGGCCGTAAGGTCCACCTGGATTCCCTGGGCGCTCTCCTCAATGCCATGGGTGGTTCCGTTGTTGAGGGCGATCCAGTCCGGGAAAATTCCGTGGGCGTTCAAGCCCTGAATAAGAAACTTGGCCTCGTCCGGCGTGGAAAGGCCGCTTTTCCCCTTGATTTCGCCAACCTCTGTCTCAAGCCCGGCCCAGGAGGGCACCAGGGGGGCAAGCTCCAGCACCGCCAGAAGATTGTCCGCGTCCGGCAAATGGGAAGCGTCAATGGCGATGGAGGTCATGCCCAAATCGAACATCGAGGGAATTTCCATCTTTGCCTTCCCGATGTCCTTGGGTCCCTTGATTCCGTAGTGGTCGGCATGGATGGCCACAGGCACGGTCACGCCCAGCTCGTTCGCCGCCTGGTCCACCTGCCGGGCCATGTTCCAGTAGCTGGTCGCGCAGTAGGCGCTGGAGCCTCCTTCGCTTTTCGCTATTTCGATGATGAGAACCGAATTGGCTTTTTGAGCGGCCTTGAGCGCGCCGCGGATGACGATATTGCTGCGTCCGTTGGCGGCAAGGGCCATGGCCTTGCCCTTTTTCAGCATGGCCCTGTCAATAAACCGGCCGCTTACCAAAAGAACCTTGGAGTTTGGGAAAAGACGGACGACATTGGGCGGCCGCCCCAAGGAAAGGGCCTTTTCAAAGTCTGCGGAATAGCGTCCCATAGCACACTCCTTGCCGTAGTTTGTGGTAATTATGTAAAATTTGCTAACAATGCGAACTGATATTTAGCAAACAAAATTACTGAAAACTCAATAATACCACGAACCAGATCGGAGGGCAACAATGTTTGCTATACAACAATGCTTGCTATAAAAGAATCATGCCAAAAACCTTGCCGCTACGCGGCCGCGATAAAAATAAAGGCCTGTTTTTTAAAAAGGAAACTCTATGAAAACAGGGTCTTTCTCTCTATTATTCTAACTCCTGGCTCCTGAGTCCTGACTCCTGTCTTCCCCGGCTCCGCCGGTTTACGCCTTATCCGCCCGACTCCAGCCAGTATCCCCGGCCCGGCGCCGCCTGGGTGAGGTCCCCGGCCTCGGGCGCGGAGGGAAGATACACCTCCCACGCGCCCCCGTTCCATCCCCACGCGCTTGTCACGTTTCCCTCCACCCCTTCCAGCGCCTCGGCAATAGGGGTTGGCCCGTCAAGAACAAAGCCCGCAAGGTTCCAGCCCGGCGACAGGACAATCTCCGGCGCGCGCGGAACCCCGTACAGGGGAAGCCGCGCCCCGTCCGCGCCGCAGCGTATCCAGTACCCGCGTCCATGCCCGAAATTCACGATGTCGTCCAGCACCCCGGGAGCGCAGGTTTTCCATTGCCCGTCCTGGTAGGCCCACACGGACCGGACCTGCCCCGCCTGTTCCCCCAGCGTGTCCTGCACACCGGGACGGACCAGGGCAAGGGGAAAGCTCACCAGATTCCATCCCGCCTGAAGACAAAGCTCCGCCGTGTTGGCGAGCGGGGTGAACCAGACCGCGTCGGCGTTGGCAAGGCTTGCCGCCTCGTCATGGGTGGAAAGATGATAGGACACTCCGCCGCCGCCCGAGATCCCCGCTGTGGGGGAAAGCCCGGTGTTCCCGCTCCCGTAGCGGAACTCGATTCTTCCGTCCGAAAAAAGCGCCGCCTGGAAATTCACCGGGGTTTTGGTCTCATAGCGCTCCGCCACCCAGGTAAAGGAAACGTTGTCCGTTTCCTCCAGCACATAGACATCCTCACCGGCCTGGGCGTTTCCCGTGGTCACGAGGTCGTCCCACAAGGGCGCGCATATCACCCGCGCGGCCAGCGCCGAAACGCTGTTTTTAAAGGACGCCTGGGAACTGGTGAAATCCAGGTATCCGTTGGTGCACACATGGACCAAGGTGTAGTCCCGGCCGAAGAACGGAAAGGGAAAAGGAAGCGCCCGGGTTTTCACAAGGTCATCCCCTTTAAGCCCCAGCGCCGCGCCGGGCGCGCCGGGCGCGCCCTGGGCCTCCAGGCGCTCGTAGTGGTCTTCGAGAACCGTGGCTGTGGCATGGGCGGCGCCGCCGTCCGCTGTTACCAGGGTAAGCGCGCCGGACTGGGCGCCTGCGGGAACCGAAAACACAACGCTGGTGGCGCTCCAGGAGAGAACCTGGGCCTGAACTCCGGGCGGGAGGAAAACCGAGCCGGGCGAGGTCCCAAGCTGGTCGCCCAAAACGCGCAGGGTGTCCCCCGCGTGTCCGGCCCCGGGCTTGAGATAGAAAATAAACGGGGAAGTGTACTGGGAGGAGAGGGCGGAAAGGGCGTTGATCCGGCCCGATGTGGCGTTCATCCCCGAAAGGCTGTCCAGGGTGTCCGCGCTCCGCATGACCCGGGACTTGACCTCTTCGGGTCCCAGCTCGGGAAAACGGGAAAGAACCAGGGCCGCGGTTCCCGCCACATGGGGGGCCGCCATGGAGGTGCCGCTCATGGTCCGGTAGCCGGCTCCGGGCCAGGCGGCGTAGATGGTTACCCCGGGCGCGGAAACATCCACCCAGTCGCCGTAGTTGGAAAACGCGGCGCGCCGGTCAAGCTGGTCCGTGGCGCCGACTGCCATGACCGCCATGTTGCCGGACGCCGCGGGATACATGAGGCTTGAGGAGTTGTCGTTTCCAGCCGCCGCCGCCACCAGGGCGCCCCGCGCGGCAGCAAAGGCCATGGCCTCCTCGATGAGGTTGGATTTTTCGTAATCACCAAACGAGAGGTTGATGACCCGTGCCCCGTTTTCCGCGGCGTACACGATGGCCGACGCGGCGTCCACGCTTTCGATAAGCCCGCTGCCGCTCGCGGACTTGTATCCGGCGCGGACAGGCATGACCCGGGAGCCATAGGCCACGCCCGCGATGCCCAGGCCGTTGTTTGCCGCGGCCGCGGCGATGCTGGCGACATGGGTGCCGTGCCCGTGGAAGTCCGAGGGGTCGTTGTCCGGCGCGGCGCAGTCCTCCCCGGAGGCGCATCCTGTGGCCTCGACAAAATCCCATCCGTGAAGATCGTCCATATACCCGTTGCCCTCGTCGTCCAGGCCGTTTCCCGCAATCTCGCCGGGATTGCGCCAAATATTTGCGGCCATGTCCGGATGGCCAAGGTCCAGGCCCGTGTCAATGATTGCGATAACAGCGTCCGGGGAGCCGGTCTCAACATCCCAGGCGGCGACAGCGGAGATGTCCGCGCCCGGGGCGCCGCCGGACTGTCCGGTGTTTTCAAGCGGCCACTGCCTTCCGAAATCCGGGTCGTCAGGCACGGCCCGCAAGGTGTAAATGTAATTCGGCTCCGCCCAGAGAACATCCGGGTCCGCCGCAGCGGTCCGCGCGGCCTGCCGGGGGTCCTCCCCCGCTTCCAGGCGGAACAGGGCGCATCCGGAGAGGGAAAGAGCGGTTGTTTCCCGGGCGGCAAGGGCGCGGGCTGTTTTTCCCAAAACCCCGGCGCGGGAAGCGGTCTTGTCCGCAAACCGCACCACCACCTCCCCCGGGACCATCGCAGGCAGGGTTTTCTCCGGCGCCGCCTCCGCGGACAGGGCTGGAGCCGCGGAACAAAGCGCGGCCAGCGCCCAAAGCGCGGCGGACAGGGCCAGGCCAAACCGTCGCAAATCCATGTTGCCGTCCGCTTTCCCCGCGCCCGCGCGCAGGGCCGCTACTCCTCCACCTCCCGGAGCATGGCCACCTCGTCGCAGTCCGGAAACTTGACGCAGTTGAGGCAATCCGCCCAGATTTTTTGCGGCAGGCTCTCTTTTGCCGTTTCCCCAAACCCGTGCCGCGCGAAAAAGCCCGGGCGGTAGGTTAGGGCGAACACTTTGCGGATGCCAAGCTCCCGGGCCTCCTTAAGCGCGTGAAGCAAAAGGGCCGAACCCGCGCCCTTGGACCTTAGCTCAGGCCAAACAGCCAGGGAGCGGATTTCCGCCATGTCTTCCCAGCAGATTTGAAGCGCGCAGCATCCTGTGATCTCTTCCCCGTCCTCCATATAAACGGTGAAATCCCGCAAATGGTCATACAATGCCGAGAGGGGACGCGGCAACAGTTCTCCCTGCCTTCCATAATGCTGCAGGAGCGCGTGGATCTGCCGCACGTCTTTCAAAGTCGCCTTGCGGATCATTGCCCACCCGCCGCCGCGGACGCTTCCATGACCGCAGGCCGCGCTCCGGCAGGCTCTGTGCCCTTGCGGTAAACGGCCAAGACCCCCCGTCCCGAATCCGCGGCCACAGGGGTTCCGTACCTGGGGTCCACGCGCACCGCCACCGTGTCCGGCGGCAGGGTGAACGGCTCCGGCGGCGCGCCTTCCAGCGCTTTCTCCATGAAATCCTTCCAAACCGGCAATGCGGCCCTGCCGCCCGTTTCCTTGGCGCCCAGCGGGGTACCGTCATCCCTGCCCACCCATACACCGACCGCCAGGGAAGGCGTGAATCCGACAAACCACGCGTCCTTGCAGTCATTGGTGGTCCCGGTTTTTCCCGCCACCGGCCGCCCCAGGGAGGCCGCGGACTTGCCTGTGCCCTCCAAAACCACCGCCTCCAGCAGGTTCACCATCACCGCCGCCGCGCTCTCGCTCATCACCGCGCGCCGCTCCTGCCTGGGCAGCGCAAGCGGCCTGCTGTTTCTGTCAAGAACCTCCCGCACGGCCCGGGGCTCGTGCCAGACCCCGTTGCCGGGAAACGCCGCGTAGGCCGAGACCATCTCTAGCAGCGTCACCTCGCTGGTGCCCAAGGCCAAAGACAGATTGGGACCCAGTGTGGACCCGATGCCCATCCGGTGCGCGAACTCCACGATTCTTTCCGGGGACAGTTTCCGCACGAGCTTGATGGTGGGAATGTTTCTGGACTGGGAAAGCGCCCGGCGGATGGAGATTTCCCCTTCAAAGTCCCGTGTGTAGTTTTGGGGGGTCCAAAGTTTTCCCGGTTTGCCGCTGGGGTACGACACGGGCGCGTCCAGAATAAGGTCGCTCTGGGTCGCGCCTTTTTCAACGGCAAGGGCGTAAACCAGGGGCTTGAACGAGGAGCCTGGCTGGCGCCGCGCCTGGGTCGCCCGGTTAAAGGGGGTGGCGGTGTAGTCGTGCCCTCCGGCCATTGCCAGAATGTCCCCGGTTTTAACATCCAGACACACCAGGGCGCCCTCCACCTTGCCCGGCTCGTATTTTTTGCCGTCCAGCCGTTTCCCGAGCGCCTCAAGTCCTGTGACCAGGGCGGCCTCGGCTTTTTGCTGCAAGCCCAAATCCAGGGTTGTGCGGACAGAAAGTCCTTCCTCGTTCAGACTGTGGTCTCCGAAATTCTCCTCCAGAACGCCGCGGACGTGGGCGACAAAATAAGGGGCAAGTGTCTGGCCCGGTTCCTTGGGCGCGGTGACAATGGGTTCTTTGGCCGCGGCCTGATACACGGCCTGGCTGATAACGCCCATGTCCGCCATTTGCCACAAGACCAGGTTGCGGCGGATGCGCGCCGCGTCCATGTTGACCAGGGGGGAAAACCTGGAAGGCGCCTTGGGCATTCCCGCAATGAGCGCGCACTCGGAGATGCTCAACTGGTCCAGGGTTTTGCCGAAAAACACATCCGCCGCGACCCGGACCCCATAGGCGCCGGAGCCGAAATACACGGTGTTGAGATAGATTTCGAGAATCTCCTCCTTGGTGTAGCGGCGCTCAAGCTGCAGGGACAACGCGGCCTCCCTGAGCTTGCGCTTCAGGGTTTTTTCCGGGGTAAGAAAAAGGTTTTTCGCAAGCTGCTGGGTAATGGTGCTCGCGCCCTCCTTGAGTCCTCCTGATACCAGGTTGTGGTACACCGCGCGCGCCACGCCGCGCACGTCAACCCCCACATGGGAAAAAAAGGCGCGGTCCTCTGTTGCGAGAAGCCCCTGAACCAGCGGCGCGGGAATGTCCTTCAAGGGCACCGGCTCGCGGCGCTCGGCGAACCACTCCCCCAACACCGTGCCGTCTCCGGCGTACACACGGGTCACCACGGGCGGACGCCAGCCTTCGAGGTTTTGAATCTGCGGCAAATCATGGCTCAGGGCGACAAAGGCTCCCGCGCCTCCCCCGGCCATGGCCGCGAAAAGCACCACCAAAACAAGCGGCAAAATCCGGCGCCGTTTTGCCATGGAATTCCTATCTCCAGTAGGCGCCTGTCAAGACAAGCGCGTAAATCGCGGCGTTGCCCGCCGCGTGGAACACAATGGGCGCGGCAAGGTTTTTTTCCCGCTCATAACACAGGGCGAAAAAGAAGCCCCCAATAGTCTGGGTCACAGGCACGCCGTCCGTGAGCCAGTGCGCCCCGGCGAAAAGGGCTGTGGAAAGCGCAAGAGCAGGGAAAAGCCCCCAGGCCCTGAAATAGGCGAAAACAACACCCCTGAAAAAAATCTCTTCGGCAACAGGGGCCGCGATGCAGCCTGCGGCCAGAAAAAACACCAAGTCCCGCCCATGGAGAGAAAGCGCCCCTTTGCCCAACATGTTTAAAGGGGAAAAGCCGCACAGCCAGAGGAGCGCGCCCGCGAGTCCTGCCCCCAGGCCAAAGAGAGCGCTCCACAGCATACCACGCGCCATGCCGTTTGCAAGGGCGCCTGGCGGAAAACCCAGGGAAAGGCGGCCTTCGAGCCGCACACCAAGAAAGGCGAGCGTCAGCGCCTCGGAAACCCGGACAAGGCCAAGGGCCGCGTACCTGTCATCCATCACGCGGAGAAGCCAGGGGAGAAGAAGCGTTTCATGAACAACAACCGCCAGGAGACAGGCGGAAAACGCGCGGATGCCTATTCTCCCTGCGTCCATCCAAGCCTCCTGGCGGTGCCGTACCCATACATTCTGATGTACCAGTCCGTGCTTTTTTCCGTTATTTCAAGAACTTTTGGCAAGCTCTCCACAGCGCCCCTATTTCCCAGGGCGAAAAACGCCATGCAGGCCACGTTTCTTTGCCTGTCGCTCAAGAGGCCCTCGAGTTTTTGAACCGCATCCGCTCCCCGGCAGAACCCCAGGGCCTGGGTGTGCCAGTACCGCTCGGCAAGTCCGGCCCCTGCGGGCGGACCCTCTCCGTACCCTTCCGCGCAAGCGTCCCGCCTTTCCTGGCAGGCCCGGCGCAGGCCCGCTGTGCGCTCCGCGGCCGTATCCGAGGTGAGAAGCGCGCGGAGGGGCTGGCCGCCCTGAGCGATCCGGGCCGGTTCCATGGCAACGGCGCCAAGTCCAAGGGCCGCGCAAAGACACAACAGGACGGCGCCGCGCGCGGCAATCGCGGGCGGGGCGAACCGGGAGACCGCCGCGGTTGCCAACGCGTGCGCGGTAATCAGGGCGAAGAGCGGCAGGCCCAGCACAATGCTCCAGAAAACCAGCGCCCGGAAATTGCCAAGCCGGTCCCTGGTTTTGGAATACCCCTCCAGGAATTTTCCAGGGCTTTCAAAAAACTCCTGTGTGCCCGCCCTGACCAGGGCGCGGCCCTTCCAACCGAGTTCCACATCCGCCTTGGACAGCCGGACTTCCAAATCCACCGGCCCTTTGTCTTCCACAGGAAGGTAATCATGGCGCAACAGCGCCCCCTTCACTTTGGCGGCGGCGTCCGGTTCCGCGTCTTTTTCCACGCGCGCGGTTTTCCCTTGCCGTTTCGCAAGGCTTTTCAGCACCTCCGCCGGTCCCAGGGTGTAGGTGTAATAGAAATCGTTGAGTTGTTGCCCGGCGGGATTTGACAGCAACAGAGAGTCCCTGAGGCTGGTGAAAACCCTGGAATCCGGCTTGCCAACAAGCCATCCATAGGAAAACGCCACAGGAAGAAGAAGCGCTAGAGCGATGGCCATGCCATTCACCGCTGTTTTGGGGAGGGTCAGGGCCTCCTTGCGGACGTTGCCGCACGCGGCCAGGGTCGCGAGAGGAACAAAAAGAGTTATTGCGCTGGGCCAGAAGACCAGCCCTTCCACATTGACCCAGACAAGAAGGGCCAGGGCTGTGGCGTAGGGAGCCGCCCTGCGGAGGATTCCCTTGTCTTGGACCTTGGCCTCGCCAAGGCCGATGAGCGTGAAGAGAACCGTAAGTCCGGCGCCCGCGGAAAGGGTGAACAGGCAGGCCCCGCACAGGGCGGTTTGGAAAGAGGCGAGGGAAGGGAGGGTGTCCGGGGAGGGCACGGGCAAATATCCCGCCGCCGCCGCCCGGACGGCCTTGTCGAGCACCTCCTGGTTTGACCGAAACACCCAGACCGTGGCGAGGGCCTGGCAGACGGCAAGTCCGGCGCACAAGGGCGCAAGCAGGGAGAGCGCGTGCCCGGCTGACCCTTTTGCGTGCCCGGGGGTGGACAAGGGGGCGTCCTTGTCTTTTTCCCGGCGGAAGGCGCGTTTGAGTGTTTCCATCCCCATGTTCCGCCCCCGCGCGCGCAAAAAGTCAAGGCCCACCCCCGCGCGGGAGTGAGCCTCGGCTTTTGCCGTATTTCCAAGGCCGCAAATCAGCCTGTGCTGTTAGCGTTTGGCTGTATTTGGCTGTTGATCCATTCTTTATCAACTGTAAATGCCTGGCCTAAAGGGTCTAAGCCGGCAAGATCCTGCTTTTTCAATTTATTTCTGATCTTATTAAATAACCGTACAAGTTCTTCGCTATACAAACGTTCTCCACAATGAAGGCATACCTCTGCTTTTATTTGTAAAATGGCTGTATGATTTCCACCGTGCAAGATTTTTTCAACAATCTTTTCTCTAAGTTCTCCTCCACAGGCTGGACATTTTTCAAAAGGTAACATCATTTTTCTTTTTATGTTATCGGATTATAGCGTTTTTCATAAATCCGTTCCGATTGATAAATCTGTCGGGTGAACCTGCGCTTCGCGCAGAACCACCCGATCTACATCATTATTTTACGAGTGAATTACATGTAGGTTGAGTGGTTCCGCGCGCGTCCGGGATGATGTATTGAGGCAATTACGTTGTTCGCGCGCGGGTTCACCCAACAAGTTTCTTCCCGGAAATCGGAAAGTTATTCTGACAAACGCTCCAATATTACTTTGGTAGGTTTCAAAAAAGAGATTACAGCTACGACATCCAAACATGTCATTTCGAGCGTAGCGGGAAATTTTATCGTTCCCGGATGCCACAAAGACAAGATTTCTCGCTACGCCCGAAATGACACTTCACCTTGTCTTGTAGGCAAACCGCCAGTAATCAGGCTGTAATGCCTTGGCCTTCAAAAAACGCGGACTGTGGCTAAGGTTATCAAACTAGAATTCACAAGTATTAGAGATTCCCGCCACCGGTGTTCCGGGAAGTGACCGGACACATCGCGCTCCCTGCGGAATAGTCCCCTTCCGCAGGGAGCGCGTTTTGCCGTCCGACAGTCACTTTTTCATTTGGCCTCAGCTCAGTGCGCGTGGCCGTGGGCCGCGTGCTCTGCCGCCCCGATGATTCTGGGCTTGTTCTCCAACTCCTCCCGCACGCCGATGGCGATTTTGTAGAGGAGGGTGACAACCAGGGCGCCCATGCCATAGACCCCGATGGTGATGAGGATTTCAGGCAATGTCACCGCGTATTCCGTAATCTCGTTCAAGGGATTCGGAATAAAACCGCCGATGACCAGCCCCAGGCCCTTGTCAATCCAGGTGGCGGCCACCAGAATGACCAGGGTGACAGGCAGCACCTTCTCGCTGTTCCGCCATTGGGGCACCACCAACAGCACGATGGTCGTGAACATGAGGATGAGGGAAACCCACATGGCCGGAACGAGCTGGCCATACCAGTGGCCATGGTGGGAAAGGCCCGTGAAGAGGTAGTAGAAGGTCTCCTGGTGTCCGGGAATGCCCGAGTAAAAGGCCGTGAACACTTCGAGCAGGAAGAAGAACACGTTGGCGATCATCGCGTAGGTGATGATCTTGGCAAGGCCCTTCAGGGTGTCCCACGCCACATGGAAAGAGCTTGCCTTGCGGAGCGCGAGCATGATGAGCAGAAGAATCGCGGGTCCGGCGGCAAAGGCCGAGGCCAAAAAGCGGGCGGCCATGATGGCGGTGAGCCAGAAGTGCCGTCCGGGAAGGCCCGCGTACAAAAACGCTGTCACCGTGTGGATGGAGAAGGCCCAGGGAATCGAGATGTAGATGAGAACCTTGACCCATTTGGGCACAACGTCCCCTTTTTTCTCGCACTGGAGCACCATCCATCCGATGACGAGGTTAAGGCCCATATAGACGTTCAACACCACAGCGTCCCAGAAGAGCACGGAATTGGGGCTGGGGTGGAGGACAAGGTTGAACATCCGCATGGGCTGGCCAAGGTCCACGAGGACGAACATGAGGCACATGAAGACCGCGCCCACAGCCATGAATTCGCCCAGGATGGTGATTTTGCCGAAGGCCTTGTGGTTGTGGAGATAGTAGGGCAAGACCAGCATGACGCCCGAGGCCGCCACGCCGACGAGATAGGTGAGCTGGGAGATGTAAATGCCCCAGGAGATATCCCGGCTCATGCCTGTTTCCCCCAATCCATGGGTGAACTGGTAGAGATAGGCGAGAAAGCCGGTGCCGATGGCGCCAAACAGGATGAAGAGCCACCACCAATACAGTTTGCTGCCTTTGATTGCCTTGTCGAGCATGGTCTTTTCCCCTATATGACGTAATAGACCTGCGGTCCGGTCCCCATCTCAGGCTTGCGGCGGACGGAATAGCGCTCCCGGAGAAGCCTGCGCGCCGGGGATTCAGGGTCAGACAGGTCCCCGAACACCATCTCGTTGTTTTTACACGCGGCCACACAGGCCGGAGCCTCGCCCCGCGCGAGCCGCTCCGCGCAAAAATTGCACTTCTCAACCACGCCCTTGGTCCGGGTGGGGAATCCAGGGTCAACCGCGCGTCCGCCCACCAGCGTCTTGGGGTCCTTCGCGTCCCGGGGATCATACCAGTTGAAACTCCGGGAGCCGTAGGGACAGGCGGCCATGCAGAACCGGCAGCCGATGCAGCGGTGGTAGTCCATGAGCACAAGCCCGTCCGCGCGCTGGAAAGTGGCCTTGGTGGGGCACACCCGCACGCAGGAGGGATTGTCGCAGTGGTTGCACATGACAAGCACCGGACGCTGGGTCACATTGGCGCTCATGTGCTCGTTCATGTCGTTGGGAAACGCGCTCTCGTACTTCGCGGGCCAAATCCACTTGATCTCGCTGCGTTTGGCCTCTCCCGCTCCCATCCCCGCGACTTTGAGGAAATCCGGCACGTTGTGGGCCGCGTGGCAGGCCTCGCGGACCGTTTCCACCACCTTCTGGTCCAGCTTGGCAAGGTCAATCACCATGGCCCAGCGCTTGGCGGTATATGCCTCGTCCCGCTTGGATTCGCCCCTCGGCCACAGAATGTTGCCAGGGATAAACGAGGCGAACGCGGGTGTGGCGGCCGCCCCGGCGGCTGCCGCTATTCCGGCGATTTTAAGGAACTCTCTGCGCGTGGCGCTCATTGCTTCACCTCCGCGTCGCTTGCGGTCCCCATCTGCTCCGGCGTCAGATGGCAATCCCAGCAATAAGGATTCACGTTCATGTAGTTGTGGCAACGGTCGCAGAAGTCCTTCTTGTTCGAGTGGCAGTTCATGCACGATTTCGACAGGCTCATCTCGTGCCGTTTTCCAAAGGCGCCCGCGTACATGCGGTTGCCGCTCCGGACCACCGAGTCCCGCCAGAGGTTCAGCAGATGCATGTGCTGGGAGACGATGTAGTCCTTGTCCTCCACGCAGTTGATGGCGCCTTCCTTAAGCGCCTGCTCCAGGTCCAGCCCGGCTTCCCGCGCCATTTCCTGGAGAACGGGCGTGTCAAGGCTCCGCTCCGGCATGGGCGCGGTCTTCCCAATGTTGGACCAGAACGGGAAGGTGAACACCAGGAAAAAGATGGCAAGACCGGTTATGACTTTTCCCTTGTCGTACATGTTAGTCTTCCTCCTCCACGCCCGGCAGGTCCTCGCCCCGGAGATCGGTGGTCCGCTTCTTTTCTCCCGGGAGAATAAGAGCGTTGCCGACCAGCTCGTGTACGCCCGTCACGCCCACGCCAGGCACCCAGTAATCCATCAGGGGCGGCAGGACCGCGCGGTCAATGGCGCACACGCAGGCCAGCATGTTCACCCCGTGCTTCTCGTGGACATGTTTCACCGCGTTGGCCCTGGGCATGCCTCCCCGGAACCGCAGCTCCAGGTTTTCCCCCGCGTTGAGTCCGGAGCCGGACCCGCAGCAGAATGTCTGCTCCCGGATGGTGCTCTCGGGCATCTCGTGGAAGGTGTTGCACACGTTCTGGATGACGTAGCGCGGCTCGTCCAGAAGGCCCATGCCCCGGGCGGGGTTGCAGGAGTCGTGGAACGTGACATTCAGATTGTCGTTCCGGCTTTTATCGAGCTTGAGCTTCCCGTTGCGGATAAGGTCCGCCGTGAACTCCGTGATATGCACCATCTTGGTCGTGGCCGCGTTGGTGAACCTGGTCCCGGTGATGGGGGAGACCGGCGTCTCAAGATGGTCCGCCGGGCCGTTCATGGTGTCCATGTACTGGTGAATCACCCGCCACATGTGCCCGCACTCGCCGCCCAGTATCCACTTTACCTTAAGCCTTTTCGCCTCGGCGTACATCTTGGCGTTCAGCCGCTTCATCATCTCGTGGGACGTGAAGAAGCCGAAGTTGCCGCCCTCGGAGGCGTAGGTGCTCCATGTGACATCGAAGCCCAGGCTTTCGAGGTAATGGAACAGGATGAGATACCCCATGGCGGTGTAGGTGCCGGGGTCGGCGAACACGTCGCCCGACGGGGTGACAAAGAGGATCTCGGCGCCTTTGCGGTTGTAGGTGGGGTTGACCCGCACGCCGGTGATATTCTCGGTGTCGTCCACGAAGAAATCAAGCATGTCCTTGAAGGCGTGGGGCTGGATGCCCAAATGGTTGCCCGTGCGGAAACAGTTGGCGGCGGGCTGGGCGATCCAGTCTATATTCAGGCCCAGAAGGTTCAAAAGCTCGCGTCCGATGATGGTGATTTCCGCCGTGTCAATGCCGTAGGGACAGAACACGGAGCAGCGGCGGCACTCGGAGCATTGGAAGAAGTAATACCACCATTCTTTGAGCACCTCGGCGGTCATTTGCCGCGCGCCCACCATCTTGCCCATGAGCTTGCCCGCAAGGGTGAACTCCTTGCGGTACACGGAACGCAGAAGCTCTGCGCGCAAGACCGGCATGTTTTTGGGGTCGCCGGTGCCGATGAAATAATGGCATTTGTCGGCGCAGGCGCCGCAGCGCACACAGATGTCCATGAACAGGCGGAAGGAGCGGAACCGGTCAATGCGCTCGCGCATGCCCTCCAGAAGGATGTCCAGCCAGTTCGGCGGCAATTTCCAGTCGGCGTCCAGGGGCGACCATTCCCGGCCAAAGGGCATGCTCAAGTAGTCCAGAGTCGGCTTCTTGGCGGGATAGGAATAGATACCCTTCCGGATGACAACCGGCGTGTCCATCCACCCCGTGCTTGGCGGGGCGTGGTCAATTTTGACCATCTCACTTGTCTTGGGAACTTCGTCTGCCATGGGTTACTCCTCTTCCGCGGCTTCTTTCTCCACGGGCAAGCCCGCCTCGATCATTTTTTCCCTGAACTCTTCCTCGTACTCCTCGTACGTGTGAACCTTGACCGGGTAGTTCCAAGGGTTTTCATGGCGGACAGCCCGGGTGTTGTTCGGCAGGTTCCGCGTGGGGCTCAGGAAGACGCCGCCCATGTGCATGAGCTTGGACCACGGGAAATAAGCGATGAGGACGCAGACACAGAAGAGGTGGATGTAGAACAGCATGCCGATGTCCATGGGCGCCACAGGATGGAACGTGACAATGCCCATCATCATGGCTTTCACCGCCACGATGTCCACTTTGAAGACATGCCGCATGAGAATGCCCGTTCCCGCGATGGTGAGGATGAGGAAGAGCGGGAAGTAGTCGTTGGGCAGGGAGATGTAGCGGATGTTGGCGAAAGCCAGCCGCCGGAGCAGAAGGAAAGTGGCGGCGCCGGCCATCACAAAGCCGGAGATGAGAACATACGGGGCGCCGATTTGCAGAAAGCCGTCCAGGGCTTCCAAAAGCTTCAGCACGCCCGGAATCGGCTCCGTGAAGAAGCGCATGTGCCGGATGACGATGACCAGGAAGGTGTAGTGGAAGGCAAGAGCGATGACCCACAGCCACTGGTTGGGGCCGTACAGGGGCCTTCCGCCTTTGAAGGTCATGCGGGTGTTCCGGAACAGCGAGCGGAAGCACAGGATTTCAAGGGCCATCCGCGCCACCACCTCGAGCTTGGTGAACGGGCTCTCCAGGCGGCTCTGCTTGATCCAGGGAAGGCTCTTGGCCTGGCCGCACACCGTGGGAATGCCGAACGGCACCGGGGAACGCGCCCACGTGGTCACGCGGTAGATGAACCCCGCGATAAAGGTGACAAAGGCCAGATAGGGGATGACAACCCCGAAAAGCCACGCGGCGGCGGACAAGTCGAAGAATTGGACCGCCGCTCCCGCCACCGCCCCCACCGTTGCCACGGCGCCGATTGCGATCAGGGACAGGATGAGTGATGCCCAGACATTCATTTAGCTACCTCGCTCGCTTGTTATGCGTTTTCGCGTCACTCCTCCTCCGCGGCCCCGGACGGCTCAAGCCCGGGGATTTCACGGACGAGGTTGGCCCGTTTCATCGCAAGATAGGAAAGGTTTTTGACTTCCCGCACCCGGATCTCATACAGGTGCTCCCGGCAGGCGCAGTAAATGTCAAAGCCCTCGAGCGCCAGGGCGTCCACCTTCCTGTCAAGGACGCGGGTGTCCGGAACATCGTGGCCTTTTTCAAGTTCCGCGTCGGCCACGTCCCGGAGCGCGTCTTTGAGCGCGAACAGAAACTCCACGGCCTGGGAGGCTGTGAAATCCTGAACCGCGCGGATGCGCAGTATGGCGTCCAGAAACCGGGATACACCGGCTTTTACGTCCCCGGCGCAGTCTTCTTCCCCTGCTTCCCCTAGAAGATAATCAAGAATTCCGGCCAGCCCCTCGTTGATCTGGTGCCCCACCGGATTGCCAAAGGGGTCGTTTTTTGTCTTGAGGAACTGGGTTCTCTCGGGCGGATAGGAGGCGAACACCGCGTCCCGCCATTTCGAAAGGACTTCCTTTTTTCTATCTCTGAAAAAGCCGATGGCGTCCAAAATATCTTCCCTGCCTTGCGGCGTCCGGTTTGCCGGGAGCGCCCGCCCGGCCTTAGACGCCGGGGCGTTTGCTTGCGGGAAAGCGTTGGACCATGATGCCCCCGGCTTTTCCGCTTGCGCCAACACTTTGATTTGTATCGGAAAATAGGATAGTTACCACAGCCCTGCCATTAACGCGCGACCATAAACGACTTGTCTTGACGTGTCAAGCAAAAACAGCCGTATTGGAGCGGGCATATAAACCGGCCGGACTTGTCGCGCAACGCTCATCCGGATAATCCGGGCGAGAGGGGGCCCGGATGGAACGGACAAAGAGGATTACGGACGCCAGGGCGCAGAGGATGCCGGGCGCTCCCTGCCCGGCGCGGCGCGCGTCCCGGCTCTTGTCCCTGGCATACGGTTTCGGAAAACGTCCGGGCGGCTCTTGACCAGACCGCCCGTTTGTTATATTTTTGTTACAACAAAGTATTAACTAAAAGGGAGGACTTTCCCAATGATCAAGACACTGACCAAGCACGGAAACAGCCTGGCCCTGGTGATTGAAAAGCCCGTCCTGGAGCTCCTCGGTGTGGATGCCGCCACTCCCTTCGAGGTTTCCACCGACGGACAGGTGCTTATCCTCTCCCCGGTCAGGGAGACAGGGCGGCAGGACGCCTTCCAGGCCGCCCTCGAAAAGGTGAACGCCCGATATCCAAAGGCCCTGAAAAAACTGTCCGAATAATACCCGCGGCACGCAAATGGACCCAAAATTCCTTGGCCTTGGCGAGGTGCTTGCCATTCACCGGGACCAGATCGCCCGTTACGGCGGAAACCCCGGCATCCGGGATCTGGACCTCGTGAAATCCGCCGCCGCAATGCCCCGCGCCACGTTTGGCGGCGGGTTCCCGCACAACGGACATTTTCGAAATGGCGGCGGCGTATCTCTTCCACCTTGTAAAAAAACACCCCTTCGCGGACGGCAACAAGCGGGCCGGAGCCGTGGCGGCGCTTGTTTTTCTCGCCCTAAACGGTTACGGCCTCATCGCGCCGGAGGACGACTTCGCGGAAATGGTTCTGGCGGCCGCGCGGGGCGGGATGAACAAGGCCGGGGTCGCGCTGTACCTCCGCGAATGGTCGAAACCCGTGTGAGCATTTCCGGGGATTCGCGGAAAACCTGGCGGGAAGCGGTTATTGCGGCACAATGAAACGGCGCGGCTGAGGGCCGCCGCCCGGCAATCCTCCGCGCCCGCCCCCCTCACCCCCGAAACCCAAGCACTCCCACCCCGAGCAGCATGAGAACCGCCCCGGGCACCCGGTTCCGCGCCCCGCCCTCCTTGAAAACCACCACCCCGTAGAGCACCCCGAACAGCAAAGACACCCGCTTCACGGCAATCATGTGCGCCACCGGAGCCATGGAAACCGCGAAATTGTGCAGCACATACATGACAGTGGATCCGGCCCCCGCGGCCCAAAGCAGGCGGCTTGCGAAAATTTGCCGGAAAACGCCCGGCCCGTGCCGGTACGCCACCACAGGGGCGAACAAAAGACTCACCGCGAACAGATACACCGAGGCTGTAAAAAGCGGGGAGGACAGCAAAACAAGCCGCTTTCCCAAAACCGAGGTGACGGAATACAAAACAGCCACAAGCGCCATATACACAGAGCCCGGCTCCCGCGCGAAATTGCGGAACGGCGCCAATATTCCCGGAGTTTCAGGACGCATGGAAAGCGTGTAGGCCCCGGCGCACACCAAAAGCACTCCCGCCGCGCCCGCGGCGTCCGGGCGCTCGGCCAGGGTCACCCATCCTGTGACCAGCACAAACGCCGGGGTAAAGGCAAGGAACGGCGCGCACAGGGAAAGCGGGGATTTCTGAATGGCCTTGGTGTAGAGAACAAGGGCGAGAATCTCAACGGGAGCGGCGGCCAGCAGGGTGAGGGCGAACGCGAGGGGGGCGTCCGGCGGAGCGCCCGCGGGCAGGACTGTGAGCAGAAAGGGGGCGGCAAGGGCGTAGCGGGCCCAGGCCACGGGAAGGGCGCTGTGGGAGCGCAGGGCGGTTTTGACCAGGGCATCGGTGGAGGCCACTGCAAAACCGCACAGCACAGCGAGCAAAACCCACATGGGAAGACTCCCGGCGTTTTTCAAAAAACCCTTTGTCAGGCCACCAGCATGGCGTCCCCGTAGCTGAAAAACCTGTACCGCTCCCGGACCGCCTCCTGGTAGGCGGCAAGCACCCGCTCCCTGCCCGCAAGGGCTGATACCAGAACCAGGAGGGTCGAGCGCGGGAGATGAAAATTGGTTACAAGGGCGTCCACCGTCCTGAACCGGTAACCCGGCGTGATATACAACCGGCACATCCCTTTGGCGGCCCGCGCCTCCCCGGTTTCCGCGGACGCCCACTCCAGGCTCCGAAGGCTTGTGGTCCCCGCCGCCACCACCCTTCGGCCTTGGGCCCGCGCGGCGGCGACCGCCCGCGCCGTTGTTTCCCCGACCTCGACCCATTCCCCGTGCATGGCATGGTCCCGCACGTCCGGCGCCGACATGGGAACAAAGGTTCCGTACCCCACGTGGAGGGTCACGGAAACCCGGGTTATCCCCCGGGCCTCCAGCGCGGCCAGAAGCTCTGGAGTGAAATGAAGACCCGCGGTGGGGGCGGCCACGGCGCCGTCCCGGACCGCGTACACCGTCTGATAGGAGGACGGGTCGTCCACTCCCCCGGGGGCGCCGTTTTCCCGCGAAATATACGGAGGAAGCGGCACGCTTCCATGCCGCGCAAGATGCCCGGCCATGTCCCCGCCGGACTGAAACGCGAGAACCAGGGTTTTTTCCCGCGCCTCCACAACCCTTGCCAAAAGCCCGCCGTCAAACAGGATGGACATTCCCGGCCTGGGGCGCTTGGCCGCGCGGACAAGGCACTCGGAGGTGAAGACGCCGGTTTCGGCCTCCCTTGCAGCGCCTTCCGTATAATCCAAAATGAGCGCCTCGACGCGCCCGCCTGTTTCCTTTACGCCGAAAAGCCGCGCCCGGAGGACCCGGGTGTCGTTTACAACCAGGAGATCCCCTTCCCGAAGAAGGCCGGGGAGGTCTGTGAACATCCGGTGGGCGGTTGTTCCGTTTGTTTTATCAAGGACCATGAGGCGGGAGCCGTCCCTTTGCCGGGCAGGGACCTGGGCCACAAGATCGGGGGGCAACTCGTAGGTGTAGGATTCCAGGCGGTATGCGTCTTCCATGGGCGTTTTCGGGCCTCCCGGGCAAAATCGTGGCCCTTCCATATCCTGGAAAGCCTTTGAGTTCCAGAGGCAATGCGCGGGGGCGGAGGCGTTGGCCGCCTCAAGGCGGGCTTTAGCCGTAAAATTCCGGTGTTTTGAAAAGAAAGGGTGAAAAAAAGATTGACGCGGGCCGCCGGCTGGGATAAGAAAGTTTTTTCCGGCGTGGGGATGTAGCTCAGCTGGGAGAGCGTGGCGTTCGCAACGCCAAGGCCAGGGGTTCGATCCCCCTCATCTCCACCACACCGTATTTCCCGCAGGATAATAGGCTTGCCGGTTTTCCATTCTCCCATCCTGTCCGCAAACCATTCTTCCAAAGCAAGCGCTGTTCCCGCATCCGCCGCGGGTTTTCCGCAACCGCTGTCTCTCCGGAATCAATGCAAAACTCACGGGCTGTTAACAATTTCGTAACACAGCCGCGATACTCTCCTTGCTGTTGCTGTTGAGGGGGCGCCCTGGTCTGAAGACGGGGCGGCGCGCCAGGCCAGGGAAGACGCAAGGAGACACGTGCCATGGGCTATTATGTGCATGACATTCCAGGGAGGCTCCGCGTGAAAAGCCCCTTGCTCAAAGGGGACAGCGGGGAAGGGACAGCGGTCCGGGAGCTTTTGGAGGGGATGGCCGGAGTCCAAAGCGCGGGGGTGAATCCGCTGACCGGCAGTCTGGTGGTGTGTTACGACCCGTCCGCGCTTGGAGGCAAAGAGATTTTGGATGTGCTGGAGAGGCGCAGGGTGTTTCACGGCGCCCTTGCCCGGACCAATGACGAGGTGGTGCGGGCGGGAGTTCACAAGGCAGGGAAGAAAATCGGGAAGGCGGCGTTTTCACTGGGGCTTTCCCTTGCCATGGAGAGCGCCGGGCTGGGTTTTTTGGCGATGTTTATTTGAGGGGATGCAGGGGCGCATGGTGGTGGAGGGACAGGGGGAGCGCTGAAGCGCGGGGCGTGTTTTTATAGCGTTTGCCGGAATAATTCTCCGATTGGCTTGGCTGTCCTGCCTGGCCGCTGGCCAAGAAGAACGGTCGAACTATAGCGTTTTCAGAATAAGAGCTTATTCATAAATAATTTTATGCAAGGGATTCACCTGTTCGGGCGCACGCCGTGCGCCCCTGCGGCAATGGAACCCAAGCCATCGGAGCGCCCAGTGGTAAGCGATAACGGCCGTCACATAACCGTAGGGGCGCACGGCGTGCGCCCGCGATGAAAAAGTGCCCCTAAAATCCTCC
>JAGVGH010000265.1 GCA_020057225.1 Desulfobacterales bacterium | reverse complement strand
CTGCTGAAAGCTCCCGCTCAATCGCCCTCTCCCTGTGGGAGAGGGCCGGGGTGAGGGCATACCTTGTCTGATTGCACCTTGGTATGAGCCGTGGTCCTGGGGTTGAAACCCCAGGCTGGATCAAAAACCTTGCCGCACCGCGGCTGCTGTAAGGAATGAGACCCGCTTTTTAAAAAACCGGGCGCTTCCCCTGGTATTCCAACTCCGAACTTCTGTCTCCTGAATTCTCCGGCTTTGCCGGTTTAGGCTTTAGGCTTTATTCGTTAGGCGTTAGGTTCTATATCTGGTTTATCTATGCATTTCTCCCCTGAGCTCCTGATACGGGGGGCGCGTCACCTTGCGTTTCCAGTAATCCCTGGAACCATTGGCCTGTCCACCCTCAACCCGCGCCGGAGCCTTGACGATCAGGTCCAAGCTTCCAAGCCTTTCCATCGCGCTGCGTTCCGCTTCTCCGACGGAATGCAAGTAGATTTCTATCGGAACATCATGGCCTCGTCCCAGGACACATTTTCCACCGGGGTTCTCTCGGTTTGATGCTCGCCATCCATGGCTCGCCTCCTTCGGGCGGCCTTCGGCCGTCCAAATCCGCTGTCCTGCGGATTTGTCTTGCCCTTGTGGGCGCGACATTCGCGCCGTGTGGCGGGGAAAGCCCGCCCCTGGGGTATCTACCGGGGGCGGGGAGGGAACGTCGGTGGGCGGGTTGTTCGGCTATTGACAGACAGGCGAGAAGGTAGCAAAATTTTTGGCCCTATCTCGCCAGTTCAACAAAGCGCCCCGGATATTGTTTGACAAACGGTCGAGATAGGGCTAAATTTTTTTGTATGCGGCAAACGCAAGGGTTGCCAGCGGGTCAAGGGCTGGCAACCTGCTGATTCCGGTCGAAATCCTGAACAGATCATGGGGGGAAGTGCTGTGAAATTCTCGCCGCCGGAAGTATTGTCGGCAGCCGAAGCCACCGGTTTCAAAACGGAGATGGCCGAGAAAGTTCTTCACCTAAGGGGCGTCACGGTATGTCATATATAGAAACGCTTGGAGCATGGATCCGGCTGTCAAGGCCTCCTTTTCATCTGGTGGGGATATTCCCTTTTGCATTGGGCGCCTTGCTGTCGTGGCGTATGACTGGCGCCTTTAATTGGCCTGTTTTTACATGGGGCCTATCGGCCGTCGTCTTGATCATGCTCTCTACGTACTACATGGGGGAGTACCATGACCTCGGAGGAGACACGCTCTCAGCGGCCATGGAAAGAAATCCCTTTTCCGGCGGCAGCCAGGCCATTGTAAAAGATATGCTGCCACGGGAACATGCCAGGATCGGAGGTTGCATCACGATGGCTCTGGCATGCGTGGCGGGACTGATCCTCCAATTCTGGTTCAAAACAGGCCCATGGACAGTGCCGATAGGGGCTATTGGCGTGATTGCCGGCTTCTTCTATTCCGTTCCGCCGCTTCGCTGGGTGAAAAGAGGCATCGGAGAATTACTGATAGGGTTCTGCTACGGATGGCTTCCCGTGGCAACGGCCTTCTATCTACAGGCCGGCACAATAAACCCTGTCGTGCATTGGATATCCATACCCATTGCCTGCAGCATCTTCAATGTCATCCTCATAAACGAATTCCCGGACTACCCCGCCGATTTGGTCGAGGGGAAGAAAAATCTGGTGATAAGAATCGGGAAAAACGCCTCTGCTTTTCTCTACATAGCGATGACGGCTATTGCTTGGATTGCATTCGGTTTGGCTGTGAGCCGGGGATTGCCGGCGGTGATATTCCTTTTTTACCTTCCGGTTTTTCTGGTCGGCGTGATACTGATCGTTATGATGTCCCAAAAGCATTATCTTAATAGAAAGCGGTTGGAGTTGATCTGCGGACTGACTATAGTGGTCAATCTTGGAACCTCGCTCGCTTACACATTGGGCCTCTGGCTGGGAGATTAAACTAAAGATGCAAAAACCCCCCGTATTCAATTGGCCGCTGAGATCCATATTTTGGCCTCCGACGTTGATCGCGAAACAATTGGCCAGCGTGCTTTATTTCGCCAATTTGGTCGGTTGGAGTAAGTTCCCCAACTGGCTCATCAAGCACAGCTTCAAGTCTCTGCCTGTGGCGGCCGGTTCCATCGGTATGGGGTGCATCGGCTTTCCGGCGCATCCGGCCTGGGAGGTGACGGCTGCCTGTAATCTGCGCTGCATCCATTGCCATGTTGCGAGCGGCGAACCGGCAAAAGACGAATTGACAACCGATGAGGCTAAGAGATTCATTGACGACCTCGCGGGGGTAGATGAATTCCGAATGCTGGTCTATACGGGCGGCGAGCCTCTGGTGCGCCCCGACCTGCTCGAACTATTGCACCATTCTCGAAAGGCTGGCTTGGCCAATGTAATCGCCACCAATGGCACACTGATAACCGAGGAGGTCGCCTTCAAACTCCGCGAGGCCGGAGTCGTCGGGGCGGCGGTGAGTCTCGATTCTTCACAGAGAGCAATTCACAATTACATCCGCGGAAACGATAATGCTTTTGATCTTGCCATGCGAGGCATACACGCGCTGAAGAAGGCCGGCATTCTCTTGCAGATTAATGTTACCGCCATGGACTATAATTTCTCCAGTCTGGATGAACTGATCGAATTGGCTGACGGCAAGGGATCAGGAATTATGCTGATGTACCAGTTGGTGCCGGTTGGCCGTGGAAGCGCCATTGAGGAAGCCGCCCTGAATATCAACGGAAACGAAAACCTGCTGAAATTCCTGGCCGGCAAGCAGAAAAATATCTCCACCATCATTGAGCCGGTGGCCGGCCCGCAATACTGGCCTTACCTCATGGAACGGGCCGGCAAATCCAATGGCATTTGGCTCAAGCTTGCCAAGCAGGTATTTCACGGCTGTGCCGCGGGCCGGGGGTTCGTCTACATCAAAGCCAACGGCGATATCTGGCCCTGTCCATTTGTAGAGATAAACGCCGGTAACGTGAGAGAGGCGTCTTTCCGGAAGACTTGGCGGGAAAGCGAAGTGTTTGTCAATTTAAGAAACCGGAAGAATACACTGAGGGGAAATTGTGGCGAGTGCATGTATCGAACCATATGCGGGGGGTGCCGGGGGCGCGCCTTAGCTTATCATGGAGACTACCTGGCCGAAGACCCCTCCTGTTTTCTGCGCCCCGGCCGTTGTTAGGTGTCGCCCGAGGACCGTCGTATGAGTCAATCCATTCGGAAAATGTTCACTGAGATCCCGCAAACCTACACACATCTGAACCATCCTTTGACCCTCGTCCGGAACGCCCTTTGGCGCAGAAGGGCAACGTTGCGCGAATAACCGTCAAGTCAAATCAGACTGCCTAAGAGGTAATTGCAAAACTCTTAGAAACGACAAATTTGATGTGGATACCGTCTTGGCCGTCAAGAAAAAAGTAACGTTTTTTCCTGGCCGCCGCGCCCAAACCCCTCTCCCTACCCGCACTTGGAAAACCCGCAGGACCGGCATGTGAGGCACCCTTCCGCGTGCTCCAGCGTGTTGCCGCAGTCCGGACACACCCCCGCCGAAGGGGCGCCCCGGGTCTCCCCTGTCTCTCCGCAGCGCGCCAGCACCTGGGCCACCGCGTCCGGACATGACAGCACCATCTTGCTGTTCTGCCACGCGGGCGACGGGCACCGTATGCCCACAAGCTGCTTCACAATGGCCTCCGGACGCACCCCGCTCCGCAGCGCCAGCGAAATGAGCCTTCCTGTGGCCTCGGTCTGGCTCGACGCGCACCCTCCCGTCTTGCCCATCTGGGCGAACACCTCGCAAACCCCTTTTTCATCCGAATTCACCGTCACGTACAGCGTGCCGCATCCGGTGCGCATCCGCTCTGTCATTCCCCGGGTCCGGAGCGGCCTGGGCCGCGGCTGGATTTTCGCCCGCTCCTCGGGCTGCCGTTCCCCGCCAACGGAGAGCACCTGCTTTTCCCGGCAGCTGTCCCTATAGACCGTGATGCCCTTGCATCCGCTCTCGTGGGCCAGCAAGAACGCCTGCTCCACGTCCTGGACAGTGGCCTCCCTGGGAAAATTCACTGTCTTGGAAACAGCGTTGTCCGTGTGCCGCTGAAACGCGGCCTGCACCCGCACATGCCACAAGGGGTCCATGTCGTGGCTGGTCCTGAAAAGCCGGCGCACCTCGGCGGGCACCTCCCCAATCTGCTGCACGGAGCCTTTCCGAAGTATCCGCTCCGCCAGGGCCTCCGAATAAAAGCCCGACTGCCGGGCAATGCGCTCAAACAGCGGATGGACTTCCGGCAGTTTCTCCCCGTCCAGCACGTGCCGTGTGTAGGCCACGGCAAACAAAGGCTCGATGCCCGAGGACACGCCCGCGATGATGCTGATGGTGCCGGTGGGGGCGATGGTGGTCACGGTGGCGTTCCGCATGCGCGGCGTGTCCGGCGTGTCGTGGACGCTTCCGGGATAGGCCGGGAAATTTCCCCGCTCCTTTGCCAAAGCCTGGCTCGCCTCCCTGGCCTCCCGGTGTATCCCCGCCATCATTTCCCCGGCAAACTCCACGGCCTGCTCCGAGTCGTAGGGCAGTCCCATGCCGATGAGCATGTCCGCGTAGCCCATGACTCCCAGGCCGATCTTCCGGGTCCGCTTGGTCATCTCCTCGATCTCAGGCAGGGGATAGCGGTTGATTTCAATCACGTTGTCCAGAAAACGCACCGCCAGGCGCGCGGCGCGGGAGAGACGCTCCCAGTCGGGTTTTCCGCCGTCCAGCATGGCGGAAAGATTGATGGAGCCAAGGGTGCAGGACTCGTAGGGCAGAAGGGGCTGCTCGCCGCAGGGATTGGTGGCCTCGATTTCCCCCAGGGCCGGCGTGGGGTTGGCCGCGTTCATCCGGTCCAAAAACACCACGCCCGGCTCTCCGGTTTTCCACGCGGAATGCGCCAAACGGTCAAACAGCGCCCTTGCGGAAACCGAGTCCACCACCTCGCCGGTCCTGGGGTTCACCAAAGGAAAACTCTCCCCTTTGGCCAAGGCCTCCATGAACCCGGAGGTGATGCCCACGGAAATGTTGAAGTTGTTTAAGATGGAGAGGTCGTCCTTGCAGGTGATGAATTTGCGGATGTCCGGATGGTCCACCCGGAGGATGCCCATGTTGGCCCCCCTGCGGGTTCCCCCCTGTTTCACGGTCTCGGTGGCCGTGTCGTACACCTGCATGAACGAGATAGGCCCGGAGGCGATTCCGGCGGTGGAGAGCACCCTGTCATTCTCAGGCCGGATGCGCGAAAACGAGAAGCCCGTGCCTCCGCCGCTTTTGTGAATCATGGCCGTGTGCTTGAGGGTCTCGAAAATGCTTTCGATGGAGTCGCCCACCGGCAGCACAAAGCAGGCGGAAAGCTGTCCCAGGCGGCGGCCCGCGTTCATGAGGGTGGGGGAGTTGGGCAGAAACCAGCCGTTTCCCATGAGTTCGAGAAAGTCCGCCGCGGTTTCCGCCACCTGGGCGTCGTCCGCGCCGAATTTTCTGTCGCCCGCGGCCACAGCCATGGCAACGCGGCGGAACATGTCCGCCGGGGTTTCCACGGGGACGCCCTTGTCGTCTTTTTTAAGGTAGCGCCGTTCCAGCACCACCGTCGCGTTTTTGGTTAAGAATTCCAGCATGTCCGCGCCGCTCCCCGGGGTCTGTTGAAATGTGAAGGGAAATCCGGGGAAAGGCATACCCCATGTTGTGGGACTTGTCAAGCCGGATACAAGATGTTGTGAAAAAGATCGCTATTTCGCCGCGCCCGGGGAGAGGCGTTCCCGGAGGTGGCGGAGAAATGCCTCGCACAGGGGGGAAGGGGTGCGGTGGCGGTGCAAAATGAGATGGAAGGAGCGGGAAAAGGACATTCCCTCGATGGGAAGGGCGGCCAGGGATCCGTGGAGGAGGTCCTGGGCCACGGCCCGGGTGGAGAGAAGGGCGGCGCCGATGCCGGCCTTGGCGGCCTCGCGGGCGGCCTCGTTGGAGCCCATTTCGGCCACGACCCGGAGGGAGGCAAGGGATTTTCCTTCCCGGGCGAGGTGGCGCTCCACGGTTTCCCGGGTGCCGGAGCCGGGCTCGCGGAGGATGAAGGGGAGTCCCAGGGCCTCGTCCCAGGTGAGGGAGGTGTTCCGTGCCAGGGGGTGGTCCGGGGCGAGGATGACGCGGATGGTGTCCTCGGCGAGTTTTTCGGAGTTGAGCCGGGAGTCGTCGGGCACAGCTCCCACGACACCGGCCTCGACAGCGCCGTCGAGCACGGCCTGGGCGGTGGCCTGGGTGTCGGCGATGAGAAGGCGGACAGTGACCTCGGGGCGGAGGCGGGCAAAGGAGCCGATGACAGGGGGGAGGAGATGGGCGCCGGGGATGGTGGAGGCGCCGACGGCGAGGGTGCCGCGGATGTGTCCCTGGTAGGCGGCCATGGCGTTTTCGGCCTCGTCGCGGAGGGCGAGGAGGCGTTTGGCGTAGTCGTAGAGGATGCGTCCGCCGGGGGTGGGGACGGCCTCGCGTCCCAGGCGGTCCACGAGGCGGCAGCCGATGTGTTCTTCGAGGTCTTTGATGTGGCTGCTGACGGTGGGCTGGGACAGGTGAACGGCAAGGGCGGCGCGGCTGAAGCTCGCGTGCTCGATGACGCTGCAAAAGATGTGGAGCTGCCAGAGGTCCATGGTGGTTTGGGGTTGGGGGGTTAGGTGTAGATATTGTTCATAAACTCTTCAAGTTTTTCTTTGTATTTTTGTCGCTCCCCTCTGTGCCAATGAAAATGAGACAGCCCCTATAATCACTAACAATAATTAATTGGTCAATTCGCTTTATCGCTCTACATACAATTGGATAGGAAACGGTTAGAAGCACCCATGCAATCTCATTGTACCAAAAAAGCTCAACCCGCCTGCGCCGCACCAAACTCTTTCTTTTCTCGGCAATGGGGTCTTTCCCCTCCCCCTTGGCGCCAGTATCTGTCTGCTCCCCGGCCATCGGAAAATCCCCCCCGCCTCAGCCAGCCCCAACCTGTTTCCGCGCGTCGAAATCCCGCTCCCCCGCGTCCCGCAACGCCCTATCCACGTTTCGCGTGTCCGCCTATTTCTCTATGCGCAGGGGGAATTCTTGTCAAGCCCTTAGCTTTCCCCACCCGGCGCGGTCAGCATGATTTCCATTCCAAACACGAGGGTTTCCGGGTCCACGGAAAAGGAATCCGCCGTGGTTCCCGCCGGAAGCGCCCGCACGGTTTCCGCAATCCGGGCGGCAAGCCCGCCCACATTTTCGCATACGCGCAGCCTGGCGCTGTTTTCGCTCATCCTGTACACCCTGTACAGGTGATACCCGCCCCCGCGCGCCTCCATCTGGACCACTTCGTTCATGGAAATATGGACAGGGCGCCCGAATTCTCCGGAAGTTGACTTGACATCCAGCACAAACGCGGTCCGGTCCGGAAGTGTCACTTCAAAATCATAAGGGGCGATGGCGTTTGCCTCGGAAACCTATGTAAAGCCTAAAATGCTCCCGACGGCCTGCTTCTGCTCCAGATAGAGACTCACCAGTTCTTCCCCAAGCCGGCCCGTGATATCCGCGTTTTTCTTGCGTTCCTCAAGCTCCGTCCGCGACACGGGCCGTCCCGCACGCTTGGCGTGCAGCCGGGCGATCCCCTGGATTCCCCCAAGGGCCGCGTCTTCGATGTCGGCGTCCATGATGAACTGTCCCGCCGGGTGGTCCGGGCGGGGTTCCGCCTTTCTCACCAAATCCTCCAAATCGCCAGGAGGCACGGCAAGCATTTTCGATGGGCCAAGATACTTGTCAAGGGCTGTGTGCAGGCTGGCATCCACAGGCGACGCCCTGGAAATCAGGAGAGCCTTCACCCGGTCCGGATAGGTGGCCCCGAAAAACTCGAAAAGAACAAAGTCTCCGGGTTCAAGAGGGTTGTACCGCTCGGGGTCATCCAAGGGGTTTTCGATAAACTCGCCGTCAAGACGCCAGTTTTTATACGCGGCCGATTTTAAAATTTTGCGCTGGAGATTGTCCGCGCCCGCCATGCCGGGACCGAAGATATACAGGTCCACCGGAAACCTGCTTTCCCTCTCCCTTTCCCAGGCCACATCCGGCAACGAGGGGTACAACGTCTCAACAAACACATCCGCGTTCAGGTTAATGGCCTTCTGGTTGCTTTTAGAGCCGCCTTTCTGAAAATGCCACTTGAAAAGGGTCAAATCAGACGCGGTCAGACGTTTAAGAGCCAGCTTGCGTTTCATCTCAGAGTTTCCGCAAGGTGTCGAGGAGGGTTCCCGCCAGGGCGGCGGCCATAAGCGGGGGCACCGCGTTGCCGATTTGCCGGAACGCGGGATTCATGGTGCCGCAAAATGTAAAACCGTCCGGAAAGGATTGCAGCCGGGCGGCCTCGCGCACGGAAATGGTCCGCGCCTGTTTGCTGTCATAGTGGATGTGGGAGTACCCGTCCTTGCCAAGGTGCGCCATAAGTGTGCGCGCGGGCAGGTCCGGCTCCATTTTTCTCCATTTGTTGGGGAATTTACCCGCGTCGTAAGGTGGCACAATTTGCGATTTCAGATTCTCATATTCCGTGCTTCCTTTGCGGACCTCCTTTCCTTCCCGGGCCATCCCGGCCAAGCGTTCTTCCAGAAGGTCCAAAGCGTGCCGGTAGGCTTCCGGGTATTGGTCTCCTGGCCGCATGCGCCGGAAAATGTCGTAGTCCCGGGGTAAGGAGCGGATCACATGGTCATATATTCCGGTTTCATTCTCAAGCCCGGGCCAGTTTCGCATAAGGCGCTGATAGGTGTTTAGCCCGTTGCGGGATGGATATTCCGCAAGCTCCGTGAATCTCCGGGCGCCGCGCCTGAGGCCGCCTTTGAGGTGGAGAGTGATGGGCGGAAGGTCGGAAAGCGCGTCTTTTGCTGTCACGGCGGGAAGAGCGGTTTTCGGGTCGGGTTCCGGCGCGGAAACATAATAACAGGAGGAATTGAAGAGGTCGGGCTGCACGGTTTTCAGCGCAACTTGCCGTGATCCCAGATAGCCCTTTGGCAGTTCGACCCAGTGGGAAGGGGCGGGGAAGCGGACAGGCGCGCCGAGTTCTTTCCTGTAGGCGATGAGGAACATTCTTTCCCGCATTTGCGGCACGCCGTAATATGCGGAATTGAGAAGGGTGTAAGCCGGATTATAGCCAAGGTCTTCTAAAAGCTCGCAGACTTCCTCGGCAATGTTGTGGCCGCCATGGTTGAGGACATCCGGAACGTTTTCCATAAGAATAGCCAAGGGTTTGAAAGTCTTGACGTATTCTATGTAGCGCAAGTAGAGGTTGTGGCGGGGGTCGCGTAGAAACGCCTCGGGATGGGAAGCGACCTCCCTGAGTTTTGCGCGGCCCACGCGGGCGAATGCCTGGCACGGGGGCCCGCCAACGACAACATCAAAAACGTCTTCCGGAGGCGCATCGCCGTGGATTTCCCGGACGAGTTCCTCCGGGGAGATGGAAGTGATGTCTCTTGGTCTGGCATGAAGCGCCCGCACTTGCTCCGGCGCGTTTTTATAAAAATTTATGGCATGGGTTAGAGATGCCAGCCCGTCCAGTTCCACAGACGCATCAAGGTCAAACCCTTTAAGGCAAAATCCAAGGGAGATGCCACCGCATCCGGAAAAGAGGTCAACCACGCGGGGCGGTTTTCCCGAAGCTATCCTGCTTATTTTTCGGGTAATCGCTCTTTCCATCCCTGGCCTTCCGGGTGTGATGTTGCGCGCGCCGACCGCCGCCGGGCAGCCTTGAGGGCTCAAGGATTACCACAGGGTTCTCCTTTCTTCAAGCCTCTCCGACTCATTTTCAAATGCCATATCACGTAAGTATGTCTAAGCGGCAAGCAGTGGCTTGTCAAGCCCTTAGCTTTCCCCGCCTGGCGCGGTCAGCATGATTTATGATTCGGGCGTATGTCCTCTACAACGACATGTTGTGGAGGATCATATGCCCGAAGCACAAATGAGGTGTCTATGTACGGCAGAATACCGGACAT
>JAGVGH010000303.1 GCA_020057225.1 Desulfobacterales bacterium | reverse complement strand
GGCCGCGGACGGGGCAAGGGTTTCGGCGGAGCCCGCGCCCGCCGCGAGCCTGCGGGCCCTCCGGCGGATGACCTTTACCCCCGCCATGGTCTTCACCTGGACGATAAGGCGGTCCGCAAGGGGATCATCCCCCGGGAGACCCCGGGGCTTGGACATGACCAACAGCGCGCCCGCGCCCTGTGCGCGGGACTGGACCTCCCTGTCCTGCACCGACACGGTTCCCGTGAGCACCAAAATGGGCCTGGGCGTCTCGGCCATGATGTGGCCAATGGCCTCGAACCCGTCCATGGCCGGCATGTCCAGGTCCATGGTCACGATGTCCGGGGTGAGCTTGGCGCACAGGCTGACAGCCTCCACTCCGTTTTTGGCCTCGCCCGCGACACGGATTTCCGGGTCTGTCTCGAGAACTGTCCGGATAAGGTGCCTGAGCGTGGGGGAGTCGTCCACTATTAAAACACGGATCATGACCGCTTCCGGTTGGCTGTTTACGGCGCGGGCGTTCTATCCCACAAGCCGCTCAATGGTTTCCAACAGCTCCGACTGGTCAAAGGAGCCTTTGACAATATACGCGTCCGCCCCCGCCTCCAGACCCTGGAGCTTGTCCTTGGGCGATTCCAGGGAGGTCACCAGCACAAAAGGAATCTCCTTGAGCCGCCCGTCCCCCTTGACCCTCTCCGCCAGCCCGAACCCGTTCAGGCGCGGCATGTCCACGTCCGAGACAACAATGTCCAGGGCGCCTCCCTGCAAAAGCCCCCATGCCTCCTCCCCGTCCGCCGCCACCGTCACCTGGTAGCCCGCGCTTTCGAGGATGTTTTTTTCAAGGGTTCGTGTGGTGATGGAGTCATCCACCACGAGCACCCTGTTTTTGCGGCGTTTTTGCTCCCGCGCCGCGGTGATGGAGGCGATGGTGGCGATTCCCGCGCTTTCGCCGGCTGTTTTAAGGAGGTCTCCCACGTTTAAAATCATGATGACCTCGCCGCTGCCCAGGATAGTCGCGCCTGCCACGTAGCGTACCCGGGCGAGCTGTCTGCCGAGGTTTTTGATGACGACCTCCTGTGTGTCATGGAGCCCGTCCACCCGGAACGCGAGGCGCTTTTCAGCGACACCGAGGACGATGATGGAAATTTTTTCGTCGGCGGCAACCGCGCGGTCCTCCTTTTCCATCTCGAGCACCCGGGCCATGGAAACGAGGGGAAGCGGCCGGCCCTCGACAAGCACCGCGGGTTTTCCTTCGATGCTCCCCAGGCGTTTGGTGGTCACCTGCAGGATGCGGTCCACGGCGATGGTGGGGACGGCCACGGTTTCCCCGCCGACCCGCACCAGGAGGACCTGGCTTGTGGCCAGGGTAAGGGGCAGTGTGAGGGTAAAGGTGGTGCCCTTGCCCAGGACCGAGTCCACCTGGATGATGCCCTGGAGGCGCTTGATGTTCTCGCGCACCACGTCCAGACCCACGCCGCGTCCGGAGAGGTCTGTCACCGTTGTCTGGGTGGAAAGCCCCGAGTAGAAGATGAGGTCCAGGGTTTCCTGCCTGCCCAGGGCCGCGGCCTCCCTCTGGGAAAGCAGTCCTTTTTTCACCGCGGCCGCCCGGAGTTTTTCGAGGTCAATGCCCTCGCCGTCATCCTTTATTTCCAAAACAATGGTTCCGCCCTGCTGGGCGGCGCGCAGAAGAATAATCCCCCGCCTGGGTTTGCCCTTGGCCTCCCGCTCGTCCGGGGTCCGCATGCCGTGGTCAATGGCGTTGCGCAGGATGTGGGTAAGAGGATCCCGCATGGTGTCAAGCACTTGACGGTCCACCTCGGTGTCGTCGCCCTCCACGGACAGACGCACCTCCTTGCCCGAGTCCCGGCACAGGTCCCGCACCATGCGCGGATACAAATCAAAGATAGTCGAGACCGGCAGCATGCGGACGCGGCGGACGCTGTCCTGCAAATCGTCCGTTATAAGCCCCAGCCGGTCGCGGTCCGTGGCGAACACCGTGGCCAGTTCCGTGATTCCCTGGTCCATGGATTTGAGGCACTCTTCGTTTTCCGCAAGGAAATTCACCAGGGGGGCGAACTCGGGAGAGCGCTCCGCGCTTTGGCGCAGGGTTTTGTATTGTCCGCGCAGGCGCCGCCAGGATTTTTGCCAGCGGATCATCCGCTGCTGGAGGTCCTCTATCTGGGCCAGCCGCTGGCCGGTGCGCATGCGGGCGACCACCAGCTCGCCCATGCGGGCCATGAGCGTGTCCAGCTTGTCGGTGGAAACGCGGATGGTCTTGTCGGTGTCCTGCGCGGCCTTCACAACCTTGGGCGCTTCCCCCTCAGGCAGACTGTCGCCGGCCTTGGGAGCCTCCCGGACCGGTTCCGGCGTCTTGGGCGGGGCGGGTTTACGTTGTCCGGAATCCGTCCGCGTCTGGGCTTTCCTGGGAGGCGCGTCTTCAGGAAGAGTCTCCGGGGCGGGCGGCGCGGCCTCCCACTCCGGCAAATCGTCCTCTTCCGTCCGGCGCGCCGCCGCCGGGGCGGGCTTGAGTTTCGCCCGCACCGCCTCCCGGGTTTCCCCGTTCAGGGGCTTGGCCGTCTCGCCCCGCAACACCGCGTCCAGGTTTTCAAGAACGCGCCCCTGCTTTTCCTTATGGACGTTTTTGCCCTCCTGGTGCGCGGACATGGCCTCGCCCAGGGCGTCCACCGCCGGAAGAAGGGTGTCGAAAAGCTCGGGGGAAAGCGCAAGGCCGTTGCGCTGGATGGCGCCTAAAACGTCCTCAAGGCGGTGGGCCACCACCTCGATTTCCCGGATGCCCACCGCCCGGGAGGCCCCCTTGACACTGTGGGCCGCCCGGAACAGCTCGGCGACCAATGCCTGGCGCTCCTCCTGGCTCCGCCCCTCCTCCAGGGCCATGAGTCCCCGGTTCAATGTGGAGAGATGCTCCTCCAGTTCCGCCTGAAACGTCGCGAGAAGCTGGCGGCGGATTTTTTCTTTCCTGTCCATTGTCGCGTTTCCGGTTGGAGGCCCCGTCCGTTCTCCAGGGGTTCCTGGGGCCTGGGCCAGGCGCGTGGGTGTCAAGGAACCCGTGTATCGCGAAAGCCCTTGGGAATGCAAGAAAAGGATGCCGTCGTGTCCTAGTTCAGCGTGTAACGCGCGAGCAGCCGCCCAAGCTCTTCCGCCAGCGATTCCAGGTTCTGGGCCGCCCCCTCCACCTGCCGCGTCCCCTGCTCGGTCTGGGCCGTGGCCTGGTTGATGCTCTCCATGGCCTGAAGTATCTGGTCCATGCCCACAAGCTGCTGGTTGGTGGAAACCGCTATCTGCCGCACCGCCTGGGACACCTTGTGAACCCGGTCCGCAATGCTTCGAATCGCCTCTCCCGTGGTCTGGGAAAAGCGCACCCCCTCGTCCACCCGTTTAATCCCCTCCTCGGTCACCATTACCGAGGTGTTGGCCGCCCTCTGAATCTCGCCCAGTATCTCCCGCACCTGGGCCGTTGCCTTGCGCGACTGCTCCGCCAGGGTCCGGACCTCTCCGGCCACCACCGCAAAGCCCTTGCCCGCCTCTCCGGCCCGCGCCGCCTCGATGGCCGCGTTCAGCGCCAAAAGGTTCGACTGGTCCGCGATGTCGTTCACCGTGCTGATGATTTCCCCGATCTGCTGGGTCTTTTCAGAAAGCGCCAAAATGTTTTCCGCGATAGTTCCGACCTGGGTTTTGATACGTCCCATGCCTGTCACCGTCTCGTCCACGGCGCTTAAGCCCTGTTCCGCGGCGGACGTGGATTCCTGCACCATTTCCGTGACTTGGCGCGCCCTGTCCGCTGTATGCTCCGAGGTCTGCCGCACCTCCTCCACAGTGGCGGTTGTCTCGGAAACCGCCGCGGTCTGCTCGCTGGCCGTGGCCGCCTGCTCCGTGGTCGAGGACAAAATCTCCGCCGTCGCGGACTGCATGTTCTCGCTGGCCTGCCGGAGCTCTGTGGCCAGTTCCTTGAGATTGTCGGTCATCTTGTTCAAATGCTGGCCCAGCGTGGCCATCTCATCCATCAAAACGGGCTCGGGCAGCCTCTGGGTAAGGTCTCCGGCGCCCACCCGCTCCACGAAGGCCACATAGCGCCTCACGGTGTCCTCGATGTGGCGCTTGGCCTCCTGCTCATCCCGGGCCTTTTGGGAAAGCTCTTCCATGGTTTCAGCAAGGCGCCCCACCATCTGGTTGAACGCCTTGGCCAAAAGCCCGGTCTCATCCCTGGAAACAGCCTGCGCCCGGGCCTTGAAATCGCCTCCGGCAATAGCCTGGGCCGCCCCGGTGATGGCCAGAACCGGCATAGCCAGGGTTCGGGCCACAAGCAGAGCGAAAAGCCCCACCAGCACAAAACACACCGCGGCTATCTTGAGCATGTTCCAGCCAAGTCCGGTGGCCGGGGCAAGAATCTCATCCACCTCCTGGAGCGCCACCACAGACCATCGAACCGTGTCCGAGACATCAAGGGGCTGAAAGGCCGCCACAACCTTCTTTCCGTGAAAACCCTTCCCGGTCCATATTCCGGTGCTCACATCCACGGAACCTGAAAGGGATTGCCTGACAAAATCCAGGGACACGCCGTTTTCCTCCGGGGTTCCCGCAAAAGAGGCTACGATGGTGTGGGTCTCCCCCCCGAGCCTGGAATCCGAGCGCATCCGGAAATCCTGGCCCACCAGGATGGTGTCGAGGGTTTTTCCATAGATGTCTGATCCCGCGGCCACATCGGTGGACATGATCTGATTGATGTACGCCGGGGTGAACGAGACAGCGACAACAAGCTCCGTCTTCTCATTCACCAAAACCGGCGCCGCGGCGAATCCCACCACCGCGCCGCCCGCAGGCTTGTACGGCGCAAAATCGCTCAAAGAAGCCCAGGGGTTTTTCAAGACCTCGTCAACGAGTTTTGAAAAATGGGAACCCTTGAAAGGCCCGGTTAATATGTTGGTGTGGTAATCCTCCGCCTGTTTCATCGAATAAAACACTTGCCCGTCCGTGTCCACCAGATAGAGGTCCGCGTAGTCGTTGCTCTGGGCAAACTGCGCCAAGAAATCGTTGCCGCTTGCGCCATTGGCCTCGAACGCCTCCTCCATTTCCATTTCCGTCACAACAGCCCATGTCAGACCTCCAATGTCAACAGGCGCCCAGGCCGTGAGAACCCGCCTTCCCCGGTGGCTCGGAAAAAGCCCGGCTCCGGTCTTTCCGGAAAGAGCGGATTTCACCGCCTGGGTTTCCATGCCGCTTTTCTCAATGCTCCCCGCAAAGGAGGCCGCCACCGTGTGGCCCACCGGGTCGTATATGGAATCCGACCGCATCCGGAAATCCGGCCCGGCAAGATAGGCCTCCCCGGTTTTGCCAAGCCCTTCCCGGCTTTGCATAATGGCGTTGATCTCGTTCACAGACATAAACGCCGCCAGTATCCCGTCCACCTCTCCGCCCTGGCTGAAAAGCGGAACACCCAAAAATCCGACGGGCACGTTGTCCATCTCCCTGTGGATTTCAAAGTCCGAAAAGGCCCAGGCTTTCGTTTCGACAACCATCCGGACAAGTTTCGCAAGGCCGGTCTCTCGATGTTCCTTTCCAAGGAGGTTTTGCCCCAACAGCGGGGAGGGCATGGAGCTATACAGGACAGTGCCCTTGTTCGCGTCAATGAGAAGAATGTTCTGGTAGTGGTGGGCGCCGGAGAATTTGTCCAAGGCAAGCCCGCCGTTGCCGGCAATGGCTGTGTATGCCTCCGCCTCGGCATCGGGCATGCCGTTTTTAATTGCCCCTTCGCTTGCGGCGTGCTCTTGCAGCCTCCGGAAAAGGGAGGTGACCGACGAGCTTTCTTTAAAAGTTTCAAGATTGCGGCAGGAGTCTTCGAAAAACCGCTCGATTTCCACTTTTCGGATTTGGGCGATCGCCTTGAGGCGGTCCAGGACGTTGTTCCGTAAAAGCTCGATAAGGTCCGCCAGGGACTGGATGCGGTTGACCCGGAAGATGACCACATCGTCAACCTGGGCGCCCTTGAGGCTTCGGATGGCGGCAAGTTTGGCGTGGGCGTCGCCCAACAGGACGTCGCGGGACTGAAGATAGGAGAGGGTTCCCCCGGCGGCCAGGGGCACCAGGGAAAGGACAAGGAACCAGAACAAGAGTTTGCCCCGCACGCTCCGGTGCAGAGGCATGCGCAGCGTTCCGGCGCCGCCTTGTTTCAGCTTCTTAAAATAGGAACCCAGGGAGGTGCGCATGGATCGGATCTCCTTAACATGGCGCGGGCGCGCGGGCGCCGCGCAATTGTCCGGCCTGGGAAGGGGGAGATGGCCGGCACTGCCTAAAAATTTTTCGTCAGGAGGTAATTGCAAAATAATGCGTAGGTTGGGGGGGGGTCCGGGCCGCAAGGCCCGGATTCACCCAACATTTCTCAAATGATTTCTGTATGTTGGATGAACCTGCCCTTCGGGCGGAACCACCCGGCCTGCCTCAAATTTGTCGTTTCTTAGAGTTTTGCAATTACCTCGTTTCTTAGAGTTTTGTAATTGCCTTCCAGGGAGTTACACTTCCTCGTGAATCACAAGGCCGGGGTCCGCCAGAATTCGTTCGAGGTCCAACACCGTCAGCATGTCGTTGGTCACGCCTTTCACATATTCCTGGGCTTTCGCGGACACAGTGGCGGATCCCACGTGCAGTTCCCGCACCGGCAACAGGACCACCTCGGGCACGCCGTCGGTGAGAATGCAAAGCTCCATGCGCGCCGCGGGCCCGTTTTCGGAACCCTTGACCAGGAGCATGTGGGGACTGGGAGGGTCGGGCCGTTTGGGCAGGCCGATAAACCGCGCAAGGTCCACAAGGGAAAAAATCTGGCCCCGGATGTTGACCACGCCAATGACAAACGCGGGCGTGCAGGGAACTGTGGTTTTAATTCCCAGGGGCTGGATTTCCAGGACCATGTTGATGTCCACCGCGTAGCGCTCATCCCCCATGGGAAAGGCCATAAGGTGGAGCAAATCGTCCCGCCGGACTTCAGCGGCGGGGAGCCTGGCAAGTTCCCGGGCCCTTTGGTCCAGCACGCGCAGCACGTATTCCTCCGAATTGATGTCCGCAAGGTCCAATTGTTTCATTCCGGGTCCTTTGTCCATGTGTTGTGTCATGGCGGGCCGCCTCCGTCACCGCGCTCCGCGCGCAGAAGGCCGCGCAGCTGGGCCGCGGTGAGCCGTTCAGATCCCCGCACCACCGAGTGGCTCTCCAGGCCGCACGCGAGCCGGAGGGCCTGGACCCGGTGGCGGGCGGACTCCTCCATTTTCCCAAGCCGGGCGTACAGGTGGGAGAGGCTGAAGTGGGCAAGGACAAAGTCTCCATCCAGGTAAAGGGTTTTTTTAAGCTGAACCAGCGCGTTCTCCAGTTCTCCGGCCTCCTGGAGGATGAGCGCCATGGTGTACTGGGCCTCCTCCAGGAGCGGATCCCGTGCAAGGGCCTTGCGGCACAAGGCTCCTGCTTGTTGCAGCCGTCCCATGTTGGCGTGGGCGCGTGCGGCGAGGTGCAGGAGCCGGGGGTTGTCCGGATCCTGGGACAGACGCGTCTCGAAAAGGGCCAGGGCTTTTTCATAGAAGCTCTGCCCCATGAGCGCCGTTCCTTCGGCGATAACCTCCTCCTCGGAAGGGGCTTTTGCCTCTGGAGAGGGGGCAGGGACAGGCACCGCCGCGGCGGGCATGGGCGCGGGCCGCTCCAAAGGCGCCGGGAGCGGGGGCGCCAGGGAGGGGGGCGGGACGGATATCCGGACCGGCGCCTCTTCCCGGGGCGGGGATTCCATGCCTTTCTGATACAAAATGGCACCCGGAAAACTTTGCGGGATGAACAGGCCGTTTCCCGCGCCCGGTGTCTCCGCAGCGCTCACCACAAGCCAGCCGCCCGGCAGGAGCGCCCGGTGGAACCGCTCCATGGTCTGGCGGATAACGGCCTCCCGGAGATAGAGAACCACGTTGCGGCACAGGATGAGGTCCATGGCCACAGTGTCTGTGGCAAGGGAGGGATACACGTCCTCGGCCAGGTTGAGGGGCAGAAAGGTCACCATTCTCCGTATCTGCTCCGACAATCTGTACCTTCCGTCCCGTTCCGTAAAGTACCGCTTTTTCATTTTGGGGCTTGCGCGGCGGAACGACCATTCCCGGAATTCGCCCCGCCGGGCCTGCTCCAGAGCCTTTTTATTGATGTCCGTGGCAAGGATGTGGATGTTCCAGGACTCGATGGCGGGCAACAGCTCCCTGAGAAGAATAGCCAGCGTGTACGGCTCCTCGCCTGTGGCGCAGCCCGCGCTCCATATCCGAAGGCGCCGGTCCCGGGAGCGGGAGGAGATGATGCCTGGGAGAACGTGCCGCCGCAAGGCGTCCATTTGGCTTTCATCCCGGAAAAAATACGTCTCTCCCACCGTGACCAGATTGAGAAGCTCCTCCCAGAGAGCGCTGTCCGTGTCCGAGTCCCGGAGCAGGCGGTAGTAGTCGCGCCTGCTTTTAATCCCGGCCCGCTCTGTGGCGGCCTGAATGCCCCGCGCCAGGGCGTACTCCCGCCGGTCAAGGAAATGGATTCCGCACCGTTCCAGAATAAGTCCCCGGAACAGTTCCATTTCCTCTTTTCCGGGCTGGCCCGAAGGGGAGGCCGCGGGTTGCGGGGCGCATGGGCTGGTCATTCGTTCGCCTTTTCCTGGACGCTGGCGCGCACGTGTTTGGCCGACGGGATGAGTTTGTCCGGATCCACCACCATGATGAGGCGCGCATTTTTCCGGATGACCGAGGTGACCGGACGGGCCTTGGCCCTGGGAGCCGGCGGCGGCGGTTCGATTTCTTTGGACGGAACCTCGACCAGGTCCGCCACGTCGTCCACCATCAGGGCCAGGGAGCGTCCGGATCCCCGGGCCACGACAAGCCTGTCGTCAAGCCCGGGCGCCCGCGCTGTCAGGCCGAACCGTTTGCGCATGTTGACAACAGGCAGCACCTGGCCCTGCAGGTCAATCATGCCCTCGACGTAGGAGGGAGTCGCGGGCACGGGGGTAACCCGCACCATGCGGACAACCCGCTCGACGCTTTCAAGGGGCAGGGCGAAGCGCTGTCCTTCGACTACAAAGGAGACAAACTGGCGCGTCCCGTGGTCCTGGGCAGCCGCATCGCCGGACAAGTCTGTTTGCGCCATGTTTTTTTCCAATCGTGTTGGAGGTTACCCGGTGCGGCAGTCTGGCCGTCCTCCTCAAGTAATGCACGGGCTGTTCCAAGTCCGCCCCATGGAAACAAGTTTACCCCACAACGTCCGTTGAATCAACGGATTGGCCTGGAACGCCGCAAAAGGCTTCTGTCCGGGCGCTCCGGGCATCGCCCTGCACAGTGGGTGAAGGCTCTGTGGCGTGTAAAGGCAGTAAAGAAGGGGTGTCACAGGTGGTAATGTATCGCGCTGGTATTTCATCCCGTGTTTGAGCAGAGGGTCAACGCCGGATGTAGCCATTTCATTTACCGGTATGGAGCACCGCGTCTTCGCGCGGACGCTGTGCCGCGCCGGCGCATTTCTTTTGAGGTAATTGCAAAACAGGAACACCGTTCCCGCCTGTTCGGGAACGTGCGTCTGCATGTTATTCCGGCGAAGGCGGGAATCTACGTCTTTTCAACTTGTTATGGATTCAAGCCGTCACGGGGATGACGGTTTGCCGCGCGTTGCCATCCGCGAAAAAACATCCCGGTCGGGAGTTGTGCAATTACCTCTGATAACATTTGACAATCATACATTCATACGCTAACGTTTGCAACACGCGCGATGTTCCCCTTGAAAAAAATCCGCAGCCTGGTTTTGCCGGAAATCCTGAATTTTCAGGCTCTGAAAATCCTTGTCCCCCGCGCCGCCACTCACACACAAGCATCAAACCAGCGCGGCGGCGTACCTCCCGGCAGGCCAGGACTTCTAAAAAGCGCTTTTCACTCGTCCGCCACAACACGGACGGACATTACTCCGCTTTGCACGGCGGAGAGCACCATCCACTTGAAGGAGGAAACATCAATGGGGAGAACAGCTTTTTTCATTTTCGCCGCCGTCTGCGCGGCGGCGCTCGCCGGGGCCGCGCCGCTCGCGGCCATGGATTGGAACGGGGTCGCCCTGCACGGGTTCGTGAGCCAGGGCTACCTCAAATCCAGTGATAACAATTGGATGGCCAAATCCGAACAGGGCACCTTCCAGTTCAACGAGGCCGCCTTGAACGTCTCCTACAGCAAAGACAAGCTCTATGTCGGCGTCCAGACCTTTTCCAAGGACCTGGGCGACCAGGGCGACAACGCCGTCGAGGTGGACTGGGCCCTCGGCGACTACCGGTTCGCCGATTGGCTCGGCTTCCGGGCCGGACGCTGCAAGCTCCCGGTCGGCTTTTACAACCAGGGCCGGGACGTGGACGCGCTCCGCGCCACCGTCTTTCTCCCCCAGTCCGTCTATTTGGAGGGTACCCGGGATCTTTTTAATGTGTACCAGGGCGGCGGCCTGTACGGCACTCTCCCCCTCTCTGCCCTGGGAGACCTGGAGTACGAGGGATTTTACGGCCAGCTTGACGTGGACAACGAGGGCGCCTTTGTCCAGGGCGCGGTCGAGGACTTCAACCGCTCCCTTTCCTCCATGATACAGCGAATCAACGTCGCCGGAGTCCCTTTCAGCACCACCGGACTTCAGAACCACGATGTCGACAACAAATACATAACCGGCGGAGCGCTTCGCTGGGCCACCCCTGTGGGCCTGCGGCTGGGCGCGACTTTCCTGCGCGGTGAACAGGATGTCGAGGGCGACGTGACCCTGAATTTCCCGGGCGTCCCCAACCCGGCGCCCCCGCCCGCGTTCGTTGTCCCGGCCTTTACACAAACCTTCGTGATGAAGCTGGAGCACACCGTCGAGGCGTATTGGGTGTGCTCCGCGGAATACACTTGGCGTGATCTTGTTCTCTCGACCGAGTGGCAGCGCCTGCGGATGCTCAACAATGCGGAGCTTCTCAACTCGGGAATCCCCGCCCAGGAAAGCCCCGCGGAATCCGAAGGCTGGTATGTCATGGGTTCCTACCTGCTTTTCGGCCGGGTGACTCCTGGCCTGCAATACGGTGAATACGTTTCCAATGTGGACGACAAGGACGGCCAGCAGCGCTCCGCCGAGTCTGGAGACCCTCCTTATTACGGATTTCAAAGGGAATGGGTGCCCTTTGTGCGCGTGGACATCACCGACAACTGGCTCGTCAAACTGGAATGCCATTTTGTGGACGGCGCGGCCCAGCTTTACGACTACAACAACCCAACACCCCGGGACGACAACTGGACCTTATGGGCCTTTAAAACCACGTTCAATTTCTAAGGCATGACCAGACTGCGCCGGTTTCGGGTTCCACCGCGCATTCCGCGCGGCGCCGGCGGTGAAACCGCCAGGCCGCGTCATCCTGTTCGGGAGGGTAAACATGAGGCACATCATGCGTTACGGCATATTTCCAGTAGTGTTCCTGCTTGCGGTGTCGGGTCTGGCCCAGGCCGCGGAGTACATCATCATCGCCAACACGGGGGTCGCTGAAAGCGCGCTGAGCCAGCAGGATGCCCAAAGCATTTTTCTTGGCAAAAAAACCCAATGGGCGGACGGAAGCCGGATTCATCCTGTGACCCTGGAAACGGGGGAGGTCCACAAGGCGTTTTTAAAGGATGTGGCGCGTCAGACTCCGTCCCAGTTCGCCACGCATTGGAAGCGGATGGTCTTTACGGGACGCGGGGCGGCGCTCCAGACATTCGCCACGGAAAAGGAAACCGTGGGCCATGTGGCAAAGACAGCGGGAGCCATTGGCTATGTGGGCCCGGGCGTTTCAACGGAGGGGGTCAAAACCTTGACGGTCAAGTAGGGAAACGCGGGGCTTAAGGATATGGGCGGGCCGTCCTTTACGGGCGGCCCGTTTTTTTCGCAACAGAGGGTGTTGGCGGCCGCGCCGCTTCCATTCGGGATGCCCCGCGCCGAACGCCTGCCGGGAACAGGCTTCAATCTTCTTTTTCAGTCTTTTCGATATCTCCGGCGCCTTTTTCCTTCTCCAGCTTTTGCTGCTCCTCTTTGGTCGCCTCCTTGAAATTGCGGATTCCCTTGCCTATCCCCGAGCCTATCTCCGGAAGTTTTCCAACGCCGAAGATAATCATGATGATGACGAGGATGACGACGAGTTCCGGCATGCCTATTCCAAACATGTGTTCCTCCGGGAGTTCAAACAGTCGGCGGGCGCGGCGCGTCCGCAGGCAGGATTATCCGAAGCGGGGAATGTAGCATTGGCCTTTGTCAGTGTCAATGGACAAGCGGCGGGCGCGTCCGGGAGGGAAGATGGCGCCCGGGCGTTTCCTGGTGTCAGGGGCGGGAGGCTTGTCCGGGCCGTGTGTGCAAGGGCGCGGAGCATGGCCGCCGGGCGCTCATGCTTCTTATGTTTTTGACGCACTTGCTCATCAAGCCACCCATGCCTTCCCGCTAGCAATTGGAGGGACCGGAAGGGGCGGAACGGCGCCGGAGAATGAGAAAAGTTGACTTGTCAAACGACTTCCTATGGTAGCCAAAAGAGTTTTTACGATGTAGATAATCATATAATATATTGAAATAATTTGGTTTATCTTTATCGCCTTTTTTCATATCTCAACAGAAAAATGTCGAACCAAAAAGTGAAACAAAATTTGGTTTTGTATGACTTTTTTCTCACTGACGGGCAAAAAAGAATTTGACACGCCGCGTCATTGGCGTTATATTGGAGTCAACATGAAGGCCAAGGACAAAGAGCCTCAAGGCTTTCATGATTGTCTCAAAACACGGCGCGGCAAATTAAGTTATCCATGGCCTCATGGCCGCCCCGTGAAACGCCCGCAACGGTCCGCCGGACGCGCTTTGGTTCCGCCCTCCTGGCTGGGAAAAAGGCGGGAACCTTTCGGCCTCAAAAAGCCGGGGCGCGGGCGGAAATGCTGAAATGCCGGAATGCCGCCCGCGGGCGGCGGAAATGGTTCCGTCACAAGGACGGCTGTCCGGCGAACGGGGGGTTAAGGAGGAACCGATGAGAAAGCTTGGAATCATAGTCCGTCACAACCAGGGTATGTTCAAGGACACCGACAGCGCCGACAGCGCCTCGTGCACCGCCATGCGGAGCGGCGCGGGCTACAATCCTTTGCTGGCGTTCAGCTACTACCGTTCCGGATACATCTGCCTGGGCGGCTGGAGGAAGAAGGACAAGAAATAGAAGGCGCCAGGCCGCGCTTACATTCGACTCTGGTAATACCTGAAGGGGAAGGGCCTTGCGAGGCCCTTCCCCTTTTTCGCGGGAAACCCGTCCCCGCTTGCGGGGGGAGAAAACAGCATGGCGGCGGCGCCGCCAGGGTAGGATGAAAAAAGAGTTGCGCGGACATAGGGTTTGCCAGTAATTATATGAAAATTTGGCCGGGCCCGCCTAAAAACCGGCGCTGCCTCCAGGCCGTTTTCCATGCGCCCTCCCTGGCGCCGGGCGGCCAACAACCCGAGACAGGAAAAACCGCATGAGACCGCACATCCCGGCATCCATCCGCGCGGCCGCCGCGCTCTTCCTCCTCGCCTGCCTCTGCCTTTCAGGCTGCGGAGACAGCGCGGAATCCCTTTTCAACATTGCGGACCTGGAGGAAAAGCAACACAACCCCGGACACGCGCTGAAACTTTACAAACAAATCGTTGAGGAGCACCCGGACAGCCCCTGCGCGGCCCAGGCCAAAGAGCGGATCCGGGCCATCGGGTCCGGGGCAAAACCCGCGGCTCCCGGCTCATAAACGGCTTATCAACGGCGCATCACCGCCTTGCACAACAACCGCACAACCATGGCGGACCCGGGTGAACATGAAAGACACCCGGAAGGAAAGGAACACGCGGCATGACCTTCGCAACCAACCTGCGGCTTTCTCACCGGCGGCTCCTCTTCTCCGGGCTTCTCCTTTTTCTCGCGGCCGCGCTCTTCTCCGGCTGCTCCATGGTGGCCGCGAAGACCGCGGGAGGCATCTCCCAGAACATCGCGGCGGCTGTTTTAGACTCGGACGACCTCGCCACTGTGCGCGAGGGCGGACCGGCCTACCTTATTATGTGCGACGGACTCGTCCGGTCCGCGCCTAAAAACGAAGAGCTTTTGCGCGGCGCCGCGGACCTCTACACCGCCTACTCCGCCATGTTTGTGGAGGACCAGGCGCGCAAACAGGGCATGTCGGAAAAGGCCATGGGCTACGCGCTCCGGGCGCTGGCTGTCCGGCGCCCCGGCATCGCGGACCTGCGCGCCCTCCCCATGGAGGAGTTCAACAAGGCCCTCGCCAAGGCCGGAAAGGCCGAGGTCCCCGCGCTCTACACCCTGGGCGCCGCCTGGGCCGCGTGGATTCAATGCCGCAAAGACGACTGGAACGCGGTGGCGGGGTTCGGGAAGGTGGAGGCGCTGATGCAAAAGGTGGCGGAGCTTAATCCGGAACACGCCAATGGCGGAAGCCTCGTGTATTTAGGCATCATGAGCTCCCTTGCGCCCGAGGCCCTGGGCGGCAAGCCGGAAAAAGGACGCGCGTATTTCGAGCGGGCGGTCCAGGTTTCCGGGGGAAAGAACCTCATGGCCAAGGTGGCCTATGCCAAGCAGGTCGCGCGGCTGGTGCTTGACCGGGAGCTTCACGACAGGTTGTTGAACGAGGTTATCGGGGCGGACCCCAGGGCCCCGGGGCTTACCCTGGCCAACACCTATGCACGGGAAGAGGCCCGGGCGCTCTTGAAAAGCGGGGATGAGTATTTTTAGCAGGGCAGGACAGGGGGCGCGCCATGATTGAAAAAATCACCATCCGGGGTTTCAAATCCATCGAAGAGGTGGAGTTTGATCCGGGCCGGGTCAACGTGTTCATCGGCGCCAACGGAAGCGGCAAGAGCAACCTTTTGGAGGCGGTCGGCGTGCTATCGGCGGCGGCGGGCGGCCGCGTGGACGACGAGGCCCTGCTGCGCCGGGGCGTGCGCCCCGGAGTGCCCGCGCTGTACAAGTGCGCGTTTCCGGGACTCCAGGAAGATGCAGCCATATATTTATCCGCCGCCAATTCCAGAACATGCTACGAGGTCGCGCTGGGCGAGCCCGGAGAGGCTGGAAGCCCGACATGGCGGTATCGCTCTGAAAAACTGACACAGGACGGGATGGAACTGTTGGATCGCAAGCCCGCCGCTAATCCAGAGGCGGGGCTGGCAGCTTTGAAGATGGTGGAATGGGAGAAAAATACGGACCAATCGCTTTTATTAAATAATCTGAGAGGATTTCTATTGTACAGCCCTGAAACTCAAATGCTCAGAGGATTTACTCCCGACGTTTTATTAAGAGAACCGCTTGGAATCCATGGTGGGAATCTGCCAAAAGCAATAAATAACTTAAAACTATATAAAAGAGTCACTCAAAACAAAAATAGATTGCCAAATAGTAAATATTTTATAAATGATACAGCTTCAAAGTTTATAGAAAATGTCCTTAAGGATGCGTCGAACTTAATAGATTGGCTAAAATCTTTTGGTACTGCGTTAACAGATTTTATTTTACCATCCGGCGACTCAATGACTACGCTCCAATTCCGTGACCGGTATATGCGCGAAGGCTTGAACGCGCTTTCCTCCTTTGATGCCAGCGAGGGCGCCCTGTATGTGCTGTTTCACGCGGTTCTCGCGGCCCACCCCCAGGCTCCGGCTATATGCGCGGTGGACAACGCGGACCACGCCATGAATCCCAGGCTCGCCCGGGCCCTCTTCAAACACCTTTGCGGATGGTATAAAGACAGCCCTGTCCCAAGGCAGATTTTCCTCACCACCCACAACCCCTACACGCTGGACGGTTTACCTCTGCAGGACGACTCGGTAAGGCTCTTTGCCGTGGACCGCTCCAGCCGGGGAAGGACCGTTGTCGAGCGGATTGTCCTGGACGACAAACTCCGCCACATGGCGGAAAAGGGCTGGACCCTCTCCCGTTTGTGGGTGATGGGACATTTGGGAGGCGTGCCCAATGTCTAGTACCCCGGGGGTCGCCTTTGTCGTGGAAGGCACTACCGATATGGTGGCGCTTCAAGCCTTGGTCAAAAAATTCCTTGGAGACCGGGACGTTGTTCTGCGTTCCTTGCAGCCTGAAATGTCCGAGGCGTTTCAAGCGCTTCCGGGAACACTTGGCCTGGGGTGGCCCGGGGTGTGCCGGTGGTGTCTTCAGGCCAACGAGCAGAGTGAAGGAAACTTTGGTGAACATCCTGTTCTGGCATTGAATGCTGTTGTGCTTGTTCAAATAGACGCTGACGTGGCGGCGACCACTTACGGGGCAGGGCATATCCCGGACCCGTTTCCCGACTGTCCGACACTTCCCTGCGAAGAACCTTGCCCACCGCCGAAGGCGACAACAGACAGGCTGCGGAACCTTTTGCTCCGCTGGCTTGGCATGGCGGCGGCGCCGCAAGGGCTTGTTTTTTGCATCCCTTCCAAGGAGCTTGAAACCTGGATAATCGCCGCCATGTTTCCGGAGCATACATGGATAACCGGCGGCAGGCTGGAATGCGGGAAGAATCCCAAAGCCGCGCTTCAACGCAGGAAACTTACCCCCCGGTTTGTGGAGGGGGGAAAGCCACAGCTTGCGGTGTATCAAGACTATGCGGCGGCCATCGCCGAACAGTGGGGCAACGTGACCAACCGATGCTCCGAGGCGCGGCGCTTCGAGAATGACTTTCGCGCGGCCCTTGCCGCGCGCGGTTTGAAGCCGCCCGGAGAGTGTTAACAAAAGATAGATTGTGCCAGGGCTCCTCCCGAACCCAAGCAGGAGGAAGGCCATGGTCACTTGCAAGCGCTGCAAATCCCGGAATTCGGAGGCAATTGCAAAACTCATGGAAACGACAAATTTGAGGCAGGCCGGGTGGTTCCGCCCGAAGGGCAGGTTCACCCAACAGATATGAATCATTTAGAAATGTTGTGTACACCCGGGCCTTGCGGCCCGGAACCGCCCAACCTGGGCCAATTATGCAATTAGCCCTGACAAACGCCATAGACGGCGTGATGAGGCGCAAGGCATTCCTCCTCATCCCGCCCCGCGTTCACGCCCCTATCTCAAAACGCAGCAAAACCGACGGGATAGGCCCGTTATAGAGCCTGTTGATCTTATGCGCGCGCAGGCCCAGACTGTAACACAGCTCCTCCGCGCCGCTGAAAAGCGCCATGCGCCAGCCCGGATAGCACGCCTTCACATGCGCGCCCAACAGCGCGTACAACGCCGGCAAATCCTCCACGCCTCCCAGTCTGTCCCCATAGGGCGGGTTCACCACAACAAGCCCGGGCAGCGCGCTTTTCGAAAAAAGGGGCGCGTTCTCCCTTATGTCCCTGCGCAGGAGGCGGACTTTGCCCTCGAGTCCCGCGCGGGCGCGGTTTTTTCTTGCGGCGGCAACCGCGGACGGGTCTTTGTCGGCCCCGGCCACAGGAAGCGTCTTCAAAAGCCCCTTCCGGGCCCGCTCCCGGGCCTCCTCAAAAAGCCGCCCCCACAGCCTGGGCACGTGTCCCAGCCAGGCCGGAGACCCGTATCCGCCCCGGGCGAGCCCTGGAGCCACGTCCGCGGCCATGAGCGCGCCCTCGATCACAAAGGTGCCGGAGCCGCACATGGGGTCCGCAAGCCCTCCTCCCGCCGCCGCGGTTTCCGGCCATCCCGCCATATAAAGCACCGCGGCGGCAAGATTCTCCTTGAGCGGCGCGCGCACCCCTTCCTCCCTGTAGCCCCGGCGGTGCAGACTGTCTCCGGAAAGGTCCGCTGAAAGCTCCGCGCGGTCCCGGTGGATGTGAATGTGGACACGAAGCCCGGGCGCTTTCACATCCACCGGGGGACGCCGCCCGTACTGGTCCCGGAAACGGTCGCACACCGCGTCCTTGACCTTCAGGGCCGCGTACTGGGAATGGCTGACCGCGGAATTCCGGACAACAGCCTCCATGGCGATGGAATCGTCCGGGCCTGTGTGCTCCTCCCAGGGAAAATCCCGGGCGCCCGCGTACAGTTCCTCCGGGCTTGCCGCATCAAAGGCGGCCAAGGGAACCAGAACGCGGGAGGCCACGCGGCTCCACAAGAGCGCCCGGTAGGCGGCCTCGGTTTTCCCGGGAAACCAGACCCCCGCGCCCTTTTCCCGGGCGCCGGAGACGCCGAGCGCGGCCAGTTCCCTGGCCAGGACATGGGCGGCGCCCATGGGCGCCGACGCGTAGAATCCGTCCAGAAACAGGGAATCCTTCGGGTTTTCCCGGTCCTGCCTGGAACTGTTTGACATGCGCCGCCCTCCCCTCCTATAGTGGTTTATACCCCCCACGGACTTTCGCGTCCGCCATTGTACTTCAAAACCTCTTCCAAGGAATGAAAAATCCATGCGCCACCCACGGTTTGCCGCGGCAGTGCTTCTTTTGGCCTTGCTGTTTTTCCCCGCCTGCGCGTTCAACAGCTTCAAGCTTTTTACGGACCCAAGCGATCCGCTCCGGGAGTTTGTTCTAAAGGGGAAATTCTCCTCCCAGGGAAAAGTCCTCGTGGTGTCCATCGAGGGCGTCATCAGCGGCAAACCCGGCAAGGGCATGCTCCGGAAAAGCCCCAGCCTGGTCGAGGAGGTTGTGGCCCAGCTCGACAAGGCAAAAAAGGACAAGGCCGTCAAGGCCGTGGTGCTGAAGGTCAATTCCCCGGGGGGAACCGCCACGGCAAGCGACATCCTGTACAACGAAATCGCAAAATATAAAAAAGAAACCAAGGCAAAGGTTGTGGCGTCCTTTATGGATATCGCGGCCTCCGGGGCGTACTACCTGAGCCTGCCCGCCAACCACATTGTGGCCCATCCCACCACCCTCACCGGATCGGTGGGCGTCATTTTTCTGACTCCGGACCTTGTGGGGCTTATGGACAAAATCGGAGTGGACGCCCGGGTCGCCAAAAGCGGCGCGAACAAAGACATGGGATCGCCCTTTCGGGTTCCTGGCCCCGGGGAGGAGGAAATGATCCAGGGGCTTGTGAACGGGCTGGCGGACCGTTTCATAAGCCTTGTGGACGCGCACCGGCCAGTGGAGGACGCAGCCATGGAAACCATAAAAAGCGCGCGGATATTCCTGGCCGAGGAGGCGTTGAACCTGGGGCTGGTGGACCAGATTGGCTATTTGGACGATGCCCTGGCCAAGGCCCGGGAACTGGCGGGGCTGCCGGAGGACGCCCAGGTGGTGGTGTACCGCAGAACAAAATATGAGAACGACAACCTCTACCGGACGCCCGACGCGGGGGGGCCGGAAGCGCCCGCCCTGGTGGACCTGGGAGCTGTCAACCCCTTTTCCTCCCTGGAACCCGGTTTTCAGTATCTTTGGGCGCCCGGGGCGCGCTGAACAAGGCCGGCGCCTTTTCCTGCCCTGATGATTTGCGTGGCCGCGGGTTTTTCTTTGTTTTCC
>JAGVGH010000201.1 GCA_020057225.1 Desulfobacterales bacterium | reverse complement strand
AGGTTCACCCAACAGATATGAATCATTTAGAAATGCTGGGGGAACCCGGGCCTTGCGGCCCGGAACCACCCAACCTGCGCTTTATTTTGCAATTACCTCAGAATCTAAAGTGGTTATCATAAATCCGTTCCGATTCAATGCGCCCCGCAGCACCCCTAAAACCTATGCGCAACGGGCCGTCTCCCCGGCGAAAGCCGGGGCCCAGGCTTTTTCCGGTCCCTGGCCCCCGGCTTTCGCCGGGGAGACGGCAGTCCGCTGGCCAAGCAGGACCCTCAAACCAATCGGAAAATTATTCTGGCAAACGCTATAATTCCCGCCCCGGAAATAAGGCAGCCTACCCGGAAAGCCGGGCCGGTGTCAACCGGGGCGCCCAAGGGACGGCCCTTCTTTTTCCTCCTGGCCGCCCCGCCGGGACAGACCTTTCTGAATGGTGTTCACGCGTTGACTTTTAGCCGCGTGTGTTGTAATGGCTGTGAATCCGCCTAAGAGGTCTTTTGACCCGGCAACCACGCCTTCGAGGGGGACCATGGCTGGCATCGAACGACGCGCCCACAACAGGGTTGATTCCTTCAACCTGCTCGCTTATTCCTGCCACGACAAGAACAATGAAACCGTGGCGCAGGGCATGGGAAGGACGCTTAATATCTCGGAATCCGGAATCCTTTTGGAAACCTCGGAACCCATTGCCGAAACTGTGGAGGTCATCCTGACAGTGGCGTTCCGGGACGAGGTGGTGGCCCTGAAGGGGCGCGTGGTGCGCGCCATGCCCGGATACGAGGGCAAATTCGAAAGCGGCATACGCTTCCACGGCCTGGGACCCGGGGACTCCGACCTCCTGCGCCAGTACATCAAGGCGTTCAAAGAGGAATACCGGCACCGCCACGAGCGGGTGGACTCCATCAACCTCATCGCCTACAGATACTATGACGAGCAGGGCGCCCTCATTGACCAGGGCATGGGCCGAACCCTCAATGTCTCCGAATCCGGGATACTCCTTGAAACCCAGGAACCCCTTGAAAAAGACAAACTCGTCTCCCTGGACATCGCCCTGAACGAAGACGTGCTCGACATCCAGGGCATTGTGGTCCGGTTCAGCGAGGGACTTGAAGGCCGCTTTGAAAGCGGCATCGAGTTCATGGAGACATCCTCGGACGAAAAGGACATGTTAAGGCGCTACATTGAAGCGTTCGGACGGGAATACGGGCAGGACGGGGACGGGAAAGAGAACCGCTCCGCACAGGAACAAGAATATCCGGACATTTGAGCCTGCCCTTCCGGCCTAAGGAGAACGGGAATTCCCCATCCGGCGCGGCATGTTCGCAACCGCCAACAAACGCCCCGGCCTTTCCGGCCCCGGGGCGTTTTGGTTTTCCCTCCTTACCTTTCCCCGGCTTGCTTTCTTTCCACCCATAATTATAGTTTATCCATGGTTTCCCGCCTGGCCGCGCGCGGCGCGCCGGGACGCGGACGGGAAAACGGCCAACAAATTGCGGCGGGAAACTTACCTCCGAAAAAAGCGGTGTGGCATGGAAAGCCAAAATGAAAAAGGCCCGAGCCGGGAAGAAATGGAAAAGCAACTGGGAGAGTTCCTGGCCCGGAAATTTGGAGACAAGGTAAAAGCTCTCTCTGCGCGGCCTTTGCCTGATGAGGACGGAGAACGGACCGGACGCCATGGCAAGGCGTCCTCAAAAATTGATTTCTCCCTCAAACCCCAGGACCTGACCGCTTATCTTGACCAGTACATCGTCCGCCAGGACCGGGCCAAGGCCGTTCTCGCCACAAAAATATGCACCCACTATAACCGGGTGCGGCGGGCCATGGACATGCGGAGCAAAGACCCCGAAATCGTGGGCGGCGTGAAGAACAACGTATTGCTTCTCGGTCCCACAGGCGTGGGTAAAACCTACATGGTCAAGCTCATTGCCCGGCGCATCGGCGTGCCTTTTGTTAAGGGCGACGCCACCAAGTTTTCCGAGACCGGCTACGTGGGCGGCGACGTGGAGGACCTGGTGCGCGACCTGGTGCGGGAGGCCAACGACGACGTGGAGCTTGCCCAGTACGGGATCATCTATATTGATGAAATTGATAAAATCGCCTCCTCGGGCAATATCATCGGCGCGGATGTCTCCAGGGCCGGCGTGCAAAGGGCGCTCCTAAAACCCATGGAGGAGACCGAGGTGGACCTCAAGGTTTCCCATGATCCGGTCTCCATGATCCAGGAAATCGAGCGCTACCGTAGAACAGGAAAGAAAGACAAGGGCCGCGTCAACACAAAGAACATCCTCTTTATCATGAGCGGCGCGTTCTCGGGCCTTTCCGGAATCATCCGCAAGCGCGTCGAGTCCCAGGCCATGGGATTCGGCGCCCCCGCCCGGCGCCCCAAAGACGACCAGGACCTTTTGCGCCAGGTGACAGCCCGGGATCTCGTGGAATACGGGTTTGAATCAGAGTTTGTAGGTAGGCTTCCGGTGGTCGCGGTTCTGGACGATTTGACCACCTCGGATTTGGCCGCCATTTTGAAAAACCCCAACAACCCCATCGTGCTTTCCAAAAAGCTGGATTTTGCCGCCTACGGCATAGACCTGCGCTTCTCCGACGAGGCCCTGGAGGCCCTTGCCGAAGACGCGGCCAGGGAAAAAACAGGCGCCCGGGGTCTTGTATCCGCCATGGAGCGCGCGCTTTTGGAATTTGAAACCCGGCTTCCCTCCACACCCCTCAAGGTGTTCGGCGTGACAGGGGCCTTGGCGCGGAATCCCGGGGCTGAGGCGGACCGGCTGGCAAACCCGGCCCATCCCTCCTGGAACGAAAACCACCGCAAAACCCTGGCCCGGGAAAAAGCGCGCATCCGCCGGTACATTGAGGAGAACCGCGCCATGCTGAGCGCGCGCTTTGACCTCAAGCTCACGCCTTCGCGCATGGATCTGGCCGCGGACATGTACGCGCGTGAGACAACCGACGTGCGCTCGGTGCTTCGGAAAATCCGGGAAGAGCACAGGGCCGTGAAAAATCTTGAATTGCGTTTTTTCCAGGAGCATGGTGTGAACATCGTTTTAGACGAGGACGCCATTGACCACGCCATCCGGGAATGGGACGAGGCAAAAGGCGGGCTGGAAGAATTTTACCTGGACATAACGCGCCGTTTTGTGGACGGGCTTAAACTGGTCCGGGAAAAATCCGGCAAAAACAGGTTCTTCCTGACCCGGGAGGCGCTTGGCGATCCGGACGTTTTTTTGTGCGAGCTGATCAAGAAATCCATCTCAACTCCTTAAAACCAAGTTCCTGCGGGCAATAAGGGCGGTCCGGGCCACGGGCCGAAAACACGGGGGAAAACAACCGGGAATGATTGGCATATCCAAACTCTACTGCGGCACAGTGGAACCGTCGGACGCCTTGCGCTACGGACGGCACTCGAAAAACCTTCCGTCCCACCTTTTGCAATTTTCAGAGGACAAGCGCCCGGTTGTGGTCTGGAATATGACCCGGGGATGCAACCTCAAGTGCGTCCACTGTTATGCCCACGCCAAGGCGGCGGCCGGGGAGGACGAGCTGGCCACGGCCGAGGGAAAAGCCCTCATTGACAGTCTTGCCGCCTACGGCTCCCCGGTCATGCTCTTTTCCGGCGGAGAGCCTCTCACCCGTCCGGATTTGCCGGAGCTTGCGGCCCACGCTGTTCAAAAGGGAATGCGGGCCGTGATTTCCACCAACGGCACCCTCATCACCCGGGAAAAGGCCAAAATTTTAAAGGAAATCGGCCTGTCCTACGTCGGCATCAGCCTGGACGGCATGCGCGAGGTCAACGACAGATTCCGGGGCGTCGCAGGGGCTTTCGACATGGCCCTGGAGGGGATTGAAAACTGCCAGGAGGCCGGAATCAAGGTGGGGCTTAGGTTCACCATGAACCGGATGAACGCGGGCGAAATTCCCGCGGTCTTCAGCCTTCTCGAGGAGCGCGAAATCCCCAGGGTATGCTTCTACCATCTCGTGTACGCGGGCCGCGGCTCCCGGCTTGTGGAGGATGATTTAAGCCACGGGGAGACGCGCCGGGTTCTTGACCTCATCATGGACAGGACCCGGGACCTCCACGACAGGGGAAAGCCCAAGGAGGTTCTTACCGTGGACAACCACGCGGACGGACCCTACGTGTACCTTCGGGTTCTCCGCGAAGACCCGGCCCGGGCGGAGGATGTGCTGAAACTCCTGAAATGGAACGAGGGCAACAATTCCGGCAGGGGAATCGGCTGCGTAAGTTGGGAGGGAAGTGTCCACGCGGACCAGTTCTGGCGCCATTATTCCTTTGGAAATGTGCGGGAGCGTTCTTTCCCGGAGATTTGGGAGGACCTGTCGAATCCCCTGATGGCGGGCCTCAAGGAAAAGAAAAAACATGTGACCGGACGCTGCGCCAAGTGCAGGTGGCTGGATGTGTGCGGCGGCAATTTCCGCGTGCGTGCCGAGGCGGTGACAGGGGACGTGTGGGCGCCTGATCCTGCGTGCTATCTGACAGAAGAGGAAACAGGAGCAGCCTGACCCGGAGGGTTGCTTCGCCCGCCCGCCGCGTCCCCTTGCTCGATGAGCGCGGCGCCCAGGTTTTGCCGCGCCCCGGAATGGCCCACGCGCCCGGCCCGGGCGGCTCCCCGCGTTCCACAGGCGCTGCGCCATGTACTGGCCGGAACTCTCGAACCTGTGCGGCCAGGACACAGCACCCCGGGAAAACATAAAATGCTCCGAACTCCATTCGACACGCGCTGCAAACCCGCGCGTTAAGTTGATGACATTGAAAGGGCATTGACAAACCCGAAGGGCTTGAGTAAGCAGGAACGAGCGGGAGGCAGGAAGCCGCCCAGGGGGCGTTGCGGTAAAAAAATCCCGCGCGTCTGGAGCAGCACAAGTTAAAAGCCAAATACAAAGCCAGATATGAGGTCACGAAGGCCGTCCGGAAACCGGGCGGCCTTTTGTTTTTTTAAAGGCCGCTAAAGCCTTGAGCCGCGCGGTTTGTGGTTTGGCGGCCAAAACCGGCACCTTTTAAACGGAGGTAGTTGAGCATGAAACGCACTGTTGCGCTTGCGGCCCTTTTCATCCTTGCCACCTGTGGCGCGGCGTCCGCCCACTTTGGCATGGTCATCCCGTCGGACAACATGGTGGCCCAGGACGAGGCCCGCAAAATAAGCCTTGCCCTTTCCTTTTCCCATCCCTTTGAGATGGTGGGCATGGACCTTGTGAAACCCAAGGCGTTCACAGTCCTGGCCGACGGAAAGACACAAGACCTGTTGCCCGCGCTCAAGGAAACCAAGATCATGGGCCATCCGGCCTGGAACGCGGAATTCGAGGTGAAACGGCCCGGCGCCTCTATCTTTTTCATGGAGCCCAAGCCCTATTGGGAACCTGCCGAGGACTGCTACATCGTCCATCTTACCAAGACCGTGGTCGCGGCCTTTGGGGATGACACGGGCTGGGACGCCGAGCTGGGAGTGGAGGCGGAAATCGTGCCCCTGGCCAAACCGCTGGCCCTCTGGGCGGGCAACGTGTTTCAGGGCGTGGTGAAAAAAGGCGGCAAACCGGTGCCCTTCGCCGAGGTGGAAGTGGAATTTTACAACAAGGACAAGAAGGCGGCAGCGCCCAGCGACCTGATGGTGACCCAGACGGTCAAGGCGGACGCCAACGGCGTGTTCACCTACGCCGCTCCGGGACCGGGCTGGTGGGGTTTCGCGGCCCTCCTGGAAGGGGACAGGAAAATCGAGCGCGAAGGCCGGAAAAAGGATGTGGAGATTGGCGCGGTGCTCTGGGTGCGGTTTGAGGAGTGGAAGAAGTAGGGCGTTGTTTGACGGGTTCTGGCGGGGCCACCCGGGTGTTTTTCCCTGGCGGCCCCGCGTGGTGATGGCGTGTCAGCATTCCCTTCCTAATGCCGGGGAGAGAAGTGTTGGGTGAACCCGCGCGCGAACAATGCAATTCCCACAACGAATCCTCATGGCGCGCGCGGAACCACCCAACCTACAGGTAATCCACTCGTAAAATCATGGTGTAGGTCGGGTGGTTCTGCGCGAAGCGCAGGTCACCCGACAATTTCGTCAATCGGAATAGACTTATAAAAAATGCTATATGGCGTGTCAGCGCGCCGCATTCCCCTTGAAATACTCCGCGATGTCCCTGCACAGCCCGTCCATGGTGAACTCCCGGGCCACCACCGCCGGTTCCACTCCCAGTTTCCGCGCCGTGTCCGCGGTTATCGGCCCGATGCAGGCCGCCGCCGTCTTTTGCATGGCCTCTGTAAACTGTTCCGGACCCAGAAGCTCCCGGAAATTCTCCACGGTCGAGGAACTGGCAAAGGTCACCATGTCCACTTTTCCGGCCATGAGTTCCGCGAAAAGCTCTTCCCCCCCTTCCCGGACAGGAAGAGTCTGGTAGGCCGCGACATCCTCCGCCAAGGCCCCCATTTTCCCAAGCTCCTCAGGCAAGACCGTGCGCGCCTGCAGGGCCCTGGGCAGGAGCACCCGCTTGCCGGCCATGTCTTTGTCCTGGAACGCCTCCACCACGGATTCCGCCTGATAGGTCTTGGGCACAAGGTCGGCCCGGATGCCGTGTTCCATCAGTTTTTTCGCCGTGGCCGGACCGATGGCCCCGATTTGCGCGCGGCCCAAGGCCCGCGTGTCCAGTCCCGCGTTGTCAAGGCGGCTGAAAAAGGCCGAGACGCCATTGACGCTGGTGAAGACCACCCAGGAATAGGTGTCCAGCCGTCGGACCGCGTTGTCCAAGGGGGTGTAATCGTCCGGAGGGGCAACCCGGATGGCGGGATATTCGAGGCATTCCGCGCCCAGGGCGGCGAGTTTGACGGAAAGCCCGCCCGCCTGCCCGCGGCTCCGGGTGACGACCACGCGCCTGCCGAAGAGAGGCCGGGTCTCGAACCAGTTGAGCCGGTCCCGCAGTCCCACCACGCCGCCCACCACGATGACAGCGGGAGGGGCCATTTTTGCGGCGGCCGCTTTTTCCACGATGTCCTGAAGAGTGCCCGCCACCGCCTTTTGCGCGGGCGTGGTGCCCCAGCGCACCAGGGCAATGGGGGTGTCCGCGGGGCGTCCGTTTTTCACCAACTGTTCCACAACCATGGGCAGATTCTTCACGCCCATGAGGAACACCACCGTGCCCACTCCGGTTGCCAGCGCCTTCCAGTCAATGAGGGAGGCGTCCTTTTCCGGGTCCTCATGGCCGGTCACAAAGGCCACGGAAGGCGTAAAGCGCCGGTGGGTAAGGGGGATGCCCGCGTAGGCGGGCGCCGCGATGGCGGAGGTCACGCCGGGCACCACCTCGAACGGCACGCCCGCGTCCACCAGCTCCTCGGCCTCTTCGCCGCCCCGTCCGAAGATGTAGGGGTCTCCGCCTTTGAGCCGGACCACGGTGTTTCCGGCCAGGGCTTTTTCCACGATGAGGCGGTTGATGCCCTCCTGGGAAAGGGTGTGGCCGCCGCCCTTTTTGCCCACGTACAGGCGCTCCGCCTCCGGCGGGGCGAGGGAGAGAAGGGCCGGGGCCGCAAGGTAGTCATAGACCACCACGTCCGCCGCTTTGAGACACTGGGCGCCCTTTTGGGTGATGAGTCCCGGGTCGCCAGGTCCGGCGCCGACCAGATAGACTTTGCCGTGCATGAGGTTTCCTGTTCGTTAGTCAATGTCATTAGAGGTAATTGCAAAATGAGGCGTAGGTTGGGTGGTTCCGGGCCGCAAGGCCCGGGTTCACCCAACATTTTTAAAATGATTCCGATGTGTTGGGTGAACCTGCCCTTCGGGCGGAACCACCCGGCCTACCCCAAATTTGTCGTTTCTATGAGTTTTGCAATTACCTCATTAACTTTGTTTTTGCCAATCCGGTGTCGTGTTGCGTGTTTTAGATTCTATGTCCGGATTATCCGCGTTTTTTGCGCGGATAATGTCTGATACCAAGGTGCAATCAGACAAGGTATGCCCTCACCCCGGCCCTCTCCCACAGGGAGAGGGAGATCGAGCGGGAGCTTTCAGCAGGTGGTACGGATTTTCCCGCATTTTGGTATGAGCCATGGTCCTGGGGTTGAAACCCCAGGCTATCTCAAAAACCTTGCCGCACCGCGGCTGCTGTAAGGAATGAGACCCGCTTTT
>JAGVGH010000114.1 GCA_020057225.1 Desulfobacterales bacterium | reverse complement strand
TGTAATCCACTGATAAAATACTGATGTAGGTCGGGTGGTTCTGCGCGAAGCGCAGGTTCACCCGACAATATCCTCATATATTTTTCACCAAGAATGCTCCTATAAGTTAGCGCCTATGGGCTGAAACCCCAGGCCGCCTTGCAAGTCTTGCCGTTACGGGGCCGCCATGTGGATAACATCCCGCTTTATAACAGGAAAACACAACAGAAACACTGTCTTTTATTCTGACTCCTAACTCCTGGCTTCTAACTTCGAACTCCTGGCTTCGTGCCTACACGACCACATTCACCAGCTTCCCAGGCACAACAACCACCTTCCGGGGCGTCTTGCCCTCCATAAACTTCCGCACGTTCTCGTCCGCCAGGGCCAGCGCCCGAAGCTCTTTCTCGCCCGCGTCCGCGGGAGCCATGAATTTGCCCCGCAGTTTTCCGTTGACCTGGGCCACCACCAAAATCTCGTCCGCCGCCAGGGCGTCTTCCCGGTATTCCGGCCACGGCACCTGGAGAATGCTGGGCGCATGCCCCAAACGCTCCCAGATTTCCTCGCAGAAATGCGGAACAATAGGCGACAAGAGAACCACCGTGGCCTCGATGACAGCCCGGAGCACCTCTTTGTCCCGCTCTTCCGGAAAACCGTGCTTCTCCATGGCGTACACCGCGTTCACCAGCTTCATCACCGCGCTGATGGCAGTGTTGAACCGGAACCGGTCCTCGATGTCATGGCCCACCTTCCGAATGGTCTGATGGCATTTCCGGTACAAGGCCCGGACCGGTCCGGACATGCCCTCCGGCGCCCCGGTCCACGCCCTGACACCCTCAACCTCGGACAGATGCCTCACGGCCATGCGCCACACCCGGGAAAGAAACCGGGCCGCCCCCTCGACTCCCTGATCGCTCCACTCCAGGTCCATCTCGGGGGGCGCCGCAAACAGGCAGAAAAGCCGCACCGTGTCCGCGCCGTATTTATCCAAAAGATCGTTGGGGTCCACCACGTTCTTCTTGGACTTGGACATCTTCCGCACAGGCCCTGCCTCAACCGGCGCGCCGCACTTGCGGCAGGTCCGGCTCTCTCCTTTTCCCTCCGCCTCTTCAGGAAACAGGTTGCCGTGCGTTGGGCAGGAGAGGATTTCCTTGCACACCATGCCCTGGGTCAGGAGATTGGTGAACGGCTCCTTGAACTCAAGAAGCCCCTCGTCTCTGAGAACACGGGTGTAGTATCTGGAATACAAAAGGTGCAAAATGGCGTGCTCGACTCCGCCGATGTACTGGTCCACCGGCATCCAGTAGGCCACCTCGCCCTTGTCGAACATGGCCGTGCCGCAGCGCGGGGAGCAGTAGCGCTCGAAATACCAGGAGGACTCCACAAAGGTGTCCATGGTGTCGGTTTCGCGCCTTGCCTGCGCGCCGCATTTGGGGCAGGACACGTTGACCCAGCTTTCCAGCACAGGAAGCGGGGACTGTCCGCCGGGCAAAAGGGCCGCGTCCTCGGGAAGGACGACCGGAAGGTCTTTTTGCGGCACGGGAACAATGCCGCAGGAAGCGCAGTGGATGACTGGAATAGGCGCGCCCCAGTAACGCTGCCGCGAGATTCCCCAGTCCCGCAGACGGTACTGCACGGTGGCGCCGCCCAGGCCCTTTGCGGCAAGGTGCTCTGTGATGGCGGCCATTGCCTCCCGGTTTCCCATGCCGTCAAAAGGCCCGGAGTTGACCAGAACGCCATCGTCCGTAAACGCCTTTTCCATGGTTGCCGGGTCAAGGGTCTCCCCGGGGGGCTGGATAACCACCACCATGGGCAGGCCGTATTTTTGGGCGAACTCGAAGTCCCGCTGGTCATGGGCGGGCACAGACATGACCGCGCCGGTGCCGTAGTCCATGAGGGCGAAGTTGGCGGTGTAAACAGGCATCCGCCGCCCGTTCACAGGGTTGAGGCACCAACTGCCCAGAAACACGCCCTCCTTTTCCCTGTCCTCTGCCGTGCGCGTTTTCTTCTCCTCGCGGGTCACACGGGCCACAAAGGCGTTGACCGCCTCCTCGTTGCCCATTCCCTGGGAAAGCTCTTTCACCATGGGATGCTCGGGGGCGAGGACCATAAAGGTGGCGCCGCACAGGGTGTCCGGACGGGTGGTGAACACGGGGATTTCCGCGTCTTTGCCCTCGACCTTGAAAACAATGCGCGTGCCGTGGCTCTTGCCGATCCAGTTCCTCTGCATGGTGAGGACTTTTTCAGGCCAGCCCGGCATCTTGTCCAGGTATTGCAAAAGATCTTCGGCGTAATCGGTGATACGCAAAAACCATTGTTCGAGTTTTTTGGGAACCACCTCTTTGCCGCAGCGCCAGCACAGCCCCGCCTCGACCTGCTCGTTGGCGAGCACGGTCGCGCAGGTTCCGCACCAGTTGACATCCGCCTCTTTGCGGTAGGCCGCGCCTTTTTCCAGCAGTTTAAGAAAAAGCCACTGCTCCCAGCGGTAGTATTCCGGGCGGCATGTGGCGATTTCCCTGCGCCAGTCATAGGAAAAGCCCAGGCGTTTGAGCTGGCCGCGCATGGTGGCGATGTTGTCGTAGGTCCACTTGGCAGGATGGGTGTTGTTGGCGATTGCGGCGTTTTCAGCGGGCATTCCAAAGGCGTCCCATCCCATGGGGTGGAGCACGTTGAACCCGCGCATGGTCTTGTAGCGGGCCACCACGTCGCCGATGGTATAGTTGCGGACATGGCCCATGTGAATTTTCCCCGATGGGTAGGGGAACATCTCCATGAGGTAGTATTTGGGCCTGGAAGGGTCTGCCTCAACCTCGAAGAGACCTGCTTTTTCCCAATACTCCCGCCACCGGGACTCAATGCCGTCGAAAGAATACCTGTCGTCCATGAGGGCCGCGCCTTGCCTGGGTTAATGGATTTCCGCCATCGAAGGACATCTCATGCCACAAGACGGGCAAAATGGCAAGCGCAAGCAGGGTTGCGCCACGGCCCCGTCAAAGTTAAACAGTCCGTCCGATGAGAGATGCGGGAGCGTTCCCTGCTCTGGCGCATGCGCGAAGAGCCTGTGCAATGTTCCGATATCAAAATGCGGTCCAAGCCGTAACACCTGCTGAAAGCTCCCGCTCCCGCTCAATCTCCCTCTCCCTGCGGGAGAGGGCCGGGGTGAGGGCATTGCTTGTCGGATTGCACCTTGGTATGAGCTCCCGCCATGCGTAAACGCGAAACCGCCAGGTTGCGGATGGTCGCCATGGTCTGGCGCCCGCGCCCTTGCGGACGCGGCAGCGGTCCTCATCGCAGGCGATGTCCCTGGCCCGGTGGAGACGGTGTTCCCTGGCCCGGTGTCCACGGGCCGGTTCCGGCAGGCGTCCCGAGGCGCTGGGCTATGGGGCGGGAGGAAAGGCGAGGCAGCCTCTGGCGCCTGCGGTGTGCGGCGGGCTTGTGGTTTCCCAGTTGGTGACCCTTCTCATTATTCCGGTGAGTTATCTCTTTTCCAACATGCTGACACAGGGATTCTCTTTGAGAAAGACGGCGGATTGTTGAAGGAGGGCGTTTGCGCCATCCTTGTGGGACATCCGCCGCGAAGCCGCCCGCCCGCATGGGCTGCGCCATGGACTGCGCGGGACTGGAAGTAATTATGCAGGTAATTGCAAAATGAGGCGTAGGTTGGGTGGTTCCGGGCCGCAAGGCCCGGGTTCACCCAACAATTATACCATTATTCCAAGATGTTGGGTGAACCT
>JAGVGH010000082.1 GCA_020057225.1 Desulfobacterales bacterium | reverse complement strand
CCCTCCCAGGCGCTCCCGGGCCAGCGCAAGGCCGCTTCGCACCCGCGCGAGCTTTTCCGGATCCTCCAGCATTCCCAGAACCTCCCCGGCGATCCTCTCCGGCGTGGCCTCGTACTGCAAAAGCTCCGGCACCACCCGGTGCCCGGCGATGAGGTTCACCAGCCCCACATGGTCCACCCGCACAAGGCTTTTGGCCACAAGGTACGAGAGCGCCGACATGCGGTACATGATGACCATGGGCGTGCAGGCCAGCGCGGCCTCCAGCGTCACCGTGCCGCTCTTGGTGACCACCACGGAGCTTTCCGCAAGAACCCGTCCGGCGCCGTCCGGCCACACCTCCACCGGAGGCGGGCCCGGGATTTCCCGCAGCAGCCGCTCTGTCATCTCCCGTATCCAGTCCGCCCCGATGGTGGGCGCCACGGGAATGGCAAAGCGCGTGTCCGGAACCTTGGCATGCAGAACCGCCGCGGCCTTGAGCTGAATGGGAAGATGGCGCTCGACCTCTCCGTGGCGGCTTCCGGGAATCAGTCCCACAAGGGTTCCCCCGGTCTTCGGAGGCTGGTTTTTTAAGGGGAACTCGTCCTCGGCGTCCAAAAGCGGGTGCCCCACATAGGTCGCGGGAACCCCGTGGGCGTCGTAGAAGTCCTTCTCAAAAGGAAGGATGACTGCCACGTGGTCCACCCAGCGCTTGAGCTTTTTGACACGGCCCTGGCGCCATGCCCAGATCTGGGGGCTGATATAATAGAGAACCCGGATACCCAGATCCCGGGCCTCCTCGGCCAGCATCATGTTGAAGTCGGGAAAGTCCACCAGGATGAGAAGATCGGGCCGGACTCCGCGCAGCACTTCCTTGGCGTACACGAGGGTCCGCGCGATGGTGTTGAGCTTGGCGGCGATTTCGGTAAGACCAACAACGCAGATGTCCCGGGCGTCCACCAGAATGCGGACCCCCTCCCCGGCAAGGGCGCCCCCCCCGATTCCGCAATAATAGTGGCCGGGCGCCGCCTCCCGCATGGCGCGCACCAGCCGCGCCCCGTGGTGGTCGCCGGAAGCCTCCCCGGCGACAATCATCACGCATTTGCCGCTCATGAGGCCCCTTGCGCCCGGATCCGGGCCTCGTTGGCCCGTATCTGCTCCATCACCGTGAGCGCGGCCTTGAGCGCGTCCCTCCCGGCCTCGCCAGGCACCTCCGGCGCTTCCCGGGTCCGGGACGAATGCATAAAGGCCGCGATTTCCGCTTCCAGGGCGTCCCCCTGGTCAAAGGATATCTGCCGTATGTCTGTGCCGGGAATCACCGAGTCCCCGGGCCCTTGGCCAGGACGGACAACGGTGATGGAACGGTCCGCGAAATTGACGGAAACATAGGCGTCCCTCTGGAACACCCGGATTTTCCGCTCGGTTTTCATGGAGATGCGGCTCGCGGTGATGTTGGCCACGCAGCCGTTTTCAAACTCCATGCGCGCGTTGGCGATGTCCACATGGTCGGAAATCACCGAGGCCCCCGCCGCGCGGATTTCATGGATGCCGGATTTGACGAAACTGAGGATGAGGTCAATGTCGTGAATCATAAGATCAAGCACCACGCTCACGTCGGTGCAGCGGGGCTTGAACAGGGCGAGCCGGTGGGCCTCGATGAAAAAGGGCCGCGTTATCACACCGTCCAGGGCAACCACGGCGGGATTGTAGCGCTCCAGATGCCCCGCCTGGAGGATACGGCCCTTCTCCCGGGCCAGCCCGATAAGGGCGTCCGCCTCTTCCAGAGAGGTGGTGATGGGTTTCTCAATGAGGCAGTCCGCCCCGTTTTCCAGAAATTCCCGGCCCACGGCGTAATGCAGGGGAGTGGGCACGGCAACGCTCACCGCGTCCACCTTGCCTAAAAGCTCCCTGTAGTCCGTAAGGGCGCGCGTGCCGAGAGGCGCGGCGATCTCCCGGGCTCTCTCCGGGTCCGCGTCCACCACGGCAGCGAGTTCCACCCCCTCCATGGCCGCGTATTTCTGCGCGTGGAACCTGCCAAGGTAGCCCACGCCAATCACCGCCGCGCGCAAGGTCTTCATCCCCCCCCCGCCTCTTCCCGCACCCCCACGATGGAAACGCCCAATGCGTCCGCAAGAACAACCATCTCGTCTTTGTCAAACACCACGGCCCGCCCGGCTTCGACCGCCAAGACAGCGGCCCCGGCCTCATGCATGGTGCGCACGGTTCCGGCGCCGCAGGCGGGCAGGTCAAACCTGGGATCCTGATTGGGCTTGGAAACCTTGACCACCACGGCCCCTCCATGGGAAAGCGCCCCGCCCCGCTCTATGGTGGCGTCGGTGCCGTCAATTGCCTCCACCGCCAGCACGGAACGCTTTTTCACAACCACGCACTGGCCGATGTCCAGGGCGCCGATTTTTTTGGCAATGGAAAAGCCAAAACGCGCGTCCGCCCATTCCTCGGCTGAGGGGGTTCTTTTTGTCCAGGCGCCCTCGGGAGCAAGCAGTTCGGGCAAAAGCCATGTCGAGGAGCGCACCCGGATGCCCTCGTCCTCCAAAGCCTTGGCGACCGCCCGGAGCACCACATCATCCTGGGTGTGTCCCAGAGCCGCGAAAACCCGGAGCGCCACATCATCCAGACGCAGGCCCTCGAACGCGCGGATTTTGGTGATGGCGCCCACCATTACCGCCTCGGTCACACGGTTTTCCTGGAAATAGCGGATGATTTTGCCAAGCTCTCCAAGATGGACCCAGGAGCACCCGTCCACCTGCCCGGCAAGCACAGGCTCGGTCTCGTTTTCATGGGCCGCGGCGAATATCTGAAAGCCCCGGCGCCGGGCCTTTTCGGAAAAGAGCAAAGGGAATTGGCCGCCGCCCGCCACAAGACCCACGCGCCGTGTCCCTGCGTCTGCCCCTTCCGCGCGGTTTGCCGTCGTGTTTTCCATCGCCGCCCCTGGTTGTGCAAGCCCCGCGCCGGACGCGGACGCCGCATTATCCCCGCAGGAAGCCCCGCTGGGACCCGGTGAGAAAATCGAGAAAGCCCAGGACCTCCGGACAGAGGTCCACCTCGGCGCGGACACGCGCCACAGCCTCGTTGAGGGTAAGACCGATGCGGAAGACAATGCGGTAGGTTTTCTTCAAGGCGTCAATAACAGGCTCCGGGAAGTTGTGCCGACGCAGGCCGACCTTGTTAAGCCCGTGAAGGGTGGCGCGGTGTCCCTCGGCGATGACATAGGGGGGCACGTCCTTGACGATGCCGCTTTTGCCGCCGATAAAGGCGTAATCGCCCACCCGGACAAACTGGTGCAGGGCCACAAGCCCGCCGATGGTGGCGTTGTTTCCCACGGTGATGTGTCCGGCAAGGGTCGCGGCGTTGGCCAGCACATTGTTGTTGCCGAGCCGGCAGTCGTGCGCCACGTGGGAATAGGCCATGAGAAGATTGCCATCCCCAAGCTCTGTCACGCCTCCGCCAAAGCCCGTGCCCCGGTTGACAGTGACGAACTCGCGGATGTGGCAGAGGGCGCCGATTTTGCACCATGTCTCCTCGCCCCCGAACCTGAGGGCCTGGGGAGGTCCTCCGAGAGCGGCGTGGTGGCTGACAAGGCAGCCCGGGCCCAGGGATGTGTAGCGGTCAAGGGTGACGTGGGCGCCGATTTGGCAGCCGTCGCCGATTATCACATCCTGGTCAATCACGGTGTAGGGGCCGATTTCCACCCCCTGGCCTATTTCAGCCCCGGGATGGATGATGGCGGTTGGATGAATCATGTTTCTGCCTCTCCGATAGCGGCCAGAAGCTCCGCCTCCGCCGCAAGCTGGCCGTCCACGGCCGCTGTGCCCGTCATTTTTATAAGCATGCTCCGGCGTTTGTTCATTTCCATGGTGAGAATAATCTGGTCGCCGGGCACCACCGGCCTGCGGAAGCGCACTTTGTCGCAGCCCGCAAGATAAATAGGCGTGCCGCGCTCCTCCGCGTCCATGCCGTGGTAAACAAGGATGCCCCCGCACTGGGCAAGGGCCTCGAGAATGAGCACGCCGGGCATGATGGGATTTTCAGGAAAGTGCCCCGAGAAAAACGGCTCGTTGACCGTGACGTTTTTCAGCCCGACGATGCGCCGGCCCGGAACAAGCTCCAGCACGCGGTCCACCAGCACACAAGGGAAGCGGTGGGGCAAAAGCCCCAGGACGCGCCGCACGTCAAGAGCCGTGTCCATCGCCTTTCCCCTCCAGACGCTTTAAGCGCCGCTCGAGGTCCAGAAGTTTTTTCCGGAGTTCCGGAAGCCTCGCGACAATGCTTTGGACTTTGAGCCACTGCCTGTGGGGCATGGCCGGTGTTCCGCTCACCACCTCTCCAGGCGGCACGGACTGGCCCACCCCCGCCTGGGCGATGACCACCGCGTTGTCGCCGATGGTGATGTGCCCGACGCAGCCGGACTGCCCGGCCATGACCGCGTGGCGCCCGATGGTGGCGCTGCCGGATATCCCTGTCTGGGCCACAAGCAGGGTGTCCTCGCCCACGGTCACGTTGTGGGCCACATGGACCAGGTTGTCGGTCTTGACTCCCCGCTGGATCCAGGTGCGTCCGAACGTGCCCCGGTCTATGGTGTTGTTGGCTCCGATTTCCACATCGTCGTCAATCTGGACCGTGCCGGTGTGGGGGATTTTGAAATACCCTGTCCCGTCCGGGGCCTGGCCAAATCCGTCGGAGCCGATGACAGCGCCCGCGTGGATGATGACGCGGTTTCCGATTTTCGACCGCTCCAGCACCGACACATTGGGGTAGATGCGGACATCATCCCCCAACACCACTCCGTCGCCCACAACAACGCCGGGATACAGCAGGCACCTGTCGCCCACGGTAACCTTGTTTCCGATGACAACGGCCGGGGCGATGCCCGGGTCCGCTCCGCAGGCAAACTCTTTGCCGATCACGGCGGCATGGCTGATTCCCGAATACGGTCTGGGGGGGGGATGGAAATGGGCCGTGATTTTGGCGAACGCGAGATAGGGATTGGGCGACACAAGGGCAGGCCGCCCCCGGGTGTCCGCGCCCACAGGGACAATCAGCGCCCCCGCCCGGGTCTCGTCCAGCCGGGAGAGATAAGAGGCGTTCACCGCCGCGGTGATCTCAAAGGGACCCGCCTCGTCAAAAGGACGGAGTCCGGAGACACGCAGCCCTTCTCCGTCCCTTGCCTGTCCGCCCGCAAGCCCGGCGAGGAATTCCAGGGACACCCCTTCCCCGCCGCGCTCCCGCCCGTTTCCGCTCATGCCCTTGTCCACGCCTCGCGCGCTATTTGGCGGCGCGCTTGTTGTATTCGGCCACGACCTGATCGGTTATGTCCAGGGTATTTGGCGAAAACAAAACGCCGCCCTCGCGTTTTTCCATGATGAGAGTGAATCCGCCCTGGCGGCCAAGCTCCTCGATGAGGGCGAACACATCGTCCCGGATGCGGTTGGTAAGCTGGGCCTCCATCTCGCGGAATTCCTCGAGATACCGTTTTTGCAGGCTTTTGATGTCCATGACCATGATGCCCAGGTCACGCTCTTTTTTTTCCAGCGCCTCTCTGTTCACAGACCCGCTCGATTTGGCGGCGGCTCTTTCGCTTTCGAGGGACTTGCGCAGCACGGTGATCTGGTCTTCCTTCTTTTTAAGCTCGGCCTCCATCTGATCGCCTCTGGCTTTAAGCTTGTCCGAGGCTCCCTTGCCCGCCGAAGAGGTGTCCAGGACCTTTTGCATGTCCACGATGCCCACCTTGGCCTCCTCGGCATGGACTCCCGCCGCGAAAAGCACCGTCATGCAGACCACAAGCGCCGCAAAAACCTTGCCTCTCATAATACCTCCTGTTAATGGCACATTGTCTGACCCCGCCGGGCGCTGTCCGGGCATTCCGGTTCTGTGCCCCTGTTTGGGCGCGGGCGTGCCGTTGTTCTTTGTTTCGCGCCGTTAGTTTCCGGGTTTGGGCGCGGAGCCGGTGTTGAACGCCTGAATCAGCTTGTCTGTGAGATCGTGGTCCGCAGGGACATAGATGATTCCGGCCTCGCGTTTTTCGAGCACCACGTCAAAGCCTTCCTTTTGGGCGATTTCCTGGATGACCGAAAGGGAGTTTTCGCGGATGCCGGACGCGAGTTTCATTTCAAGCGCGCGGAATTCCTCTGTGTATTTTTGCCGTTGGCTTTCGAGGTCGGTCACTTTGATGCGGATTTCCCGCTCGGCCTCGTCGCGTTTTTGGCGGTTCATGACCATTTTGCGGCTTTCATAACCGCGTTGGAGTTCTTCGATTTCCGCGTTTTTTTTCTGGAGTTCGGTCTCCATTTTTTCGCCCCGGGTTTTGAGTTCCGCGGCGGCGGTTTTGCCCGCCTGGGAGTTGTCGAGAACCCGTTGCATGTCCACGACTCCGATACGGGCGGGGCCTTCGGCGGCGGCGATAGAGCCGGAGGCCGCGAGGAACGCCGCGGCGAGGAAGAAAGAGCGCCATTTTGCCATGTGTGGTGAACCCCCTTGTGTCAGCGTGCTCCGGGGCGGGCGAACGCCGCCGGTGGTGTCTCCGTCAGGGGCCTTGGGAGGCCCTTGGAGGTCGAGTCGTCTAACATACACAATACGGGACAAAGGTGCAAAAGGTTTTGTGGCACGGCCCCGTCAAAGTTAAACAGTCCGTCCGATGGGGGATGCGGAAGCGTTCCCTGCTCTGGCGCATGCGCGAAGAGCCTGTGCAATGTTCTGATACCAAGGTGCAATCAGACAAATAATGCCCTCACCCCGGTCCTTTCCCACAGGGAGAGGGAGATTTGGCGGGAGCTTTCAGCAGGTGTTACGGATTGGGCCGCATTTTGGTATGAGCTCCAGCCATGCGTAAAAGCGAAACCGCCAGGTTGCGGATGGCCGCCATGGTCTGGGCACCCGCGCCCTTGCGGACGCGGCGGCGGTCCTCATCGCAGGTGACGTCCCTGACCCGGTGAAGACGGTTTTCAATGGCCCGGTGTCCACGGGCCAGTTCCAGCAGGCGGCCGGGGGCGGCCTTGTCCGGAGAGAGACGGGTGGCCCCCGGCGCTGTTTCCTCTTTCACCTGGCCGGTCACGAGGGTGGTTGTGCGGCGGTGGAGACAAAAGACCTGGGCGGCGCGGGGGAAGGCGAGGCAACCGTTGAGGTCCGTATCGGGCGCTCCT
>JAGVGH010000318.1 GCA_020057225.1 Desulfobacterales bacterium | reverse complement strand
TTATCCTATGTCTTTCTTTTCCCTGGGGTTAAAACCCCAGGCTACCTGAAAAACCTTGCCGCTACGCGGCTGCTGTAAGGAAAAAACCCCTGTTTTTATAATTCATCTCTCATCATTCATCTTTTGCCTTTGTCTTCACTTCTGCGGTTCTGCTGTTCTGCGGTTCGATATTCACCATTCGTCTTTTCTTTCTTTCTTCTTCTTACTTCTTCTCCCGGACGGAGCGGGGCAGCCCCCGCACCGCCCGGGATTTTTCAAAACCTACGCCAACTGCCGCGCCACAAGCTCAACGAGGTCCAGACACTCGATCTTCCCCTCGTTCCCGGAGGTCTTGATCCCGTCCTCGATGTTCACCTTGCAGAACGGACACGCTGTCACAATCACCTCCGCGCCGGCCGCCGCCGCCATCTCCACCCGCAGCTTGCCCATGCGCGTCTCTTCAATCGGCTCATAGAACAGCATCAGACCGCCGCCGCCGCAGCAGAACGACCGGTCCCTGCTCCGCTCCATCTCCGCCCTTTTCAAGCCCGGAACCGCGTCCAAAACCTGGCGCGGCGCGTCGTACAAATCATTGTGCCGGCCCAGGTAGCACGGGTCATGGTACACGTAGGTCTTGCCGCTCTCCTCGGGCTTCAGCGTAATCTTCCCGGCCTTGAGCGCCGCCAAAATGTACTCCGCCACATGCTCCACCGGAGGCAACCCCTTGTAGTCCTTCTTAAGCGCGTTGTACGCGTGGGGGTCCGCCGTCACAATCTTCTTCGCCCCGGAAGCCTCAATGGCCGCCGTGTTGTCCTCTTTGAGCACGTTGAAAAGCGTCTCCTCGCCAAAACGCCGCACCTCATGCCCCGAGTCCTTCTCCGCCGGACCCAAAACGCACACCTGGTCCCCCGCCGCATACATCACCCGCGCCGTGGACTGCGCTATCCGGTTGATCTGGTCGTCAAAGCTCGTGATCGAGTCCACAAAATACAGGGTCTCGCAGGTTCCGCCCTTCTTGGGATCCACCACCGTGACAGGCACCTCGTCCTTGATGGCCAGCGCCCACTCGGCCCGCTTCTTCTCCATCTTGCCCCAGGGGTTCCCGCGTTTTTCCAGCGCTGACAAGGGCTTTTGCAGGCTCTGGGGAACCTCGCCCGCGTCCACCATGCCCCGCCGCAAATCCACCATCTTGTCAATGTACTCTATCAGGATGGGACACTCGTTTTCACAGGCTCCGCAAGTGGTGCAGGACCAGATCTCGTCCGCGTCCAAAACATCCCCGATAATATCCCCGTTGGGCTTGCGCTCTCCTTTAAGCGGGAATACCGCGTACACATGGTCCCGGCACTTGGTGGTCACAAACCTGGGCGACAGGGGCCGGCCCACCGCGTTGGCCGGGCACTGGTCCGAGCAGCGCCCGCAGTCCGCGCAGCTCATGAAGTCGAAAATGTGCTTCCACGTGAAGTCCGTGATCTTCTTGACCCCCACGCTCTCCAGGTCTTCCAGCTCCTTGTCCGTGAGGCCCCAGCGCACCGGCTTGATGGTGCCCTTGGTGAGCTTGGCGAAAAACACGTTGGGAATGGAGATAAACACGTGGAAATGCTTGCCCAAAGGCAGCACGTTCAGGAAGGAGAAGAATATCAGCTCGTGTCCGTAGTAGAACACAAGGTGAATAGCCTGGAGCGCCTCCTTGGGCAAAAACCGCAGCACAAGATGCGTGACCACCCAGGTTCCCGTGAACGGAATCAACAGATGCGGCTTGTGCCCGGCCTGAATGGCCGCGGCGGCCTCGCTGCCCTCGAACAGCATGTCGCACAGCATGAGACCGGAAATCATTGCGAGAATCAAAATCGCCTCGGGCGTGTGGTCTTTGCCCCGGCCCTCGGGCACCCGCCAGCGGTCCTCGGGGAAGAATTTCCGGCGGACAGCGGCGATGACGCAGCAGATGAGCACCGCGGTGGCGACGAACTCCTTGGCCACCACATACATCTCATGCAGCGGGCTTACCAAAAACGGCAGCACGTACCCGGCCTTCACCCCCTGCGCCACCAGCATCATGGAATGCAGCGAGATGATCATAAAGCCCGCGAAGATGATAATATGAATCACGCCCGCCTTGAAATACCTGGGCTGCTTGTACTGGGCGAACGCGTACTTGAGCGTGTACCACGCCCTCAAGGGAAGCTGGTCCCAACGCACATCCTTCTGCGCCAAAACCAGGGGCCGCATCCGGTTCGCGATAATGTACGCGAACAGCCCCACCGCCGCCGCCGGTATCACCAGCGCGAATATCCACAGCGGCACCACCCCGAACAAACTGTATTCCGCCGGAGGTATGAGTATGGATTCCATCAGTCCACCCCTTTTTTAAAAAGTGTCCGGCGCCGCGCCGGACTTGAGTTGTTCAACGCGGACGCCGCCGAAACAGCGCCCGCTAAAAACCAGCCGTTTCATCATCCGCCAAAGGAGGCGTCCGCCATGGCCACAGGCGCGGCCTCGTTGGCCTTGATGCTTTCCATTCTGCCGTAGGTCACGGGCAGCATGGCGTTGATGAAGTACGCCGCGGTCTTGATCTGCCCGTCGTAATAAGCGGCGTCCTTGTTTTTCTCAACAGCCGCCGCGATGGCCTCGGCGCTGGCGCCGCCCGCGATCTTCTCCAGCTTGGGAGCCGCGGTGGCCGCCCGCCACAGCCACATCCAGGCCAAAACCACATCGCCCATGCAATCGAGGAACGGTGTGGCGTTGGAGAAGGCCAGCATGGCGAAAGGCCCGGAGGCGGCTTTGCCAAGGAACATGGCCAGCGCGCCCAACTTGTCCGCGGCCGTGGAGGTTTTTTCGGCCATATCCGCTGTCAAAGGGTGGGCCTTGGCGCCCGCCGCGGTTTTCCGGATATCCTCCATAAGGGACATAAAGACCTGGCCTTTGTCCATGCCCAGCTTGCGGCCCAAAAGGTCCATGGCCTGAATACCGGTGGTGCCTTCATAAATGGTGGTGATCTTGCTGTCGCGGGCGATTTGCTCGACCGGGTACTCCTGGGTGTATCCGTAGCCGCCATAGACCTGAATGGCGTCCACGCAGACCTTGTAACCCCGCTCGGTGGTGTAGGCCTTGCAAATGGGGGTCAAAAGGTCCACGTACTTCTGGGCCTTGGCCCGCTCCTCGGGAGTGGCCGCTGTTTTCGCCCGGTCCATGCACAGGCCCGTGTAGTAGTTGAGGCTCCTCAGACCCTCCACATAGGCTTTCATCTCGATGAGCATGCGCCGGATGTCAGGATGCTGGATGATGGGCACGCCGGGCGCGTTTTTGTCCGCCGCCTTCATCAGGTTTTTGCCCTGCACCCGCTCCCGTGCGTAATTCAAGGCGTACAGATAGGCCGAGGAGGCGGCGCCAAGGGCCTGGACGCCCACGTTCAAACGCTCCTCGTTCATCATGACGAACATGATCCGCATGCCTTTTCTTTCCTCGCCCAAAAGCACGCCCTTGCAGGGGCCTTTGGCGCCAAAGGAAAGCTGGCATGTGGCGGAGCCGTGGATGCCCATCTTCTCTTCAATACGGTCGCAGACCACGCCGTTATGCCCGCCCAGGGAGCCGTCCGGATTGACCCGGATTTTGGGCACGATGAAGATGGAGATGCCGGAAGTGCCTGGGGGATCCCCCTCGATGCGGGCGAGCACCGGATGGATGATGTTGGGCACGAGGTCGTTTTCGCCCGCGGAGATGAAAATCTTGGTTCCGGTGATGGAATAGGTGCCGTCCGGGTTGCGGGTGGCGGTGGTGGTGAGGGCGCCCACGTCGGAGCCGGCCTCCGGCTCGGTGAGGCACATGGTGCCTCCCCATTCTCCGGAATACACTTTGGGGAGGTAGAGCTTTTTCTGCTCCTCGGTGCCGAACTCCTCGATGAGTTTTCCCGCGCCATGGCCCAGCATGGGGTAGACGGAGAAGGCAAGGTTGGCGCCGGCGAACATCTCGAGCGCGGCGCAGGCCAGCACGTGGGGCATGCCCTGGCCACCCACCTCGGCGTCGTCCGCCACGGTAAGCCATCCCCCTTCGCGGAAAATCTGATAGGCCCGGTGAAAGGACGGCGGCACCTTGACCACGCCGTTGTCATACACGCAGCCTACCTCGTCGGACTCCTTGAAAGTGGGCAAAAGCTCCTTGGTGGCGACGTTTCGGGCCTCCTGCAGGAAGAGGTCGAAGGTCTTCTGGTTCAGATCCCCGTACCGGTCCGTCTTGCAGAGCTGCGCGATGTCGAGTTGCTCATTCAGGGCGAACAGCACGTCCCTACGGTCCGTAATGGTTTGGGCCATGGCTTTTCTCCTATGCTGGAATGATGTCAGGCACGCTTGGTCCTGGTGAATGTGGCGAACAACAGGGGCCGTCCGGACGTTTTGGGATCCTCTGGTCCGGCGAAAACAGTAAATGGGCATCTATTCACAAATGGCGCCCGTTTGCAAGGGGTTTTTCCCATCATCTGATGGAAGCGCGCGGCGCCGGTCAAGGCCCCCTGGCCTTCCCATACCCTGTTCCGGGTGCCCGCACAATGGAAAAAACCTTGCTTTTACAAGCGCTCAATGGTAGCGAAAAGGTCTTGTTTTCGGGGCCGCGCTCTTTCCGCGTCTGTTGTTTTTCCGCATTCCCCTGGCCGGAAGCGGCTTTTCCGGGCCGGAGCTTTAAAAAGGCCATTCAACTTGACTTCCACACCTGACGGAGAAAAAGGAAACCACGGCGCCCCGCCCGATAAGCTGCGGGTGTGCCTTTTGAGCTACCGGAGCAACCCCCACTGCGGGGGGCAAGGGGTATATGTAAAAAACCTTTCCAGGGCGCTGGCGGATTTGGGACACAAGGTGGACGTGCTCTCAGGCCCCCCCTATCCGGAACTGGACCCCGGGGCGGAACTGGTCCGGCTCCAAAGCCTGGACCTCTACAACGCGCAAAACCCCTTCCGCATGCCCACGTTCATGGAACTCTCAAACCCCGTGAACCTCCTGGAGTGGCTTTCCGTCTCCTCCATGGGCTTTCCGGAACCCCTCACCTTCGGCATCCGCGCCTGCCTGCATCTCCGGCGCCGCCTGGCCTCCTACGACGTTCTCCACGACAACCAAAGCCTCTCCTACGGCGTCTGGTGGCTGGCGGACCGCATGCCGTCCGTCGCCACCATCCACCACCCCATCACCGTGGACCGGGATGTGGCCATGGCCAGCGTGCGCTCTCCGGCCAAAAAACTCAAAATTCTCCGCTGGTACTCCTTTATAGGAATGCAGCTTAGAGCCTCCCGGCATCTTCACCGGATCATCACCGTCTCGGAGTGCTCGAAGCGGGACATCGCCCAGGCTTTTCCCGTGCGTCCGGCGCGGGTGAGGGTGGTGCCGAACGGGATCAACACGGAGCTTTTCCGCCCGTTGTACGGAATTCCCAGGAACCCCGGCGAGGTATTGGTGACCAACAGCGCGGACACGCCCTTGAAGGGCCTGTACCATCTGCTCAAGGCCATGGCCGGGGCGCGGAAAAGGCGGCAGGCGCGCCTTGTGGTGATTGGCACGCCCAAGAAAGACGGCGGCGTTGTCAAGCTCATCCGGGAACTGGGGCTTGGGGACGCGGTGCGTTTCACGGGCCGGGTGGGCGACGAGGAGCTTGTGCGCCATTACGCCAAGGCCGCCATGGCCGTGGTGCCCTCGGTCTATGAGGGCTTCGGCCTGCCTGCGGGCGAGGCCATGGCCTGCGGAGTGCCGGTCATCAGCACCACAGGAGGCGCCCTGCCGGAGGTGGTGGGAGGCGCCGGGGTGCTGGTGCCTCCGGCGGACCCCGCGGCGCTGGAAGAGGCCATTGTGGATTTGCTGGACCATCCTGACAAGGCGGCGGCCCTGGGACAGGCCGGGTATGAGCGGGTACACCGGCTCTTTACCTGGAAACGGGCCGCGGAACTCACAGCGGACGTGTACCGGGAGGCCATCCGTGCTTACCGTTGATTTCAAGCGCCTCGGGCTTTTGCCCGGGCACCGGGTTCTGGACGTGGGATGCGGCGAGGGGCGCCATGTGTGCGCGGCCTACGCCCGGGAGGGGGTCCACGCGGTGGCGCTGGACCTTTTGCCGGACAACGTGGAAAAAACCGGGGCCATGCTCCGGGCCATGGAGGGCGGGGGCATGGGCGGGGGCGGCAAGTGGCAGGCCCTGTGCGGGGATATCACGCGCATGCCCTTTGCCGACAAGAGTTTTGACGCGGTGATTTGCTCGGAGGTGTTGGAGCACGTGCCGGAAAACCGGGCGGCGGCGCGGGAGCTCGCCCGGGTGCTCAAGGACACGGGAACGCTGGCGGTCTCGGTGCCGCGCTATTTTCCGGAGAAGATTTGCTGGGCCTTGTCGGAGACCTATCATTCCAATCCCGGGGGGCACATCCGGATATACACGCAAAAAAGCATCCGGTGGCTTATCGAGTCGGCTGGCATGCACTGCGTGGGGGGACACGGGGCGCACGCCCTGCACGCGCCGTACTGGTGGCTGAAATGCGCGGTGGGGGTGGAGAACGACAAGGCTCTGGCGGTCCGGATGTACCACAAAATGCTGGTGTGGGATATTGTGAAGCGTCCTTTGGTGACGCGGTGGGTGGAGGGGGCGCTGAACCCGTGGATGGGGAAGAGCGTGGTGATGTATTTTGTGAAGCCCGCGGTGAAGAGGAAGGGGCATTGAGGATTAGATTCTATATCCGGATTATCCGCGTTTTTTGCGTAGATAATGTCTGAGCCATGGTCCTGGGGTTGAAACCCCAGGCTAGATCAAAGACCTTGCCGCACTGCGGCTGCTATGAGGAATGATGCCCATTTTTTTAGAAACCGGGCGATTTCCCTGGTATTCTAACTCCGAACTTCTGTCTCCTGAATTCTCCGGCTTTGCCGGTTTGGGAATTTAAATCACTGTTTATAGCTCCTTATCCGGCGGAAAATTCGCCTACAGAGGTGGAAAGCGAGTATGTCGAAATAGAGGACGAGGATAAGGCCGGGGGGAAAAGGACTGTGGAAAAAAGCGTCGAGACAGACGCGGCCATCGTCAACACATACCGCGTCGCCCTGGACGGGGTTGTTCTTGTAAGCCGGACAGAGTCCAACGACCCCGCCACCGTCACCCTGGACGGCGAAGTCCTCGAAGGAGGGGAAGAGTCCCAGGATCTCACCCCCACCACGGAAGACAGATAACCATTGGAAACCCCGGGGCCGGGAGCCGCGCGCCCTGGTCCGCGCCCGCCTCATGAACTCCGGCAGGCCGGGGGCTGCCGCCTCCAGGCCGCCTGTCCCGTGCCTGGGCAACAGAACACCAGGGTCCGGCTCACGGGGACCTCTTTCCGGCCTGCTCCATAAACGCGTCCAGCCCCAAGGCAAGCGCCGGGGCTTCCTTGCGCACCTCCTCCGCAAGCCCGCGCGCCTTTTCCATGTCCCCGGCAAGGGCGAACCCCTTGGCCAACGCCGCCCGGGACGCGGGCGCCGGCGCAAGCCGGACAACCGCCTCAAGCTCCGCAAGAGCCTCCGCGTGCCTTCCCTGGGCGCTTAAAACAAGCCCCAGCGCGCCCCGCGCGTCCGCGTTGTCCGGCGCAAGCTTCAAAGCCCCGCGCAGCGCCTCTTCCGCTTCCCCTGTCCGTCCAAGGTTTCCGAGAAGAACTCCCAGGCTGAGACGCGCCCCCGGGTCCCCGGGGTCAAGATTCGCGGCCTTGCGAAACGCCTCCACAGCCTCCGTCGCCCTTCCGGCCTGGACCAGAAGGATGCCGAGGTCCCGAAAAGCGCCCGCCAAAGGACGGATGGCGGCCAGGCGCTCCATGTATTCCGCCGCTTCCCCGGGCTTCCCCTGCCCTGCCAGCGCCGCCGCAAGGTTTTTAAGGGCGTCCGTGTTCACCGGCTCCAGGTCCAACACCTTCCGGAACCGCAGTTCCGCTCCGGCGTAATCGCCTTCCCGCGCGTCCAGAAGCCCCAGATTGATAAGGGTGTCCGCGTGGAAAGGGTCTTCCTGAAGAGAACGCTTGAACAACGCGCGCGCCCCGGGAATATCTCCCCGCTCCACCTGGACCGCCCCGAGATTGCCCCAGAGCTGCGCCGTGTTAAGCCCTCCCAAATCCAGCGCTTTCCGGTAAAGCCGTTCCGCCTCGTCCAGCCTGCCTTCCTGAAACCGGATATTCCCCAGGCTCTGCCACGCCATCCAGGAGCCGGGGTTTCGCCTGGCAGTCTCTGCCCACAGGGTTTCGAGGTTTTTGTACTGAAAACACTGCCGAAACGTTCCCGCGCCCGGAAGGGCAAGAACCGCCCCGGCAAGGCCCAGGGCAACGGCCCGTTTCCCCGCGTTGTTGTCCGCGCCCGCGGCGCGGGCCAGGGCAACGGCGCCCGCAGCGGCAAGGGCGAGAAGCGCGGGAAAGGCGTGATGGGCGAAATGGTCGGCGACAAAGGAATAGCGGTGCGGATACACGTCAAAAAAGCCCAGGGCGGGAAAAAGGACTCCGCCGAAAAGGAGCGCCGCCGCCAAAGGCCCCCGTCCCAGGCGCGTCCGCAGGACAAACAGGACGGCCAGGACGCCCAGCGCGGCCAAGGGCCAGCCCAGGTCAAGGAAAGTGATGGCCGAAGGATCCCAGCGGGGATAGTTGAATATCAGTTCCGCGGGCCACACGGTTTTTCCCGCGTAAAACCAGAGCGCCCGTCCCGCCACCACGGCCCGCGCCCAAAACGGAATCCCCCATTCGCCGCCCATGGCGCCCACGTGGTGGCGTTCCAGCCATACAGTGGAGACACCGGACAAAATTCCCAAAAGGAAAAAGGGCGCCAGGGCTGTGACATCCCGGAGACGGACGCGGCCGGTCTTGTACCAGACAAGAACCAGAGCCGCGGCGGGAACCGCGCTGGTGACGGTTTTGCTCAGAAGAGCCATGATGAACAGGACAAGCCCCGCCACATAGGGGATTCCGGAATCATTGTCCCGGGGGCCGCTGTCCAGCCGGAACCAGCGGACAAGGCAGAGCAGGGAGCTTAGGGCGAACACCAGGGAAAGGACGTTTTTGCGTTCCGTGACCCAGGCCACAGACTCCACGCCCAGGGGGTGGAGGGCGAACAACAAGGCTGTGAGCCAGGCTCCGGGCACTCCAAGGCGGGTGAGCAGAAGTCCCAGGAGAAAGGCGGAGAGGGCGTGGAGGGCGATGTTGACGGCATGGTAGCCGCCGGGCCAAAGGCCCCAGGCCTGGTGTTCGAGCCAGAAGGATGTGAAAACCAGGGGGTAATACTGGGGGCTTGCAAGGGGCTTTGCCCAGATGCGCGCGAGTCCGTCCGCGGTGCGCAGGGTCAGGTTTTCCGTGACATAGTCGTCGTCATCCCAGATGAATCCGGCTTTAAGGGCCGGAGAGTACGCGGCAAAGGCGAGGGCAAGGAGGACAAAAAAAAGGACAACGCGGCGCGCCCTTGGGGAATTCATGGCTCAACTATCTTCCGCACGGTGTTGAAAAGGCCGCGGATTTCCCGCAACAGGGATTCCCGGTCCAGACCTGGTTCGTCACCAGGCAGGATCTCATACCGGAATTGAACCGCATACACGTTAAGCTCGATCAAGGAGCTATGGTCGCCGGTGTTTGCGCCCTCCGTGTTCAACACTGTCAACAGCAGCCGGATATTATGCGTTAAAGGGTATTCCTTCCCCAATTCCGCCAGCCAGGCCTTCAGACTCTTTTCGACAGCTTGTTGCGCGTGAAACCCGAAAATCTCATCTTCGAATAGATCAGCATCCAGCATGTTTTCAAGGGCGCGCAGATCCTTGCCCGCCATTTTCAGAAGCATCCGCGCCTCGTCAGAACCGGCCATGCAGCACCTTCCCCTCCCGGAGCGCCCGGACCACAACATGGTTCACCCCGTTCCGAAACCGTTCCACCTCCTCGCGGCTGAACACCAAAATATCCGTGGCCACTGGAATAAGGCCCATGGCCCTCTCAAGCCTGCCGGTTTCCTTTACCCGGCTTCTGCCAGGGCCAAAAGGCTCGGATTCCACCACGAGGAGATCCACGTCCGAGTCCGGGCGCGCGTCGCCCCGGGACCGGGAGCCGAACAGCACCACGGCCTCGGGCGCCGCTGTCCGGACGATCCGCTCGACGATTTCGGGGAGGTAGTCCTGGGCGTCTTTTTCCATGGGAGGCGCCTTCAAAAAAGCCGCGCGGGCAAGGCGGGCCTTTTCGGTCCGCCCGGGCCCGCGCAACGGTGTGCCGTCAGTCTAATTGATTTGCAGCCCCGCGCCGCCCGCGCCGGAGGCCCCGGGCAGCACGCACTCGATGGGCACTTCCTCCTCCTTGAAGAGCTTTTCCCCTTCCTTGAGCACCAGCGCCTGGGTAAGCACATCGTCCATGTGCTCCACCGGAATCATGGTGACCGCCTTGGCGATCTTGGCCGGTATCTCGTGGAGGTCCTTCTCGTTCTCCTTGGGGAACAGGATTTTCTGTATCCCCGCCCGGTGGGCCGCCAGCACTTTCTCCTTGAGTCCGCCAATGGGCAGCACCCGGCCCCGGAGCGTTATTTCCCCGGTCATAGCCAGATCGCGCCGCACAGGCCGGCTGGTGAGCGCGGACACAATGGACGTACACATGGTGATGCCGGCCGAAGGCCCGTCCTTGGGGGTCGCTCCCTCGGGAATGTGGATGTGCAGATCGGTTTTTTTATGGAATTCGACATCAATCCCCAGGCGCTCCGCGCGGCTCCTTACGTAGCTCACCGCGGCCTGGGCGGACTCCTTCATCACGTCGCCCAGCTTGCCCGTCACCTGAACGTCGCCCTTGCCGGGCATGACAACGGTCTCGACAGACAGGGTCTCTCCGCCCACCGAGGTCCAGGCCAGGCCCGTGGAAAGCCCGACCGCGTCCTTTTCCTCCACCGTGTCGTACCGGTGCCTGGGCGGACCCAGGTATTTTTCAACGCCCTCGCGCCGCACCCGGACCGGCTCCGTGGTCCCGCCCTTCACCACCACCCGGGCAACCTTCCGGCATATCGCCGCGATTTCCCGCTCGAGGCTCCGCACGCCGGCCTCCCGGGTGTAGCGCCGGATGATTTCATACACGGCGTTTTCGGTGAACTGGATTTTCTCCATGTCCAGGCCGTTGGTTTTGGCCTGCTTGGGAATGAGAAAATCCTTGGCGATGTGGTACTTCTCATACTCCGTGTAGCCCGGGATGCGGATGATCTCCATCCGGTCCTGGAGCGGCAGGGGAATCTCGTGGAGCGTGTTGGCCGTTGTGATGAACAAAATATCCGACAAATCGTAGTCCAGGTCCATGTAGTGGTCGTTGAACGCGGTGTTCTGCTCCGGATCCAGCACTTCCAACAGGGCCGCCGAGGGGTCGCCCCGGAAGTCCATGCTCATCTTGTCCACCTCGTCCAGACAGAACACGGGGTTGCTTACGCCCACCTTTTTAAGCGACTGGATGATTTTTCCCGGCATGGCGCCGATGTAGGTCCGGCGGTGGCCGCGGATTTCCGCCTCGTCCCGCACGCCGCCCAGGGAAAGCCTTACAAACTTGCGGTTGGTGGCCCGGGCCACGGACTTGGCGATGGAGGTTTTACCTACACCCGGGGGACCCACGAGACACAGGATAGGTCCCTTGATTTTCTTCACCAGGGCCTGAACCGCCAGATACTCGAGAATCCGCTCCTTGGGCTTTTCAAGACCGTAATGGTCCTCGTTCAGCACCTTCTCCGCGGCGTCAATGTCCATCTGGACCCGGCTCTTCTCGGTCCAGGGCAGGCCGATGATCCACTCGATGTAGTTGCGGACCACCGTGGCCTCGGCGGACATGGCGCTCATGAGCTTGAGCTTCTTGAACTCGGCCCGGGTCTTTTGAGCCGCCTCTCTGGGCAGTTTTTTGCGCTTGATGCGCTTTTCAAGCTCCAAAAGCTCGCCCTGCTGGTCGTCGTCCGTCCCCATCTCCTTGCGGATGGCCCGCATCTGCTCGTTCAAATAATACTGGCGCTGGGTCTTTTCCATCTGCTCCTTGACCCGGCCTTTGATCTTGTTTTCCATCTCGTGGATTTCGATTTCCGCCTGCATGAGCTCGAGGAGCAGCTCGAGTCTCCTGCGGGGATCCTCCGTATCCAGAAGCTGCTGCTTCTTTTCAATCTTGAAGGAAAAATGCGCGGCCACCGTGTCGGCGAGCTGGGAGGGCTCGGTGATGGAGGCCACGTTTTGCAGAAGATCCTTGGGAATACTCTTGTTGATCTTGGCGTATTCCTTAAAAGACTCGTTGACCATGCGCACAAGGGCCTCGGCCTCTGACGGAGCCATGGTCTGCTCCGGCAAGACCTCCAGTTCCACAGTAAAATAGTTCTGTCCCGGGAGGAACTCCGTCATCCGGGCGCGGTATTTCCCCTCCACCAGGGCCTTTACTGTGCCGTCCGGCAACCTCAAAAGCTGGAGAACTTTTCCAACGGTCCCTATCGGGTTGATGTCGGATTTTGACGGACGGTCCACGGACGCGCGTCTCTGGGTGGCCAGAAAAATGGCCTTGTCCTGGTTCATGGCCTCCGAAAGCGCGTTGATGCTGTGTTCCCTTCCGACAAACAGGGGCACCACCATGTGGGGAAACACCACGATGTCCCTGAGCGGAAGCAGGGGCAGCGTCAAAACATCGCCGCCTTCGGAGCCTTTCTTTTTCGTAATGCCAAACATGGTCTTGGGCCTGTCCTTTTTGAGTGGGACCGCGCGCGCCCTGGCAGGACGCGGGAAACAGTTTACGCTTTTTTCTTGGTCTGCTCGTAGAGAAGAATCGGCTCTTCGTTGTTTAAAACCACCTCCTCGCCGATCACGCACTCCATGACGCGGGACATGGAGGGCAATTCAAACATGATGTCCAGCATGGCCCTCTCGACAATGGCTCTCAGCCCGCGCGCCCCGGCCTTGCGTTTGAGCGAGGACTTGGCCACGGCCCTGAGGGCGCTGTCGGTGAACCGGAGTTTGACGCCCTCCATCTCGAAAAGCTTTTGGAACTGGCGCACCAGGGCGTTTTTAGGCTCCGTAAGAATACGGACCAGACTGTTTTCATTGAGCTCCTCAAGGGTCGCGATGACTGGGAGGCGCCCGATGAATTCCGGAATAAGCCCGTATTTGAGAAGATCCTCCGGCTCCACCTGCCGGAACACCTCGCCCAGGGTCTGCTCCCGCTGCCCTTTGATTTTGGCGCCAAAACCCATGATTTTGTCGCCCATGCGGCGCTTGACGATCTCCTCAAGTCCGTTGAACGCCCCCCCGCAGATGAACAGGATGTTCGAGGTGTCCACCTTGACGAAATCCTGCTGGGGGTGCTTGCGTCCGCCCTTGGGAGGCACGCTCGCGGTGGTGCCTTCGATAATCTTCAAAAGCGCCTGCTGCACGCCCTCTCCGGAAACGTCCCGTGTAATGGAGGGGTTGTCGGATTTGCGGGCGATTTTGTCAATTTCGTCAATATACACGATGCCGCGCTTGCATTTGTCCACGTCGTAGTCGGCGTTTTGGAGAAGCGCGAGGATGATGTTTTCCACGTCCTCGCCCACATATCCGGCCTCGGTTAAGGCTGTGGCGTCGGCGATGGTAAAAGGCACGTCCAAAAATTTCGCCAGGGTCTGGGCCAGAAGTGTTTTGCCGCTGCCGGTGGGTCCGATGAGCAGCACATTGCTTTTCTGGATGTCCACGTCGCCGGCTTCCATATTGGTCTCCAGGCGCTTGTAGTGATTGTGGACAGCCACCGCCAGCACTTTTTTGGCGTAATCCTGCTCGATTACGTAATCATCGAGCATGGATTTGATTTCCTTGGGAGACGAGATGCTCTTGGATTCCCCCCCGCTCCCGCCTTTCTCGGTCTCCTCGGCGATGATTTCGTTGCACAGTTCAATACATTCGTCGCAGATGTAGACCGCAGGCCCTGCGATGAGCTTGCGCACCTCATCCTGGTTCTTGCCGCAAAACGAGCACCTGAGATGGTCGTTGGAATCGCCCTTGCTGGCCATGTACGCCTCTCCTTTTTCATTCGGACGGACGCGGCGCGCCGCATTTTCAAACCGGAATCCGTTTCCGTTTTTTTCAAACCACTTTAATATAGTCGCATTTGTCTTGGTTGGCAAGTTTTCCGGTTTGATTTCTATTGTTTTCCCGTTCTGCCCGGGCAACGCCCTTTCAAGAGGCTGCTGTGTGTGGAAGGAAAAGAAGCAAAAAACCGGAAACCCGGTGCGGCCAATCTTTGAGCATGCAATTTCACGGCCAGCGCGGACCGGAAATCCCGAAGGAAATACATTCTTCGCAGAGGTAATTGCAAAACTCTTGGGAACGACAAATTTGAGGTAGGCCGGGTGGTTCCGCCCGAAGGGCAGGTTCACCCAACAGATATGAATCATTTAGAAATGTTGGGTGAACCCGGGCCTTGCGGCACGGAACCACCC
>JAGVGH010000283.1 GCA_020057225.1 Desulfobacterales bacterium | reverse complement strand
TTCTAAAATGATTTCTATGTGTTGGATGAACCTGCCCTACGGGCGGAACCATCCGGCCTACCTCAAATTTGTCGTTTCTATGAGTTTTGCAATTGCCTCCCCAGGGTGAATTTCCTCGAACTAGAGGTAATTGCAAAACGAGGCGTAGGCCGGGTGGTTCCGGGCCGCGAGGCCCGTGAGCAATCAACATTTCTAAATGATTCCTATCTGTTGGGCACACCTGCCCTTCGGGCGGAACCACCCGGCCTACCTCAGATTTGTCGTTTCTTAGAGTTTTGCAATTACCTCACTAAAAAACGTTTCGGATACGCACAATCACGTTGACAAGGCCGGGGCGGAAGCGTTATTTTCTGATACAGGGGAGATTCCGCCCCTGTCCGGGACGCCCCGCGCGTCCGCCTCCGCCCCCTTTGACAAGGGAGGTGCGGCCATGTCACGAGTTCCCGTTCTTTTAGGCGTTGTTCTCCTTTGCGCGTTCCCCGCCTTTGCCACCGAGCCCCTTGACAATGCCGAAATGGAACTGATTTCGGGCAGAATTGACAAAGACAAGGAGGAGCTTGCCGGGGAGACCCGGAAGGCGGCGATGCGGCACGCCCAGGCGCCCGAAAACCAGTATGCGGGCCTTATAGGGCACACGGTTGACCTTCCCTTGCTGCACGGGAGCATCACCATCACCAAGCAGGACGAGTGGAGCATTGGGGGCGTCTTCAACAGCGAGGCGGATTTCAAGGTGTACAGTCTGGACAGACAGCCCCTTTTCAGCAGGGGGTTTGCCAAGGATTTGAGCTCGTCCTACCTCAAGATTGACCAGCAGGAGGCGGAGGCCATGCCCGGGATGATAACCTATGACAGCCTGCGCTCCTCGTTGGAGTCGGTGCGCGCGTTTTTCGGGGCGAACCGGAAAATCGGCTTTGACTACGAGGGGGGGTATTCGTATGACATGGGCAAGGTGCGCAAGGGGTGGCGGTATATAATGGACGTGGACGGGATAACCGCCAAGGGGACAGTGACGGTGCGTCCGTAGGGGGGGTTCCGGGGCGCGGGGAAAAGCCGCGCGGGTTGCCGGGCCTGCAATGTGAAGAGCGGGAGTACGAAGCCGCTGAACAGTGCCGAGGTGTCCAGAGGTTTTTGTTCGGGAGGCACCGGAGAAGGGGCTATAGCGGTTGTCAGAATTCTTTTCCGATTGCAGGGGATAGAATTGTCGGGTGAACCCGCGCGCGAACAAGTTTTTTGCCATAGCACATCACTCTGGCGCACGCAGAACCACCCGACCTACATGTAATACAGTGATAAAAATATTATGTAGGTCGGGTGGTTCTGCGCGTAGCGCAGGTTCACCCGACAGGTTTATCAATCGGAACGGATTTATGAAAACCGCAATACGTGCCCGGAAGGGTTCAACTGTTCACCGGACAGTTTGGTCAAGAAGTGTTCTCTTTTTTCGGCGCCAAGAGCGCTGTTCCGCGCCGGGTTGAGGCGGGCGCGCGGGGAAATGGGGCATGGGTGAACGGCTGTCCGTTTTTTACTTGACCCATGGACGGTTTTTTTGCGATGGAAGGGGAGCGCCGCTCCGTGACGGGGAGGATTTTGTTTTGCGCGTAACCCGACTGAGCACTCGCTCACTAATCACCCCGCACAGGAGCGCCCTCATGTCATACAATCTCGTCTCGCGCCAGCGCCACGGCGCCACCGAAATCCTCACCCTCAACCGCCCGGAGGCCATGAACTCCTTCAGCAACGCCCTCCTTCTGGCTCTCAAAGAAACTGTCGAGGCCGTCGCCTTTGACCTGGACATCCGCGCCCTCATCATCACCGGCGCCGGAAACAAAGCCTTCTGCGCCGGCGCCGACCTCAAAGAACGCGCCACCTATACCGAAACCCAGGTCAAACAGTTCATCCACACCATCCGCAACACCTTCACCGCCATCGAAAACCTCCCCAAACCCGTCATCGCCGCCGTCAACGGAGCAGCGCTCGGCGGAGGCACCGAACTCGCCCTGGCATGCGACATCCGTTACCTCTCGGAAACCGCCTCCATGGGCCTCCCCGAAACCCGCCTCGCCATCATCCCCGGCGCGGGCGGCACCCAGCGCCTTCCCCGCCTGGTCGGCAAAGGCCGCGCCAAAGAACTCATCTTCTCGGGACGCCGCGTGGAACCCGCCGAGGCCCTGGCCATCGGCCTTGTGGAAAAAGTCTGCCCCCCTGACACACTCCTGGACGAGGCCCTGGCCCTGGCCCAGACCATTTCCGAAAACGGCCCTGTGGCCGTGGCCCAGGCCAAATACGCCATCAACAACGGCCTGCACACAGACCTTGCCACAGGTCTCGCCCTAGAGTCCAACTGCTACTGGCACACCATCCCCACCCAGGACCGGCTCGAGGGCCTTGCCGCCTTCAAGGAAAAACGCAAACCCGAATACAAGGGAAGGTAACACACATGAGCACCACGGCTGAGGAAAACCGCGCGTACTGGCTGGCGGAAGAGGAAAAGCTGGACGCCCGCGCCGCCATGGCACGGGATGCGGGAGGGCCCAAGGCCGTCGAACGCTTGGCCAGGCAGGGGAAAAAACCGGTCCGGGATATCATCGCAAAACTCATTGACACGGGAACGGAATTTTTCGAGCTGTCGCGCATCGCCGGATTTGGGATGAATTACCCCGAAGTGGAGGATGTCCCCGGCGGCGGCCTTGTCACCGGCATCGGCAAAATCCACGGCAACTGGACCATGATTGTGGGAAACGACCCCCGGGTCAAGGCAGGCACCTATTTCCCCATCACCCTTAAAAAACACATGCGCGCCCAGGCCATTGCCGAACGTTGCGGGCTCAACTCGGTCTATATCGCCGACTCCGGCGGCGCCTTTCTCCCCATGCAGGCCGACGTGTTCCCGGACGACCAGCAGTTCGGCAGCATGTTCTACAACATGGCCCGCATGTCCGCCATGGGACTCAAGCAGATAACGCTTTCCACAGGGGGCAACACCGCGGGCGGGGCCTATATCGTGTTCATGGCCTGCCAGTCCGTGATGATTGACAAGCTCGCCTACTCGTTTTTGGGCGGCCCGCCCCTGGTCAAGGCCGCGACAGGCGAGACCGTGACCGCCGAGGACCTGGGCGGGGCCAAAGTCCACACCGGGATTTCCGGCGGCGCGGACCATTTCTGCGCGAACCAGGACGATGCCGTGGCCCGGGTTCGGGATATCCTTTCCATGGAGGCGCCCCAGACCCTCCATCTGCAGCGCTTCCCGGAGGCGGAGCCGGAACTGCCGCCGGAATCCATCTACGAGGCGCTTCCCCTCAACACGGCCCAGGGCATCAACGCCCGCCGCGTGTTGCGCGCAATCTGCGACGCCGGAAGCCTTATGGAAACCAAGCGGGAGTATGCCCGGGGCCGGGGCGACAACATCGTCACCGCCAAAATGCGCATCAAAGGCATGCCCATCGGGGTCATTGCCTCCAACGCCACCGGCATTATCTTTGTGGAGGCGGCCCGGAAAGCCACCGAGTGGATTATCCGCTGCTCCCAGGAGAAAATTCCGCTTCTCTTCCTGCAAAACTCGCCGGGCTACATGGTGGGTTCAGCCTCGGAGCACGCGGGCATCGGCAAATACGGCTCCGACATGGTGCGGGCCGTGGCCTGCGCCCAAGTGCCGCGGATACAACTGGTAATCGGGCCGGACAACGGCGCGGCCAATTACGGCATGTGCGGCAGGTCCTACCGCCCGCATTTCCTCTTCCACACCATGCGCGCCCGCACTTCGGTCATGAGCGGACGGGCCGCCGCGGAAGTGCTGTTATCCATCGAGGAACGAAAGCGGCTGGACTCGGACGCGCCCATGTCCGAGGCGGACAAGCAGGCGTTCCGGCAGAGCATGATGGAAAAGTACGACGGCGAGGCGCATCCCTTTACCAGCGGCTCACGTCTCTTGTCGGACAGGGTTGTAAAATTCAGCGAAATCCGGGAATGGCTTGCCATGGCCTTTGAAGTCAGCCTGCTCAAGCCCATCGGCCCTCCGGCGTTTGGAAATCTGCGGTTTTAACGAGGTAATTGCAAAATAAGGCGTAGGTTGGGAGGTTCTGGGCCGCAAGGCCCAGGTTCACCCAACATTTCTAAAATGATTCATATCTGTTGGGTGAACCTGCCCTTCGGGCAGAACCACCCAACCTACCTCAAATTTGTCGTTTCTTAGAGTTTTGCAATTACCTCTAACGATTACGCAGCCCTCGCCCATACCTTTTGAAACGGAGCGCGAACAATGGCGGAAATGACATATCCCAAAAAAGTCATCCTGGGCGATATCACGGTCCGGGACGGGTTCCAGCACGAGGAAAAATTCATCCCCACGGACGCCAAGGTCTGGCTGGCGGAGGAGCTTATCCTCGCGGGATTCAAACATATCGAAACCACCAACTACGGCCCGCCCAAGGCCATGCCCCAGTTCAAGGACGCGGACGAGCTCATGCGCAGGATCCGCACATCGAAGCGCGTGGGAGACAAGCTGAAAGACGTGGAACTGTCCGCCATCACCATCCGGGAAAAGGCGGCCATGCGGGCCATCGAGGCCAGGAAGGAAGGCATTGGCCCGGACCGGATTCTCTTTATGGTTTCGACCAGCGAGAGCCACCAAAGGGTCAACTCGGGACTGTCCCTTGCCGACTACTGGAAGATGTGCGAGGACATGATTCCCAAGGCCCGGGAGGCGGGTCTTAAAGTCTGCGGCACGGTCTCGACCATCTGGGGCTGCCCCATCGAGGGTCCCACGGAGATGAAAAAGGCCCTGGAGTTCACCCGGCGCTGGCTGGACATCGGCGCCGCCGACGTGGAGCACGCGGACCATGACGGATCCGCGCCGCCCAACAAGGTTTATGAGTATTTCTCGATGCTTTTGGACAAGATTCCGGACCCGTCCCTGCATATCGTCCACTTCCACGTGACCCGGGGCTGGGGGCTTGCCAACGTGCTGGCCGCTCTTCAGGCGGGCATGACGTATTTTGAAAGCTCCGTGGGCGGCATTGGCGGCCAGCCCGCCAATTTCGTGGACGGGGTGCCTGTGTCCGGAACCGGCAAGTATTACTACGCGGACCCCAGCATCACGGGGCTTGTGGCCACCGAGGACATGGTGGTGATGATGGACGAGATGGGCATCGAGACGGGCATTGACGTGGACCGGCTCCTCGATATAGGCAAAACCGTGGAGCGGATTGTGGGCCGCAGACTGCGCAGCGAGTGCGCCCACACAGGCCGGATTCCCAAGACGCTTACGGGAAGGCGGTAATGCTTGCCCCGGATGTTGTAGAAGGTGTCCGCAACTGTCTGCGCGTCCTTGAGAGGGATGGATTGGCCGTGTTCTTCGGGGTGGTTTTTGGCTCCCGGGCGCGCGGAGCCGCAAGGGACGAAGGGAGCGATATTGACCTTCTGGTTGTTTCCCCGGTGTTTGACGGTGCTGTAAGCAGGGAAGAGGCGGGCCGTTTATGGCGCGTGGCAGCCAGAGCGGACAGCCGGATAGAGCCGGTCCCGTGCGGGGAAAGGCAATGGAGGGAAGACACCGAAAGCGCCGTGGTGGAGATCGCGAGGCGTGACGGCGTTTGCCTTGCTGAACCCGGAACACGTTCATGGCGCGTCCGGCAAAGGTGGTGACCCGGGCTTCGGCAATGTCCACAAATGCGTCCATCGGTTGTTCTTCCGTTGCGCGGCGACACGCGCCGCTCAATCCAAATCCGCCGGCTCTTTGCGCCGGCTGCAGCGTTTTGCCCTGCGGAAAAGGGCGTGCCGCACTTGGGACAAAGATAGCGCGCCGCCTCGTCCGCCACGTATTTTTCCGTGCCGCGCTCACGCCAGGTTGGATGGTTCCGGGCCGCAAGGCCCGGGTTCAGCCAACCTGCGCCGCATTTTGCAATTACCTCTCAAAAGTCTCTAAACCCTTTCCTCCACTGGCAGCCGGATGAAAAAGGTTGTGCCGTCCCCGGTCCGGGTCTCGAAATCTATGGTTCCCCGGTGCTTTTCAACAACAATGGTGTGGGCAATGGCCAGGCCCTGTCCTGTGCCCACGCCGACCCCCTTGGTCGTGAAAAACGGGTCAAATATCCGGGCGCGCGCCTCCTCGGGAATTCCCGCTCCGTCATCCGTTACCCGAATCTCCGCCTCTCCGGTTTCCGGAAGATAGCGCGTGCTTACCCGGATGAGTCCCATGGCCCTTTTTCCCTGGCTGTTCTTGTCGGCAATGGCGTGGGCCGCGTTGACAATCATGTTGAGAATCACCTGGTTGATTTCACCCTGGGCGCAGACCACCGGCGGAAGCCCGGGGTCCAGGTCGGTTTCCATGGCCGCGGTGTGCTTCCATTCGCCTCTTGCGACAGTGATGGTGCTCTCAATGGCCTGGTTGAGATCGGCCGGCGCTTTTTTATCCGTGCCTGGATGGGCGAACTGCTTGATGGAGTGGACAATGTTGGAGACCCTGGCCACGCCTTCCAGTGTTTGTGCAAGCGCCCCCGGAATCTCCTCGAGGGCGAACTCCACATCGTGCTCTTCCTCCAGGGTCTGAAGATCCCCGATGTCCTTTTCCGAGAGGGGTGCAAGGCGGGCCTTTTCCAGCAATCCGCGCTGGAAGGCGAACACCTGGGCGAGCCCTGAAAAAGCGCCCGCGACATACTCGGTGTTGTTGCTTACATACTGCATGGGCGTGTTGATCTCGTGGGCGATTCCCGCCGCAAGCTGGCCTATGGACTGGAGCTTCCGCGCCCGCAAGAGTTCCTCGTGGGCCTGCCGCAGTTCCTCATAGCTTGTCTTAAGCCGTTTCGCGGCCTCTTCGAGATCCCGCCGCGCCGCTTCCCGGCAGGCGAGGAGCCAGCGTTCCCGAAGCACCCGCTTGAGCCGGACCCGGAGTTCATTCATGGTGATGGGCTTGTGCAGGAAGTCGCTGGCGCCCAGTTCGAGGATGCGGTCATACGCGTATTCCTCCACGTATCCTGTCATCATGATAACATCGGCGCTGTGCTCCGCGCGCACAACCTCGAGAAGGTCAAGGCCGGAAATTCCTGGCATCTTGATGTCGCAAAGCACCACATCCACAGGGGCCCCGCCGCGCAGCCGGGCAAGGGCCTCCTCCCCGTCTCTTGCGGCAAGGTACTTATAGCCCAGGTGCGTGACGGATTCGATGAGGTGAAAGCGCATTCCCTCATCGTCGTCCACCACAAGGATGGTGCATTCTTCGGTTCTTTCCATCCGCTGGCTGTCCTCCCTGGCCGGAAAAGCACTCTGTCGTGTTTTGGCGCGCCGCAGGTTGAGCCGTTTTGCGGAAAGCATTATAGCAGAAAACGCGGAGGCGCGCAGCGAAGGAATTGCTTCGGAAGCCGCGCCGCGTTTTCTTTCCCCTGAAAAGCGCGCGGGACGGACCCTCAAAGGCCCGCTCCGCAGTTGGATTGCGATTTTTCAGGGTCCGGTTAGAATCTCCGGGACCATGGCCATGAATCCGGAGCGGTTTTCCGCCATGTACCGGGCGAGGATATCCAGGAAGCTTTTTCAACCATCTCCGTGTTGGCCTTGGGAAGCACGGCGAACTTGAAGGAGCGGCCTTCCACATCGCTGGATTTGTCTGTTGTGGAAAGGGCGCGGACAGCGAAGTCCACTTCTTTGTCCATTTCGGGGGCGATCTCGAAGGTGAACATGCCACGGTCCCCAAGGTTCACCTTTTCCAGGTTTTGCCCCCGTCCATGCTCACGTCCACTCTGCCGATTACACCTTCGCCAATCATGGCGCGCCCGCGCACCACGATTCGGTTGTTGTCGAGATCATCCTTTGCGAGAGAAAGAGCTTCTCGTCCACATCCAGGACATCCACGGAGTTGAATTTGAGGTCGGGGACAGGGTTAATTCCGCGCGCGGCGGCGCTTCCAGGCATTTGAGTTTTTTAGCGCCAGACAGGTCACCTTGCCTGTGGTTTGAACACCTGGTCAAACTTAACCGGGTCCGGACGCGCGGGCAGCGGCGCTTTGTCGCGCATGGCTCCGGCCAGTTCCGCCGCCGTGTCCTCGTCGTACCACCACAGGGCCTCCGCCGACTCCTCGGTTCCGTATTTGGAGAGAACCCAGTCCGGCGTTCCGAATTTATTCCAGTACAAAAGCCGCGTGTAGCCAATGTTCCACAACAGCACGTAAGGCGCCTGGGCGTACACCATCTGGTCTATTTCCCGCACAATGGCGTGCCTGGCCTCCACGTCAAACTCCCTTTTCTGCTTTTCGATGAGCGCGTCCACCTTGGGGTCCTTGAACCCGCAGTAGTTGTTGCCGCCCGGCCTGTCCGCCTCCGCGGACGCCCACATGGGCTCGGGGTCCTTGTACACTCCCGCCCCCCAGGCCGCCCAGGTCATGTCAAAGTTGTGCTCGTCCATGTCCTTGACCCAGGCCGCCCAGTCCTTTTGGTCCACCACCATGGTGATGCCCGCGTCTTTCAAATCCTCGGCGAAAATGGCTAAAAACTTGTCGCTTGTCTGGTCCCGGTTGAGCACCCGGAAGACAAAGGGCTTTCCGCCCTTCTCCAGTTTTCCTGTCTTGGGGTTGGCCGCCCATCCGGCCTCGGCCAAAAGTTTGCGCGCTTTCTCTTTGTCAAAGTCAAACAAGGGATTGGGACAGGGATTCTTCTCATCATATAAATCCTCATAGTAGGACCTGTGCAGGAAATACTGGTCGTACATGAGGGTGGAGTTCATCTTCTTCCGGTCCACCAAGTGCGCCATGGCCCGCCTTGCCCGGATGTCGTCAAAAGGCGGACGCCGCATGTTCATGGCAAAACCCTGGAACCCCACAGGATGCTTGTTGTGGACCGCCTGCCTCACAATCCAGTTCTTCTCGAATTTTTCGCCCTTGGTCTCGTTGACCCACTGGCGCGCCGTATAAACGGGATACAGGTCAATCTCCCCTTTTAAAAACGCCTCGAAGGCGTTCTCCCGCTCCTGAAAGAAGCGGTAGCGGATTTTCTCAAAATTGCCCGTGTTTTTCGGGCCGGGGGCTTCCGCGTTCCAGTAATCCGTCCGCCGGACCATGGTCAGGGCCATGCCCTCCTTGAATTCGCCCACTTTGTAAGGGCCGGAGACCACAGGGAACCCGAAATTGATTTTATTGAAGTCCAGTTTCTCAAACGCGTGTTTCGGAAGAATATGGAAACCTCCCGCAGCGAGCAAATTCCTCCAATGGACCTCTTTGACATGGAAGCGCACGGTGCGCCCGTCCACGACCACGGGCCGGTCAAAGCGCTCGAACGCCACCTTGTGGACTCCTGTGAGGTTTTTAGGAGCCATGATGGCGTCAAAGGTCCATTGGACATCCTCCGCGGTGACGGGTTTGCCGTCGCTCCACTTGGCCTTGGGGTCGAGCCAAAAGGTGAACGTCATCTTGTCGTCGGAAACCGACCAGCGCTCCGCGAGTCCGGGCTCGTTGTCCAGGGTAAGGGGATGGGTGGTGAGCAGGGTCTCGTACATGGTGCCGAACACCTGGGCGGCCATGCTGCTGTTTTCGAGGTAGTAGTTGAGGCTTTTGGGGGAAGGGCCAAGATAGATGGAGATTTCGCCGCCCACTGTGGCAAGGGTGCTCGCCATGGGATTGGGAGCGGGTTTCCAGTTCTTGCCGGGAAACAGTTCCTCGGCCCGGACCGGGGCCGCCAGGAAAAACAGGACAGAGGCTATCATAAGCGAGCGTTTCATGCGCCCTCCTTGGGCTGGTGGATGCGGCGTCCTGCGGGGGTTAGTTGCCCGCGAGCACGTCAATCATGGAAAAGACCTGTCCGGGACAGCCCTGGAGGGATTTGTTGTACAGCCAGGCCACGGCGTCCAGGGTGCCGTGGACGTAGATGTCCCTGCCGCAGACGTTGTGGGTGAACTCGAATTTGACGGTGTTGTCCGGGGATACCAGTGTGTAGGTGTGCCAGGCGTGGCCTGAGAGGTATTCCTCGGGCACGCCCCAGACCTCGCGCTGGCGTTGGGGGTTCCGCTCCATGACGATGCCTTCGGGCGCGTTTTTTGCGCCCATTTGCCCGAAGAGTTCCACCAGGGCTTTGGCGGTGCCGCTGGTGTCGGCCTTGCCGTGCTGGTGGCTTTCCCGGACCGAGAGGGAATACCCCTTGAAAAGGCCGGGGAAGCTGTTGGCGGCGTAGGTCAGCATGGCGGTGAGTCCCACGATTTCCCGGGACATGTTGGGGGAGATGACCGCGGGAACGGAGGAGGCGGCCACGGTTTCCGTCATTTGTTTCCGGTCTCCGCCGGTGGTGCCCATGACAAAGGGGATGCCCGCGGCGGCATAGAGCCGGGTGTTGCCGGCCGCGGCGGAGGGATGGGTGTAGTCCACGGCCACGAGGCGGGGATATTCCTGCCGGGCCTTGGCAAGGGCCTCGGCGTGCTTCTCCGGGGGGACAAGAGCGAGGGTTTTTCCCGCCACGGTGTCTTCCCGGGCCAGGATGCCTGGTCCGGTGAGGGAGAGGGGGACCAGGGAGAAGCGGGAATCGGCCAGGACATGGGAGGCGACGTTGCGGGCCATGTTGCCGGGCAGGCCGCAGACGAGAACGTGAACGGGTTTCATGGTGTTCCTTGGTTTGCGGGTGTGGGGTGTTAGGCGTGTTTGAGACGGGAGGGACCATAGCAGAATTCAGGGAGGGAGGCAATAAAGGGGGGTTCTGGAGGGAGGGGGTATTTTTGGGTTGAAAAACAGGTTGACAAGGGTGAGGGATTAGGGTAAGCCAGACTGACATGTCAGTCTATTCCCCCCCGGCCTTCACCCCAACCCCTGCCAGGAGGATCTCTCCATGTTCAGCTTCGAACTCGACAAAGAACAAAAAATGATCCGCAACTCCTACGCCGAACTCGTCAAAAAACTCGTCGCCGACACCATCCACGACCAGGACGAGGCAGGCGCGCTTGACCCCAAAACCATCCAAAAAGCCTGGGAACTCGGAGTATCCGTCTCCGCCGTCCCCGAGGCCTGCGGCGGCATGGGCATGCCCGACTCCCCCATGCAAAGCGCCATCTGCCTCGAAGAACTCGCCTACGGCGACGCCTCCTTCGCCATCGCCGTAACCACCCCGTCCCTCTTCATCAGCCCGCTCCTCCGCTACGGCACCGAGGCCCAGAAAAACGCCTGTCTGCCCCCGGTCTGCGGCGAAACCTACGTCCCCGCCACCCTGGCCATGTGCGAGCCGGACCTCGCCTTTGACGCCGCCTCTCCCAAGTGCCGCGCTGAAAAGAAAAACGGCGCATACATACTCTCCGGCGTCAAATGCTTTGTCCCAAAGGCCAAGGACGCCAAATACATCCTTGTTGCCGCCTCCACCGATCAGGGTCCCCAGCTTTTCATCGTCAGCGCCGACAACCCGGGCCTTAAAGTGGGCGACCGGGAAAAGACCCTCGGTCTCTACGCCCTCGACATGTACCGCGTCACCCTGGAAAACTGCAAGGTTTCCGCCGCCGACAAACTCGGCGGTGACAACGGATGCGATTACGCCGATGTTCTCGCCCGCTCCCGGGTCGGGCTCGCCGCTGTCGCCGCCGGAATCTCCCGCGCCTCCTTCGAGTTCGCCCGCGACTACGCGAAAAAGCGCGAGCAGTTCGGCGCTCCCATCGGCACCAAGCAGTCCGTGGCCTTCATGGTGGCGGAAATGGCCTACGAGGCCGACGCCATACGGCTTATGTGCTGGAAAGCGGCCTCGATGCTCGAGGCGGGCAAACCTGCGGTGCGCGAAGCGTATCTCGCGCGGATGTACGCCGGGGAAATGGCCATGAAAATCGGCGACTATGGAGTCCAGGTTCTGGGCGGACACGGCTACATCCGGGATTATCCCCAGGAGCGGTACTACCGGAACGCGCGCGGCATCGCGATTCTGGAAGGCGTGGCCACGGTGTAGAGGGCGGCCCGGGGTTGAAACCCCAGGTCATGTCAAAAACCTTGCCGCACCGCGGCTGCTCTGCGGAATGATGCCCGTTAAAAAAACAAAGCGCTTACCCCGGTTTTTTAACTCTTAACTCCTAACTTCTCCGGTTTTGCCGGCTTAAATAATGGAGGCGACAAATGGCCAACTTGTATCCCCCCGAGGCTGTGGCGAAAATCCAGACGGGCATGCGGCAGCTTGCCCAGACTGTCCTGCGTCCCATTTCCCGCAAGTATGACGAGGCGGAGCACGAGTATCCCAAGGAGCTCGACGTGTTCCGCGGCCTTCCGGTCATGGGCCGGGCCAAGAAAAAAGACAAGGACCCGGGGGCGGCCCCTAAGAAAGAGGCACCCAAGGAGGACAAGGTGGGGCAGAACCTGGGCACCTGCATCACTGTCGAGGAAATTTGCTGGGGAGACTGCGGTCTCATGCTCTCCATTCCCAACGCGGGCCTGGGCAACGCGGCCATCGCCGCCGTGGCCACGGACGAGCAGCTTGAGCGTTTTGGCAAACTATGGGCCGCCATGGCCATCACCGAGGCGGAATCCGGCTCGGACTCCGGGTCCATTTCCACCACCGCGGAGCTGGTGGGGGACGAGTGGGTCCTGAACGGCGAGAAGATTTTCGTGACCTGCGCGGACCGGGCCGACTGCGTGGTGGTCTGGGCAACGGTTGATAAAAGCGCGGGCAAGGCCGGAATCAAGAGCTTTGTGGTCAAGAAGGGCACGCCGGGATTCACCCTGGACCACCTTGAGCACAAGCTGGGCATCCGCGCCTCGGACACGGGAACCTTCGTGCTCAACAACTGCCGGATTCCCAAGAACAACATTCTTGGAAGCGCCGAGGTGAAAACCCGGACGGACGGGTTCAAGGGGGTCATGAAGACCTTTGACAACACCCGGCCCATGGTCGCGGCCATGGCGGTGGGCGTTGCCCGCGCCGCCCTGGATTTCACCAAGGAGAAACTCGAAGAGGCGGGCTATGTGTTTGACTACGCGAAAAATCCGAACAATCTGCCCGCGGTGGTGCGCGAGTGGTACATGATGGAGGCGAACCTGGAGGCCATGCGTCTTTTGGCGTGGCGGGCCGCCTGGATGGCGGACAACCAGGAGCACAACAACCTGGAGGCGAGCATGTCCAAGGCCAAGAGCGGGCGTTACGGGACGCTGATTACCCAGCGCTGCTGCGAGATTCTGGGGCCTTTGGGCTACACCCGGGAGTTTTTGGCGGAAAAGTGGATGCGGGACTCGAAGATTCTGGATATCTTCGAGGGAACAGGCCAGATTCAGCATCTCATCATAGCCAGGAACGTGCTGCATTTTTCGAGCGGCGAGCTGAAGTAGGGCAGGGGGAGGGAGGAGCCGGAATAGCGGGGGAAAATGCCATGGTTCCATGGGCTTATTGGGGTAATTGGAGAACCTCCACGCTCAATGATGCAATTACCTCTTCTGGCAAGATTTGACTCCTAATGTTTGATACCAAGGTGCAATCAGACAAGGTATGCCCTCACCCCGGCCCTCTCCCGCAGGGAGAGGGAGCTTTCAGAAGGTGTTACGGATTGGGCCGCATTTTGGTAGGAAGCAGCTTTTTCAGATAAAAAGCCGCCGGTTTTCCGGCGGCTTTTTATCTTTCTAACGAGGTAATTGCCTAATTGGCCTAGGTAGGGTGGTTCCGGGCCGCAAGGCCCGGGTTCACCCAACATTTCTAAAATGATTCCTGTGTGTTGGGTGAACCTGCCCTTCGGGCGGAACCACCCAACACCAAGCAGCGGATTTTGACCTAGGCCGGGTCAAGCGCAGCGGACCCGACAGACGGATGTGTAACCGGGAAAAAACCGCGGTTGGTGTCGGATCCGCGCTTCGCGCTTGATCCGACCTACATCAAAGTCACTGTCTGGAAAAGGATGAAAAAGCATGGGCTTGTTTGACCTGGGAAAAACGCCCGGAAAAAGCAGGATGAACAGCGCGCACCCCCTGGCTGCGGTTCCTGTCGCCCACCGTGGCCTGCACTGCCCGGCCGAAGGGGTGTGGGAAAACACCTGCCCCGCGTTTCAAAGAGCGGCCAGGGCCGGATTCGGCATCGAGCTGGATGTGCGGCTTTCCCGGGACGGACAGGCCGTTGTGTTTCATGACGACACCCTTGTCCGGGCGGCGGGAAGACCGGAGCGGGTGGACAGCCTGGACGCCGCGGAGCTTGGCAGGATACGGCTTTTTGGAGGCGCCGCCACGGTTCCTCTTCTCTCCGAAGCGTTGAAAGCGGTGGCGGGCCGTTCAGCCCTCTACATCGAGCTTAAAAACGGCGGCAGGCATGGCGCGCTCGAGCGCGCCGTGTGCAGGGAGCTTTCCAGATATTCCGGTGTGTTTGCGGTGGCCTCGTTCAATCCGCTTTCCATTGCATGGTTTGCGCAAAACAAACCGGAGTTCCTCCGGGGAATCATCTCCTGCTGGTTCGAGGAAGAGGAAAACCGTTCCAGCCGGGTGTTCAAGCGGGTTGTTTTGGGGAACCTGTGGGCAAACCGGCTTGTCCGTCCTGATTTTATCGCCTACGACATACGCCGCCTGCCTGTCCGGGCCGTGTCGGGATGCCGGAAAAACGGGATTCCTGTCCTTGGCTGGACCTGCCGGAGCGCGGACGACGAGATCCTTGCCCGGAGGCATTGCGACAACGTGGTGTTTGAGGGCTATATGCCGGCAAGGCAACCGGAGGAAGCGCGGAGACAAGCGTTTAGTCATTGACGGGGCTATAAAGGAAAGGTATTCTTTCCCATTGTCGCCCCATTGTTTATTGTTGCCAGATGATCCACCCCCGCAGGCAAGGCCCCCCCCCTCACGCGCATGGCGTGCATGGGCCGCTATCCCCGCGCCCGCCCGAGGCAACCTATGCCCAAGCTCCTGACATGCGCCCTTTTTTCCGGCGTCGGCGCTGTTGCCGCCACAGGTCTTCGCATGGCGGAAGCCGGGCTTTTTCCCGGGGCCGCGGGAGCGAAAGTCCTTGCGTTCCAAGCGCTTGCCGGAGCGGCCATGGGCTTTTTCGCGGGACTGCTGGTTCTGCGCTCCTTGTCCGTCCGCAGGCGCGCCTTTAAGGAAGAGGGTTCCAGGGAGCTTTTACGGAAAAGAACCACCGCCCTTGTCAAGCAGAGCCTTGCGCTTGCCAGGGCCAGGCGCGGCCTTAAGGCAAGCCAGCGAAGGCTCGCCCGCTATCGGCGGCGCCTTGATTTTACAACCCAGGCGGCAACCGACGCGTTTCTCGACTGGGACCTTGTTTCCGGCCATATTTACTGGAGTCCGCGTTTTTTCGACATGCTGGGCTACGAGCCGGGAGAGATGCCAAAAACCTATGAAAAATGGCGGGATGATATCCTCTGGCCCGAGGACCGGGAAAAAGTCGCGGAACTGGTGAGGGGCCTGCTTGAGGGTGCCCTTGAATCCACGGAGACGGAATACCGCCTGCTTACAAAGCAGGGAAAAACCATTTGGGTCTGGAGCCGGGCGCGGGCCGAGGGCGGAGATCCGGGCGCAAGGCCGGAGCGCGTTCTTGGCGCCCTGCTGGATGTGACCCGGCGCAAGGAGGCGGAACTCGCCCTGGCTGACAGCGAGGCCAAGTTTAGGAATCTCGTGGAGCTTGCCAAGGACGGCATCGCCATTATCCAGGACGAGCGCCTGGTGTACGTCAATCCCCACTTGGCCGAAATGATGGGATATTCCATCGAAGACGCTTTAGGGCGGCCGTTTGCGGATTTCATCTCTCCCCGGACACGCCGCGACGCGCTGGAGCGCTACAGCAAAATCATCGCCGGGGAGCGCGTGGAGCCTTTGTACGAGCACGTGCTGCTCCGGAAGGACGGGCGCGAGCTCCATGTGGAGGTGTGCGCCGGACCAAGCACCCATAAAGGCAGGCCCGCGGATTTCGCCTATCTGCGGGATGTGACCGAGAGCCGCCAGAGCCAGCGCAGGCTGGCGGAAAGCGAGGCGCGCTACCGAGGAATCTTTGACGCGGCCAACGACGCCCTGTTGCTTTACGACATGGACGGCCACATCGTGGACGCCAATCCCAGGGCCTGCGAAATGTTCGGCCACTCCAGGGACGCGCTCCTTTCCATGCACGGACGCGCTCTTGTGCATCCCAGCCACCAGCGGCTTTTCGACCAGCTTCTCCTTCGGGCGGGCATGGGAGAAAGTTTTTACTGGGAGGCGCTCAACCAGAAAAAAGACGGCGGGACAGTGTATGTGGAGGGCAAAGGAAGCAGGTTGGACTCCCTGGGAGGCTCCCGGCTTCTCGCGGTTCTCCGGGACGCAACCGAACGCCGCACCCGTGAGGAGGAACTGCGGGCCTCCGAGGAGCTTTTCTCGAAAATCTTTTTCCTAAGCCCTGTGGCCATTTCCATCACCTCCCTGGAGCATGGCAGGCTCGTCAATGTGAACGACGCCTTTGCCCGGCTCATAGGCGCGTCACGGGAATCCTGTCTGGGAAGGCCCGCCGTCTCGGTCTGGGCGGAGGCTTCCCAAAGGGACGCCTTTCTGGTGGAACTGCTCAGGAAACGCAGGCTTCTGGGCTTCGAGGTCCAGATCCGCAAAGACAACGGCGAGCTGTGCGACTGCATTTACTCGTCGGATATGGTGGAAATCGGCGGGGAAACCCATGTGCTGAGCATGGGCATTGACATCACCGAGCGCAAACGGGACGAGGAGCATATAAGGACGGCCCTGGAGGAAAAAGAGGTTCTGCTGCGGGAGGTCCACCATCGGGTAAAAAACAACTTCCTGGTCATCATCAGCCTGTTGAGCCTCCAGGCAGGACATGTGAAGGACGATGGCACGCGGAGAGTGTTGGCGGAACTCCAGGAGCGCATCCGAAGCATGGCCCTTGTCCACCAGCGCCTTTACCAGTCCGGCTCCATGGCCAAGGTGGATTTTCTTTCCTACGTCAGGGAAATGTGCGGCAGCCTGTTCACCTCCTTCGCCCCCCCCGGCGGCAACGTCTCCCTTGTGGTGGACGGGGAGGGGGTGTTTCTCGGCGTGGACTCGGCCATCCCCTGCGGCATGATTGTGAGCGAGCTTGTGACAAACGCGCTTAAATACGCGTTTCCGGAAGGCGGAAAAGGCATCCTTGCAATCCGGGTCGAGCAGGAGCGCGGGCGCATCCGCATCCGTGTGCAGGACAACGGGCGCGGACTCCCCGAGGACGTGACCATCAAAAACAGCCAGTCTTTCGGGCTGCTCCTCGTGCGTCTGCTCACCGAGCAGCTCCGGGGGACTCTCGAAGTCAAACGCGACATGGGCACCACGATTACCCTCAGTTTCGAGGAGCGGGAAAAACGCCGGTGACACGCAGTCCGCGCGGGGCTTGAACTGGACACGCCGGCGCCAATGCGGCAAGGAGAAAGAACCATGCCTGGCAAAAATATCCTTGTTGTGGAAGATGACAGGATTAGCGGCGCGTACATCCAAAACGTGCTGACAAGGCTTGGATATGACGCTCCGCTGGTAGTGGACACCGGGGAGGACGCGGTGCATAAAGCGGTGGAGACGCGTCCGGACCTGGTGCTCATGGACATCGGCCTTGCGGGAGAGATGACAGGGATTCAGGCCGCTGTCCAGATCCGCGAGAAAACGGGCATTCCTCTCATTTACCTGACCGCCCTTTCCGACGCGCAGACCATCCACGAGGCCAAGGTCACAGGTCCTTTCGGCTTTATCAGCAAGCCCTTCCACGAGCAGGTGCTCCACATGGCCATCGAGATCGCCATGTACCGGCACGAGATGGAAGAGAGGATGCGGGAAAACGAGGCATGGCTCAAGACCATCCTTGCCGGAATCGGGGACGCGGTGGTGGCCACAGACCACAAGAGCCGGGTCCGGTTTATGAACCCGGTGGCGGAGAAACTCACGGGCTGGGAGGAAAAGGAAGCCCTTGGCCGGTATCTGGACGAGATATTCCACCTGATAGGCGGGGAAACAGGAGCGCCCGCGCAAAGCCCTGTGGGGCAGGCCATCCGCGACAAGGCGCCGGTGAGCCAGAAAAACCATGTGCTTTTAGTCCGAAGAAACGGGCAAACCCTGGCCATCGAGGATTCCGCCTCCCCCATCCGGGATGTTTCCGGCAACGTCACAGGGGTCGTCATGGTGTTCCGCGAGGTCTGCGGGCTTGAGCATGGAAAACGGTCCGCCGGGAAAAGCGGCGATTAGGCGCGCTTTGGCGGTGTCCCGCGCGCCCCGTGAAACGCCGGACCGCCTTGCCTTCCCCCTGCGGCCCTTTGGAAGGGACGCGGCACAACCCTGAAACCCACCCGGAGGAAACGGTGAGCACCCATTTGGAAAAGCGCGTCACGCGGACGCGCGAAAAACTGGCCCGTGAATCGTATGACACCCTCATCGTAAGCTGCCCCGAAAACCGGCGCTACCTCTCAGGATTCACCGCCGACGACACCCGGCTTGACGAAAGCCCGGGCGCGCTTTTCATCACCCATGATAAACTGCTGCTCGCCACGGACGCGCGCTTCACCATCCAGGCCCGGCGGGAGGCCCCTCTTTTCGAGATATTCACCTATCCCCAGGGCCTTCCCAAATCCCTGCCGGAAATCCTCCGCATGCTCGGCGCCCGCGCCGCAGGCTTCGAGCCCGCCTGCACCAGTGTCCAGAGCCTGGGCGCCATGCGAACAGAGCTTGCCGAAGCCAAGGTTGACATCCAGCTTGTCCCCGCCGCCGGACTGGTCGAGCCTCTGCGCGCGGTGAAAGACAAGGAAGAGCTTGAAACCATCCGCCGCGCCCTCTCCCTCGCGGAACTGGTGTTCGAAACCCTTCTCGAGGAAACCAGGCCGGGTGTGACCGAAGAGGCCCTGGCGTGGTCCCTTGAAAAATCCTTGCGCGAGGCCGGGGCGGAGGCGCTCTCTTTTCCCTCCATCGTCGCCGCCGGGCCCAACTCGGCCATGGCCCACGCTGTTCCTTCAGACCGCGAGGTCCGGGAGGGCGAGCCCCTTCTTTTTGACTGGGGGGCGCGGCTTTCCGGCTACTGCTCCGACATTTCCCGAACCCTTGTTTTTGGCAAGCCTGACGCCACGTGGGAAAAAGTGTACGCCACAGTGCTCCGGGCCCAAAAACGGGCCATGGAGGAAATCCGTCCGGGAAAAACCGGCGGGGAGATTGACGCGGTGGCGCGGGACATCATCGCGCAGGCGGGGTACGGAGAATTTTTCGGTCACGGGCTTGGGCACGGCGCGGGCCTTGCGGTGCATGAGGAGCCGCGCCTGGGCCAGGGGAGAAAAACCGTTCTGGAGCCGGGGATGGTGGTGACGGTGGAGCCGGGCATCTACCTGCCGGACTGGGGCGGGGTGCGGGTGGAAAACATGGTGGTTGTCACGGAGGACGGGTGCGAGGTGTTGAACACGCTGCCGGAGGATATTTTGGAGATCATGGCCTGAGCGTGCCCCGGTGCAAGGTCCGCATGCCCGCGCGCGTAGGGATTCGATGTGCGGATTATCCGTGTTTGTTGGGCGGATAATGTCTGTGCCATGGTCCTGGGGTTGGAACCCATAGGCGCTAACTTGAGGTAATTGCAAAATGAGGCGCAGGTTGGATGGTTCCGGGCCGCAAGGCCCGGGTTCACCCAACATTTCTAAATGATTCCTATCTGTTGGGTGAACCTGCCCTTTGGGCGGAACCACCCGGCCTACCTCAAATTTGTCGTTTCTTAGAGTTTTGCAATTACCTCTCTATAATATCGAACCGCAGAACCGCGGAAGGCAAAGGCAGAGGCAGAGGCAAAGACGAATGTAGAATATCGAATATCGAACCGCAGAACCGCGGAAGGCAAAGGCAAAGGCAGAGGCAAAGACGAAGACAAAGACGAATGTAGAATAT
>JAGVGH010000177.1 GCA_020057225.1 Desulfobacterales bacterium | reverse complement strand
GGTAGGTTGGGTGGTTCTGCCCGAAGGGCAGGTTCACCCAACACAAAGGAATCATTTAGAAATGTTGGGTGAACCCGGGCCTTGCGGCCCGGAACCACCTAACCTAACGCCAATTATGCAATTGCCTCTTAAAAAAGACAGAGCAATCGGTCTCATCCCGGAAAAAACCAAGTGCTGTTCGTGGCGCGCGGTTTGCGGAACACGCCCACAGGGCGGGATGCCGCCCCGTCCGGCGTGAAACCCAAAGAAGTTAAGGAGAAGCGCAATGAACACCGCAACCAGCCCAAAAACCTACCAATTCGAGGCGCTGACAGACGTGTGGACCGGGTCGGTCACCAAAGAAAATGGGCAACTTGTAGATAAACCGGTCCCGGACCGCCTTATCACCACCGGCCTGCTCGGCTCCATCCGCTGGTGGTTCGAGGTGCTGGTCCGCGGTCTGGGCGGCAGCGCCTGCGATCCAAGCGCCACAAAATGCGAAGGTCCAAAGCATTGCGTGGTCTGCGGGCTGTTCGGCTGCACTGGCTGGGCGCGGAAGTTCCGCTTCGAGGTCTTGGATGAAACCAGTGAGACCCAGATCAAGCAGATCAAGCAGGACAGTATCTTCAGCCTTCGCTTTACCCCCTTGCGGCCGGTTTGCGATGAGGAATGGGCGCTCTTGGACGCCACCCTTCGCCTGATTGCCGAATACGGGGCAATTGGTGGTAAGACTGTTTATAAACCAAGTAAGGAGAATAGACGCGCAGAGGTTCAGCACCACAAAGATTATGGTTTGTTATTGAACTCTTCTCCTGAATTAAACAGTAATAAATCGGTTGATATGCTAAAAAAATATTTACAGCAGGAGAACTGGAGTAAACAAAATCATGATAAATTTGCGTGGGCTTCATTGAAGCACTTCTGGTGCGTGAATGGAGAATATCTATACAGACAAGACATTAACAACAGTATATATAATAAAGTAATCGGACGCTTAGAGCCAAAAGGACAAAGCAGTCAAAATGACTCGTGGATCGCTGGATATCGGCCAGATCAAAAAAATAGAGTTGAAGCTCAAAGCAAAAAAGTATTCAGCTTTAAAAATCCTGCGAGAACATTTGGCTTCGTCAATCCTGAATACATTGTTTTTGACGCCATGAAACAACGCCTTGGGAAGGTATGGAGGGATACCGTGTGGGAGTTTCTTACCGGTGACACAATCATCGAAAGGCTGTTTACTAAGAAGGAGGACCGTCCATGAGCTTCGACTATTACGCCTCCCTGGCCAAAAACAAGGAATGCCCGGGAGGGGTGAATGAAGGAAGTAATCTCACAGGCATGGGGGATGGTTGCTTGGTCTGGTCCTGCCAGGGCAACAAGGAGAAGAACAACGCCCGCCAATGCTACATGAAACGCGCGGCTCAACTGGAGATCGCTTTCCCGGAGGGGATTTCTTTCGACCCAGATTTTTCCAATCTGCCGGATTCCTCCTGGTTCGCCCTCGACATTTCTTTCACCTTGAAATCCCCCTGGTACTCGAAGGACGACCGGCCCTTCCATGTGCTGGACAACCCTGTCCGCAAGGACAGAGCCTTTGGCGTGCCGTACATGTCCGCGGCATCCTGGAAGGGTTTGCTCCGCTGGGCCTGCCGGATGGGGGAGGGCCTCGCCGGGCACCTTGAATCGCATGAAATGCAAATGGATGGCTGGAAAGACCCCCCCTGGATGATTCATCTCTTTGGCAATCAAAAGCGGGAAGACGAACACTTTTGCTCCGGCGCGCTGGTTTTCTATCCCACATGGTTCCACAAAGTCGGCTTTGAGGTGATCAACCCCCACAACCGCGCCTGCAGGGCCGGAACCCAGCCCATTTATTACGAGGTTGTCCCGGCAGGGACGGAAGGCAGGCTGCGTCTGCTCTACGCGCCCCTGCCAGGGCAAATGGAAAACGACCGAATCAATCCCGCCGGTTTCCTCCCCCAGCTTTTCGACGGCATGAAGGCGCTTCTTGAAACCTACGGCATTTCCGCCAAACGCACCGCGGGATGGGGGACAGCACGGATCGAATGTCTCTCCCTGTTCGTTATGACGGAGAGTTGGCTTGACGGGAAGGGTCCTTCCCAGGAATATATTCCACCAAGCGCTGATTTCAAAAATTTGTTGAATGAACAAGGCTATCCCATTGATATTCTGAAAGATGAGAATTGTGAAGTGATCAGTAAAACAAAATTCAGAAAATTAGGTGAAAAACCATGTAACAACGCTAAGTTTGAGGAATTTTCCGAATGGTATCGAGGCCATGGAAAAAATTACAGGATGACGCTCCGTTCGGGTGTGGAACAACAGACCCGTTCCGTTCAAGAAATTAGGTCCAATACGCTGGATGACCTTCGAAAAAAAATGGAGGACTCCTGGAAACCCGCCCGGAAGGGAGGCAGCCAATGACAGGATTTCAACCCTCGGAAACATTGCGGCAACACCGCCCCTTGCTCCTTGCGTGCGAGGCGATCGGCTGGCTCCACATGGCAGGCAAGGCCAAAAGCGATTTCCTGCGGGGGCATGGCGGCCAGACGAACAATTATAAGTACGAGAAGTGGCATGAGCATGAGAACCCACCCTTCCCCTGGGATAACCTGCTGCAATGGGTGAGGAATACATCCGGCTTGGGGAATACCTGGCCCGGAACTTTCACAGAGTTTCTAACCAAACACGCGGGCCGGAATGCCGGGATGCTCGGCCTGCTCCAGGCCGGGCACGGCATGGTCTCGAGTATCGAGAAAAACCTGCCCAAACCCACATCGGACTACCTGGGCCAGGATGTCACCCACATGTGGCTGTCCTCGGCCTTCGGCCATCCGGTCCGCAATCTGTTGGACGACCCGCCCGCTGTGCTAGCCCAGGGCGGATGGGACAGCCTGCTTAAAAAGATTACCTGCCTCCTTACAGCCTTGCAAGGGCTTGGAGGCACGCCAAACGATCTTGACGGCTGGTGGAACTGGCGCGAAGGGGCCATTGGCGCGGAACCGCCTGGGCGGCTCCGCAAGGCATTCACCAGCACCCTGGCGGAAACACGCTTGCCTAACAACGATGTCACGCTCTTTGACCAGTCCTACGTCGCGGCCGCGCTGTTCAAGAGCGCAGTGGCCGGCGCGGTTCTGGAGGGCAGCTCGTTTCCGTGGAAAATAAAGGACAAAAAAAACGGAAAAGAGAAACCGAATGACAGCCTCAAACAACAGACCCTTTGGCGGCTTTTGACCATCGGAGCCGGCGTGGACCATTACGAGGCCCGGGCTGTTAAAATCGGCGACTGGACAGGGGCGCGGCTGGCCCTGGACGCGTTTTTCAAAAAAGTCCGCAACCTCGTGGAGGTGGATCTGGCCGCCGGTTCCCTGCTCTACAGGGACGCTGGAATCTGTGTCTTCTCCTTTCCCGGGGAGCGGCAGGGGCCCCAAGGACATTCGGGGAGTGATTTACAGATTCAAAATTGGAAAAAATGGCTGGAGGAACAGATTGACAGCTATGCCCGTGACGCCAGCCTTGAGTTGCCCCCCTATTGCGGCATCAGTGACAAGTCCTCCCGTTCGCTTGTGGGGATGACCAAGGAAATCCGGAAGGCGCGGGAGACGATGGCAGTGCCCTTGCACCGCAATTGGACCATCCCCGGCCCGGACACGCCGGGCGGCCATGTCTGCCCGGTGTGCCTTGTGCGCGGAAACGGCCAAGGGACAGACAAGCAAAAGCCTTGCAAACCGTGCAAGGATCGGCGGATCCGCCGTCTGGACCGCTGGCGTGAAGGGAAACTTGACTCCGACTCCATCTGGATCAGCGAGGTGGCGGACGCCCAGGACAGACTCGCCCTTATAACGATGAGCCTGGATATTGAACCCTGGCTTGACGGCACCCGCCTGGACGCGCTTAGGACACAGAGTGTCGCAACGTGGGCGGCCAATAACACCACCGCGAACAAACCACTGCCAGGAGATCAGAACACGTTGGTCAGCCTTTTCGGGACGGCCTTGGGTAGGGGAAATCAAGCCGGAAAGGCAAAAAGCCTGATTCAAAAAAAAATCGCCCCAGGACTCAAGGATGAAAATAATTCGGATGTCCCATGGGATACGTTTTTTCGCGCGATTGTCGAGGACCGCGCCGACGCGCGCGCGTGGAATTCGCTCGATGACAACACCCGCGCCCGCTGGCTCGCGCATCAGTTGTTTTGCAAGCTCGCCTCGCCGGGCCGCATCTACCGCTTTGAGCGGCAGGCCGAGGAGTTTTTCAAAGCTATGCTTGATGAATTCCGCGAGATAGCGGCCGCGGACCCAAACCGTTGGCGCACGCGCCGTTTGGTTATCAAGCCGGATAACGGCTCTTCCAATTCCTGGCAAGACCGGCAGACCTACAACGGCCGACGCGAAGACTCTCCGGTCAGCCTGTTGTACCGGAAAGAAACAGAAGGTTTCCTCACCATCTGCAACCTGGCCCGCCTTCTCAAGCCGGAGGATGACAAGGACGCCCTCTGCGGAATCACGCTGGACTTGAAAACCGATGACGACGAGACTACTTGGCAACTCAAAATCCGTTCGGCCGGGGACCATACCGACCGCCTGGGTGTTTACCACCCTGTGATTCCTCTCGAGCTTTCCCCTGTGCGCTTCCGGGTCCTTGTGCCCCTCGATGCCGCCTCCAACTGCGTGGACCGCGCGGTACAGGCGTGGAACAGGGAATTCTCCCGGGTCTGGGACCGGCTGCCGCTGCGCGTCGGGGTCGTGGCCTTCCCAAGAATGGTGCCCTTCCAGGCCGTGATCGAAGCGGCGCGGAATATCGAGGAGGCGTTGGACAGGCCCGGGGCGCCTGAAACCTGGCGTGTGGAGGAAGCCGAAACACGGGAGGGCGTCACCGCGCTCAGCCTGAAATCGCTCGACGGCAAACTTGAGATGTTACGGACCATGCCGATACATCTTCCCGGCGGCCGGGAGGACGTGTTTTATCCCTACCTTGCCGTGGAAGGCCCCCAGGTCCGCGAGTCTCTGGATTTCCAGCATCCCTGCGGGCAGGTTTACCGGCACGCGAAAGACCTGAAAAGCGGTGATGGGATTTTCATTTATCCCTCCCGGATTGCCACGGTTTTTATGGACAGCGCGGCCAGAAGATTTGAGCCCGTGCGTCCCGTTCCGCTTTCGGAATGGCAGTGGACGCGCGATCTTTGGAAGCTTGTGGACCGTTCGGTCCCGGGCCAGACGGCGCTCCGGGGCGCGTGGTCCGAGCTTGCCGGACAGCGCGGGGCATGGCAGGGGCCGGATGGAGAATGGCTCGAAGGGGGAAGGACGGCATGGTTAGACCTTGCGCGCGCGGTGTTCCACACCCGCCTGGGCGTCCGGGGCGCCTGCCTTGAAACCTTGGCGCATGCCGCGGGAGACGGGTCTTTGGACAGGTGCCTGGAATGGCATATAAGCGTATTAAAGCAGCGCGTTTCCGGAGGGGACAAATGACAGCAAGTTTCCACTCTACCACGTTTGTCGGCATGGCTCTCGACCCCATCCATGTGGGCACCGGCGGCACCCGCCTGGGCCGGGTGGACAACACCATTGTGCGCGACCCCGTGACACGGATACCAAAGATTCCGGGTTCGAGTCTGGCAGGGGTCATGCGCGCCTACACGGCCATGCGGACCGAAGACGAAAAACCAGGGCGTGAAATAAATGGGAAGAAAAAGCCCTACTTTCCGGATTGCGCCGGACAAGGCGGAGGGGTTTCCGGCCACTGCGGGCAAGCTGACTGTCCCGTATGCACCGTGTTCGGTTTTGCAAAAGGCACTGGCGCAATCGGCGGCTTCGCGGGGCTGGCCGCGTTCAGCGACATGCACGTGCTGCTCTTTCCTGTTGCCTCGCAATTGGGGCCGCAATGGATCACATGCCCCATGGCGTTGCGGCACACCGGCATCGCGGAGTTCTCGGAACTGGACAATCCGCCGGAACAGGAAGCCGTTTACCGCAAAGCGGACGGAGCAGCACCCGCCTCCTTGAATCTCGGCTGGCTTTTTCTTCCGGTAAGCAAGGATTGGGACAAACTAAACGGAATTGCTGAAAAAATAGGAACACTGGGTTTCCCTGGATATATCACTAGCCGCATGGGCGTTGTTTCAGATAAACTGTTCTCCCATATCGTGAACAGCAACCTGGAAGTCCGGACATCGGTTGCCATCAATCCGGCCACAGGCGCGGCCGAGGACAAAGCGCTGTTCACCTATGAGGCCCTGCCGCGAGGCACAGTGCTGGTTTGGGAGGTGACCTGCAGGAATCCCAAACATTTTAAAATTGATACGGAGGATGTGACGGCAGTGGACTCGCCCGAAAAAGTAAAAGAAATTATCACCCAGGCCCATTCCTATTTGGAACATCTGGGCATCGGCGGCATGGGAAGCCGGGGCATGGGACGTTTGCGTGTGTTAGAATCCAAGGGGGGCAAGTGATGAACACTCCGGCCTTCGAAAACCTGGACCTTGCGTGCGCCCAGGCGGGAAAAAATATCGCGGAGAAACCTTCCAAGGTCCTTGAGAACCTCGTTACAGGGGCACTCGCTGTGTTGGAAGAACAGGGAATCTACGCGTTGTTCCTTTTTCTAAAAACACAGGATGGCAGTGGTATCGAAGAAAAACTAACCGGGTTCCTGAGAAAGACGCCCCGCCAGGCTCCCGTGCTTTCCGGAAATGCCGACATCTGTGCCGCGTTTCAGGAAATAGCCACCGATCTTGACAAACTGCTGCTGGCGCGGGATATCGTCCGGCAAGCGCTCATATACGCCCGATATCATGCGCGGGTCACGGAAAAGAACGAGGTGGGGCCATGACCTGGAAGGCGTTCCATTGGGTCTGGCGGCTTGCGGCACCCCTGTATATCGGCATGCCGCCGTCGGGGGCGCTGAACCGCACCAGGCTGGCTGTCCCGGCCCGGGCGGTCTGGGGGGCCGTGACCGCGGAGGTCTCCCGGTCGGGCGCGGCTGACAGCTTTCCGGACTACGGCCAAGTGGGAGAATCCATTGCGCGGGACTGCCGGTTCACCTACCTTTTTCCAGCGGAAAAACGGGACGGTCGGTTACGGGTCTGGATGCCATGCTATGAAGGGCCAACAGGCCTTCAATGGCGCTGTCATGAGGGTGCGGAAAATCCCTTGCCTGACAGAGAGTTCAGACACCGCCTGCTTTCCACCCGACCAGGCACCGCGATCACGCCGGAAACCGACAGCGCGTCGGAGGCCACGTTAAGGGAGACAGAATGCCTTAATCCCTGGTGGCGGGATTCCGGCGGCCAGGGGGGCCCAGGTCCCGTGCTGCTTTCGGGCTATGTCTTCGTGAATAACGATGACCTTGAGAAGCGGTTGAAAACCACGGATATCCTCTTTGTGGGAGGAGACACCCGGTACGGTCTTGGGAAAATACGACGGACAGAGTGGCGGGAATTGTCTGGCAACGAACACGTTTTCGGGAAAGAGGCTCATTTAAACGGAACGCATCCCGAAATCCAAAGCGAGGTTGTGTGGGGGCATGGAGCCTTGGAAGACAGCCATTCCGAGACGCTGGAACCGAAAGGAGTCCGGGAGCTTTTCGCCGGGTGGGACAAAGACAGGCGCCAGAGAGGGACGCTTGTGTGGGCTCCCGGTTCAGTGATGAAGGAATCGGTGAAATGGAAGATAACCGGGTTCGGAACCTGGGAGTTTGCCCAGGCTGGATAGCATAAAAGCGGAAACCCGGCCTGGCCAGGGTGGAAAATCCGCTCCCGGCCCTGTTCATATCTCGCTCCGCATCGCATCCACAGGCCGCATGCGCGCCGCGGCAAAGGCAGGGTATAAAACCCCCAAAAGGCTCAGGACGAATCCGGCAAACGCGGCGGCGCCCATCGCGAAAAGAATGTCCAGGGGGCGGACGCAGGCCAGGGAGGCCGGGCCAAGCTGAAGGCGCGCCTGGACAAGGGAGGAGGCCGCGCCCGCAAAGGCCCCGGCAACAGATCCGGCAAGCCCCAGCATCGCCGCCTCCAGCAAAAACAGCCGGAGAATAAAACGGTCCAGCGCGCCCAGACACTTCATGGTGCCGATTTCCCTGAACCGCTCGGTCACCGCCATGAGCTGGGCGTTCATGATTCCCGCCGCGCACACCAACAGGGAAAGAACCGCGAGCCAACGGGTTTTCGGGTCCGTGGAAACCGAGGCCGCGTCCGGGGCAAGCTCGTGACCCTGGGCGATGACCTTGGCGCGGAGCGCCGGGTCGCCGGTGCTTAGAAGCGCGTTTGCCAGGGCGGTGGAGACAAGAACATGGGCGAGAAAGGCCACGGCGAGAACAAGTCCGGCCGCTGTGACCAGGGAGCGGAAAAACCGCGCCCTGAGGCTTTTCGCCGCGATTGAAAGGGATTTTCCAAAAGGGAGAACCACCAGACGCGGAACTCTGGCCTCGGGTGTCCTGGGGCTCATGGCGCCGCTCCAACACCTTGCGGAAGGGGAACAGCAGGGCGCGGTTTTTTGGCGCGGGACGTAATGCGGGTGTCCCGGGCACCAAAAAACACGACGCGACGTGGCAAACCGGCCAGAGTTGAAAAGGTGTGACGGCTAGTTGACGGAGTCCTTGAGGGCCTTGCCGGGGATGAACTTGGGCACGCTTTTGGCCTCGATGTCAATTTCCGTGCCTGTCCGGGGGTTGCGGCCTTTCCGGGCGCTGCGCTTGTCCACCTTGAAAGTCCCGAAACCGACCAGTGTAACGGTGTCGCCCTTCTTAAGCGCGTCGGCAATGACCTGAAAAACCGTGTCCACCGCCGCCTGGGCTTCCTTCTTCGTCTTCACCACGTTCGCCACCTCGTTGATGAGATCACCTTTATTCATTCTCGCCCTTCTCCTTTCGTGCTTCCCGCGTAGTTCCCATCCGCCACATACCAGTGGCCCCAAACCATACCCTGAAAGTCATATTTGAACTTATGAGGTAACTGCAAGACTCTGATGTAATTGCAAAATGAGGCGTAGGTTGGGTGGTTCCGGGCCGCGATGCCCGGGTTCACGCAACTGTTATACCATGATTCCAAGATGTTGGATGAACCTGCCCTTCGGGCGGAACTATCCGGCCTGCCTCAAATTTGTCGTTTCCAGGAGTTTTGCAATTACCTCTTATGCGAAATGTTTAACAGACACGCGCCCGCCTTGCAACAGGAAAACGGTTGAAACCCGCGCCGGATGACTGGTTTCACATTTTAGGACGCAATGAAACCCTGTTATGTCCTGGAAAGCCGCGCGATTCCCGCCCGCATGGGTAAAAACACCGCAGCCGCGCACAGCGCCGCCACCAGAGCCAAGGTTCCGCCGAGCCATGTCCAGGCCAGAGATCCCGCCACGCGCCCCTGTGCTCCGGCCATAAAAACCGCGTACACCGGACCCGCCTCCAGAATGACCACAAGACCAATAAACACAAGGGAAAGAATCATGTAGAGCAGCCCGCCGAAACTGGTGACGGACTGCGCCGGATTCTCGGAGGAGAAGTTGGGGAAAGCCGCGCCCAGCCCTATGCCCATGGAGACGATGCCGGGAACCATGCAAAAAACGGTCCCGATGGAAAGCCACATCATGAACGGGGTCACACGGAGCAGCTTGTTGGTCACCGCCACCAGAACAACCGCCAGCGCCCAAAGGGGAACAAGGTAGATGGCGAACTTGATCCAGACGATTCTGCCCATGGAGACCGGCGCGGAACGGGCGATCCAAAACGCCTCTTTCTCCATGCTCACGGCGGGGTAGGCGAACCGGGCGACCAGGGCGGTGAGGACAAAACCGGCCAGGGCCATGTTGAGGAAGGAAAAAAGGTTTTGAAGGTACACTGTTGGCAGGGGGGATTTTTCCAGGGGAAGCACCTTGAAGTTGTAGAGATAAATGCCCACAAGGGCCGCCATGAGAAAAACCTGGGGCCACTGGGTCTGGTCCCTGAAAAACACTTTGATCTCCTTAATAAGAAACGCCCGCTCCGGCCCTTTAAGCCATGGGAGGGGCACGGCCGCCTCAAGGCTTTTGCTCCTTGGAAAGGCCTTCCCCACTCTTCCTGTCTGGGCCTTTGTCACGCCTTTAAAGTAAAACAAACGCGCGGTTAACACGGCAAGATAGGCGGAGGCGCCGGCCGCGGACACTGCAAGGGAGTTGTGGAACCACACTGTCTTCCAGTCGCCGCGCAGGGAGGCGAGGAAGGCGTCGCAGGCCCAGGTGCTGGGGAGCCAAAAAGCCCTGGGACTTTGGAGGGCCGCGAGATAGGCCATGACACTCGCGGCCTCGTCGGGGTCCACCAGGCGCTCGGGCCGCGCCAGGCGCACCGCCACATAGACAGCCACAAACAGAACAAGGCCCAGAAACGCCAAAACCGTGCGGAAACGGTTGGCGGGCAAAAGGACAACCGCCAGCATGACAGGAATGGCGGATATGGCGGAGACCGTCACGCAAAAGGGCAACAGCACCAGGGGCGCATTCAGATAAAAGCCCAGGCCCGCGCGGTACACCATGCCATAGGAGAAAAACACGGGAAGGGCGAACACCAGAACCATCCAGGAGCTGTCCACCGTGCTTTCAATCCACCGGGCCGCGAATATCCGCGCGCGGGAGACAGGCAGGGCGTGGACCAGGGCCAGGTCCCTCGAAAGATAGAGCTTGGCCAGGGAGGTTATGATGGAGGAAAAGGCCAGAAGGGAGAGAAAGGTCGCCAAAACCATGGAAAGGAGCTTTTCGGCAAGCACGTCGCCAAACCCTTCCACCTGCCGGAAATAGGTAAGCACCTGGATGAAGACGGTATAGACCCCGAGCCAGAAGACAAGGCCGATAATCGCGAGAAGCAGGGTTTTCACAGATTCATGTTTTTTCTCCACTCCCGCGGGCGGACGTCCCAGGGCCCGCCATCTGGGAAGCAGAAGAACCAGGATGTCGCTTTTCATGGCAGGGGAGCCTCCTCCTCGGTGAGGCGCAGGAACACGGCCTCCAAATCCTCCTCGCTCACGTTGGCCATGGTTTGGAGGTCGCTGGTGGCGCCTTGGGCAATGACCTTGCCTTTGTGGATGATGGCGATACGGTTGCAGAGGTCCTGGGCCACTTGGAGGGTGTGGGTGGAAAGAAAGATGGAGACACCCTTCTTCGACTCTTCCCTCAAAATGTCCTTGACGAGACGGATGCCCCGGGGATCCAGGCCCACCATGGGCTCGTCCACCACCAGCACCTTGGGCTCATGGAGAAAGGCCGCGCACATGATCAGCCGCTGCTTCATGCCGTGGCTGTAGGACTCGACAAGCTCGTCCGCCCAGGGCCACAGGGCGAAAAGCCTTAAAAGCCCTTCGGCTTTTTTTGGAAACGCCCCGTTTTCAACGCGGTAGAGGCTGGCGATAAAGCGTAAAAACTCCAGGCCCGTGAGTTTCTCATACAGGTAGGGCCTGTCAGGAATGTAGCCAATCATGCGCTTGGCGTCCACCGGATGCTTTGCCATGTCCAGGCCGCCCACCCGGACAAGCCCTTTGGTAGGGGCGATGATCCCCCCCATCATGCGGATGGTGGTGGTCTTGCCGGCGCCGTTGGGGCCTAGGAAGCCGAAAATCTCTCCCTTTTCCACCCGAAGGGACAAATTGTCCACGGCAGGCACTCCGCCATAGCGCTTCGAGAGGTTTTCCAGTTCGATCATTTGGTTTGCTCCAGAACGGAAATTTCAAGTTTGCCTAAATAGGCGAGCATTTCGACCTGGGCCTGGGGGTTCCCCCTGGCGAGTCTGAGGTGGGCCACGTCCGCGGGGAACTGTCCAAAGACCGTGTCCGCGGTTATCCAGCTTCCCTGTATCCACAGCGCGTTCCACGCGTGGTAGTAGAAACGGCCCTTCAGGTAGCACAGTCCGATTTCAATCCGGGCGGGCACGCCCGCCGCCCGGGCAAGGGCCGCGGTAAGCACGGCGTGCTCGTTGCAGTCGCCTGTTTTGCTCGAAAGGGTGGTCAGGGCGTCGGGCACCGAGACCACCGGACGTTTCTCAAGGCTTGTGTGGACCCAGGCGGTGATTTTCCGGGCGCGCTCAAGGGGGCTGTCCTCCAGGGACACAATGGCCTTTGCCTGGGCGGTGATTGTAGGATCATCGGATGCCACAAAGGCGCTTGGGGACAGAAACACGGCGTCCGCGGCGGACAGCAAAGGAGCCTGGGAGTTTTCGTCCGGCAGCCGCTCCTTGCGCACGGTGAGGATTCCGTCCGCGTATGTCTGGCGGTCTCCGGAAAGGTCCCTGTCAGGCAGCCCCGCGCCGGAAAACCGCACAACCAGGCGGTCCAGGGTTTCCGGTTCCTCCAAGGGCTTGTCCGGGGCGATTGCCGCGGCCTCGATGATGTCGTCCATGTCTCCCGCGCTGGTGTCGCGCTTGAGCGCGAGTTCCCTTGTTACTTTTTCCATGCGGATGCCCAGGGGGCTTTCCTCGGCCAAAACCTCGCCCTCCCCGTCCACCCAGGAGGTCTGGGAATTGCCCGCGAACAGAATTTCCACCCGGCGCGCGGAAACCTCTTTCCCCATTACCCTGATGGTCTCGATGGCGGCCAAGGTCGCGCGCGCGTCCTTCTGGCTTGTGGTGACAGGGTCGAACACGGGGAATGTGGCGGATTCGCCGGGTTTCATTTTAACAACGGCGGCGGTGTACATGAGTCCGGTTCCCCAATAGGGAGGTTCGGCGAGGGGGATTTCCGCGTGTTTTTGATTGGGTCCCTCCCCGATTTCGAGACGGAGGGTTTTCCCGCGCACCGCGCCTTTGAGGGCCATGGAGGCCAGGGGGGAGCCCAGGTTGAAGGAGAAGCTTTCCAGGCGAAGGTCAGGGCCCAGTTTTGCGGAGCTCCGGTAATGGATGTCCTGGACAACGCCCAGGGTGTTCATGCTCATAAACACGGTTTCCTGGGTGGAATAGCCTTCCGGAGAGCGCACAATGCGCCGTTGGGCGTAGCCCATTTTTTTGCCGTTTTTGAGGATATTCATCCAAGTGGTGAGACCTTCGTTGCCCAGCGGGACGTTTTCCAGGGCGAATTCCTTGGGCGCGCCCGCGTTTTCAGGGGTAAAAAAGCCCGCGCGGGCGGTTAAAAGAACCGCAAAGGCCAGGAGGAACGCGGGAGCGAGGACATGGTGGATGGTCAGGTTGCGGAACATGCGCGACTCCAGGTGGAGAAACAGGATGCCTTTTGGCGGCGGACGGACCAAAGGGCGGCAAACGGAAAGACAGAAACTGCAAGAATGGTTCCGGCCAGGCGTTTTTCAGAATAGAGGTCCGGCCCGGCAAGTGAGCAAGCGTCCGTTCGCAAAAGAAAAGGCCGCGGCGCGGGAAAAAGAGGCGTTGCGGGGCGCGCGGTTTTCCGCTAAAGCTGTACATGCTTGAAGAAAACAATAGACATGCGGGAGGGGCCATGGGGGACACAGGCACAGTCATCCACAAGGGGCGGGTTTTCCGCGTGGTGCGGGAGGAGGCGGAGCTTCCCAACGGCAGGCGCGCGCGCCTTGATCTTGTGCGCCATCCGGGGGCGGCGGCGGTTGTGCCTGTCAGCGGAGACGGCAAGGCTCTGCTTTTGCGACAGTACCGCCACGCCGCGGGGGGCTGGCTGTGGGAAATTCCGGCCGGCACCCTGGAGCCTGGCGAACCGCCTTTGGAATGCGCGCGCCGCGAGCTGGCCGAGGAGACAGGGTTTGAGGCGGCGCGATTTACGCTTCTTACCACGCTCATTCCCTGCCCCGGATACTCGGACGAGCGGATTTCCGTCTATTTGGCCCTGGAACTCACCCCGGCTGTCCAGTCCCTGGACGCGGACGAGGTGATTACGGTCTGCCCTACCCCTCTTGAAGAGGCGGTACGCATGGTCCACGCCGGGGAAATTTGTGACGCCAAGTCCATTGCGGGAATCCTGCTTGCGGCGGCGCGGCTGTCCCGGACGACGGACGGGGAGCTTTTGGGCGCGGTTTGAGAAGCGGTTTTCCAAAGCGGGTCCGCATACAGGACCGACTGTATCGCGATAGACAAAAAGAGTTGATTTTTAAAACTGCGGCAGAAACGGAAAACTGCTTTGTAGAGGTAATTGCAAAACTCTTGGAAACAACAGAGGTAATTGCAAAATAGGGATACCGTTTCCGCCTGTAGCGGAACTTGCGCCTGTGCGTCATTCCCGCGCAGGCGGGAATCCAGATGTAGGTCGGGT
>JAGVGH010000251.1 GCA_020057225.1 Desulfobacterales bacterium | reverse complement strand
GTGCCGGGCGAGCCGTGCAACTTCTGCTGCCAGCTTATTCACGGGCCAGGCATGGGACAGGGCTGCGGAAATGACGGGGACGACGAGGGCGGAAGCCCGGTGGATGATTTCGCCTCCAAGTGCGGCGGCTCCGGGCCTCTTGGCAGGGCATCCGATATGTACAACCAGGCCAATGACATGCGGGGCAGGCTGGACAGTTTAATGAACCTGCCCGAGATGCTGGACAACAACTGCGGCCAGGGCGGAGGCGGCTCCGGCGGGGGCGGAGGCGGACCCAGGCCCGGCGGCGTAGGCGACGGCGGCGTGGACGCGGGATCTGTCATCAATCCGGTCTCCGGCCATTACCAGGACTATGTCGAGGATATGCAGGCGGCCTTTGGCAAGCTCAGCGCCGTGGTCGGCCGCTCCTTCAAGCGACAGGGGCCTTGGGAGCTCACCAACTTTGGCGACCGTCTAACAGGCGGCGAGCGGGACGCTGTGTACGAGGGCGGGCTTACCGTCATCACCGGCGGGGATGTCGCGTATTACGGCGACCTCAAACGGGTGGTGGATTCCAGTTGGACCATCAGGAAAAACACCATTGAATACTCCTGCGGCGGCGCGCTTCCCGCAAGCGGCGCGGTGCCGGACGGGGCAACAGGCAAGAACTACATTTTCAACAACGGCGCCTACACCATCGAAACCTTTGGCGGATATTACGACGTAAACAAAAACGCGGCGGATCCCTTCCACTTTGGAGAGTATTTCCACTTTGGCGGGTTCATCTGGAAAGACCCCCACGGGCTGTGGAAGAAGTACGACACCTCGGGACGTCTTGTGGAGTACGGCAGCGGCGACCCGGCCACAGCCAGGAAAATCACCCTGGTCTGGACGGACGGGAAGCTCTCTGAAATCAAAGGCCCGGACGGGGTGAAAGTCTTTGGCTATGAGTACGCGGGCGGTTCCGCGCGTCCCACAGCGGTGGTCCAGTTTGACAATACCGGAGCGGAGGCGGCCCGGGTAACTTATGTTTGGACAGGGGACAACCTGACCCGGGTGACCGACGTGACAGGAGGACAGTGGAATTACACCTATGACGGGAAGCTGAGGATTACGCAAAAAACGGTTCCGGGCGGGCGCAGATACACCCTTGCCTATGACGTGTATGACTCCGTGGAGCAGGAGGATTTCATGATGCTTGCCGGTGACCCTCTGGACTGGGTTCTTGTCCACCGGCTCATCCTGTCCTACGAGTACGACTCGGTGCTTCAGGAGTACCGGACCACGGTGAACCGGACGGGAAGCGCCGAGGTGGAGCTGGTGTACGACCGCAAGGGCAACCTCAAGGAGCGCTACGTGGACGGCGTTCTCATGGAGAGGATCACCACCGACACCGTGAAACGGCAAAAAATCGTCCGGGATTCCCAGGGCAACATCACCGTGGAGAAATTCACGGACTTCGGCGCCCCGTCCTCGGTGACCTTCCCGGACAGCAGCACCCTGGCCATGCGGTACTCCAGCAACTACCTGAGACCCATCGAGGTGCTGAACAGGGGCGGAGTGGCCACGCGCTTCGAGTACGACGGGGCCGGGCGCGTTCTTAGGACAATCCAGGGCGCCAACACGGCTCTTTCGCGCACAACATCCAACACCTACAACGCCAACGGCGACCGGACCGTCATTCAGGAGCCGGGCGGCGCGGAAACCACCAAGACCTACGACGCGGCGGGCCGGGTGACGGGAATCACCGCGCCCATGAACAGGGCGGGCACCTACACCTATGACGGCGCGGGCAGGCTCACCGGAGCGACCGACCCCCGGGGGAACACCACCACCTACGGGTACGACACGGCGGGAAGGCAGGTCCGGGTAACCCGGCCCGCGGCCCAAAGTGTCAATCTGGTCACGGAAGTCGGATACGACGCCTTTGGCAACCGGACCCGGCTGGCCAATCCGGACGGCACGGTGTACACCATGGCCTATGACGCCCGAAACCGCCTGCTCTCCTTGAACCGGGAGGACACAGGCGAGGCGCTCATGACCTACCAGTATGACGACGCCAATCAAAAGGTCTTCCGGATTGGCGCTCTGGGAAGGGTTCGGACCGATACCTTTGACGGGTTCGGCCGTCTTGCGCTGGTGGATGACGGCGCGGGCAATCTCGTGTCCTACGAGTACGGGGCAGGGGAGGGCGGATGCCAGGGCTGCGGCGGCGGGTTCGGCGGTAAGCCCACCCGGGTGGTTCAGCCCGGAGGACTTGTGACCTCCATGCTGTGGAACTGGGAGGGGAACCTCACCCGGCAGGAACGCTTGGGCGGGGGGCTTTCCCTGGTCCGGATCTGGGAATACGACTCCATGGGCCGGATGGCGCAGGCCACGGACGGTGAAAACCGGGTTGTCCGGTACGGGTACGACAGCCTGGGCAGGCTTTCCTCCAGGGAAAACGGGGCCGGAGACACGGCGCTGGTGGCCTACGATGTGCGGGACAACGCGGCCTCCTACACGGACGAGGAGGGGAGAACAACAACATTCACCCATGACCTTGGAAACCGTCTCACCGGATGGGCCAACCCGCTGGGAAAAGGCCCTGTCTATACCTATGACGGGAACGACAACCTGCTCACCGAGACCAACGCGCGCGGGGCGCTCATCACCTACGCCTATGACATGGCGAACCGTGTGACAGGGTACACGTCTCCGGAAAAGACAGTGACCTTTGCCTGGACCGGATACGGGCTGTTGTCCTCCTATGGCGACGCCACGGTGGCGGGCGGCAGGACGTATGACTACCTGCATCATCCCGTGACCGAGTCCGCGGTTATTCAGCTTCCCTCGGGAGGCAGCGCGTCCGGCGGCTCCACAACGGTGGTGAATCCGGACGGAACCCTGGCGGCCCAGGCCGGGCCGGACGGCCTGACCGACACGTTCGCGTTTGACGGCGCGGGCAAGGTCACAACCATTACCCTGGGAGGCGGCGCGGGCGCAATCACCTACACCTGCACATGGGACAAGGTGACAGCGGTGTCCTGGCCTAACGGGGTGACCGCCGGATTCCTCCATGACAGCCTGTGGCGGCCCACCGCCGCTACAGTCGCCAAGGGCGGCGGAACTCTTTTAGGTCTTGGATACGGCTTCGACCAAGAGGACAATCTTGTGTCCCTGGCGGTTTCCGGCGAGAGCGCGCCGCGCGGATACACCTACGACGCGGCGGAACGGCTGGTTTCGGCAAGCTCCGACGCGGGCGTTTTGACGTTCGCCTATGACAAGACCGGCAACCGGACCTCGCGGTCCGGAGCCGCGGGAACCTGGACCTACAACGCCGCGCATCAGCTTCTCTCCGCGGGCGCGGATACTTGGCAGTGGGACAATGACGGCAACCTGACCCGGCGTGTGAAGGGCGGGGCGGCGCTTGATTTTGTGTTTGACTCGGAAAACCGTCTCGCCGAGGTCAAACAGGGCGGGGCGACTGTGGCCGCCTACAAGTACGATCCCTTTGGCCGCAGGATCCTCAAGACTGTCGGAACCGACGGGTACGCCTACTTGTGGCGCGAAGACCTGCTTGTGGCGGAATGGAAAAACGGGACGCTGCACCGGGTGTACGGTTACCTGCCAGGAGCTGTGGCCGGGGACGCGCCGGTCTATATGCGGACGCCCCAGGACGGCAGGGTCTATTTTGTCCACGCCGACCATCTGGGACGTCCCTGGGTTTTGACGGACGCGGACGGCAACGCGGCATGGCGGGCGGATTACGGGCCGTTTGAGGCCACCGTGACCCTTGAAACCGTGGAATTCAACTTCCGCATGCCCGGCCAGTATTTTGACGCCGAGACCGGACTTTGCTACAACCGGGACCGTTACTACGAGCCGGAGACCGGGCGCTACATTTCCCACGATCCCCTGGGAGTGGGCCTGGCCGCGTCCAACCCCTACGTGTACGCGGACGGGAATCCTCTGTCGAGAAAGGATCCCCTGGGACGCTCTGTCACGGTGAACAACGTGGAGGAGAGGAATCCGCTCTCCGATCTTCTGCCGGACCAGAGCGAGGCCATGGAATTTTTGGCGGATATTTTGTGCAACGGCAAAAATCCCAGAAGAGCATTCAGGAGTTTCATCAGAAACAAACTTGGCAAGCTCAAGTGGGGGGCGACTGCGGATGTGAACTGGGACAATCCCTTGAATCCGTGTGTGAGCATGGGAATCAACGGCTGGCCCGTAACCAGTGTGAATGTGTCGTTCTCGGGCCGTGCCTATGCGGCTCTTGCCCTGTGCAACGCCATGGGCGGATGGTAATGAAAAAACGGTTGACAGCGGTGTTCTTGGTAATGGCGGCCGCTTGCGCGCTGGACAGCGCGGCGGCCGCCGATACAACCGGGCTGGTGACAGCGGCGGAGGCGCTGGCGGCGCACAAAGCGTCCCCGGGGGCGGTGGCCTTTGTGGACATCCGCCCGGCGTCGCGTTACGCTACACTTTCCGCGCCCGGCTCCATCAATGTGCAGCCTTTCGCGGTGAAGACCCGGCACTTTCTCAAGGCAAAGCGCGTGGTCCTTGTGGGAGACCCCCTGGGGGAGTGCGCAGCCTTGAATGTGAGGGCAAACCTTCTTGCCAACGGGTTTAAAACCGTGGAGGCGCTTGCCGGAGGGATTGTCTCCCTGTTTCCCGAAAACCGGGGCGCGGACGTTTCGGCTGTGGGGAAACAGGTTTTGGAGGCCGCGCTCTCCTGCGCGGCCCTTTCGCCCGCGGTTATTGACCTGCGGCCTTCCGGGGAATTCGCGGCGCGGACTTTGCCCGGGGCGCTGAACCTGCCGGTGGACCCCCAGGGAGGGGAGGCGCCGGAGCGGGTGCTGGCGCGGCTTGAAAGTGTTCTTCCCGGGGAAGCGGGCAAGAGGCCGGAATCGTTTGTGGTGCTGGTGGACAGGGAGGGCGCGGTTTCCGCGTGGGTCTGGGGATTTGTAAAGAGCGCGGAGCGTCCCTTTGTGGTGGTTTTAGAAGGGGGGACAGAGGGCTATTTTTTGGCGGAGGATTATCCGCCGGGCAAGGGCAAGGTGACAGAGGGAGGAACCAACGCGGGGGGGTGTCCGTCCTGCGGGGAGTGAGGCTTTAGATTCTATGTCCGGTTATCCGCGCTTTTTGCGTAGATAATGGAGCAGCCTTCAAAAACGGGCCGTTTGCAGCAAGCCCTAAAGCCTAAAGCCTTCTTTCCGGCTTTGCCGGGTTAAGGAGTTAGATTCTATGTCTGGATTATTTGCGTTTTTTGCGTAGATAATGCCTGTGCTATTGTCCTGGGGTTGAAACCCCAGGCTAGATCAAAAACCTTGCCGCACTGCGGCTGCCATGGGGAAAAAGGCCCATTTTATAACAAGAAAACACAATAAAAACAGGATGTTATATCCTAACTCCTAACTCCTAACTCCTAACCCTACAACGCCAGTTATTAGGCAACTCATTGATTTTGCAGGATATTTTAAAAACCATACTTTTTGGTTTTTATCAATTATTTCAAATGGTTAGCGTTTAAGTGGCGTTGTAGGGCTAACTCCTAACTCCTAACTCCTAACTCCTAACTCCTCCGTCTTCCGCCGGGGTGACGGCAGGCCGCTGGCCGAGAAGAACGGTCGAGCCAATCGGAAAAAAATTCGGGCAAACGCTGTAGAATCCCACCCCTGTTCAAGGAGGACGTGTGCGTAACAGGACAATGGCCTATGCCCAGGTGTTGCAGAGCTACAAGAAGATGGCGGCGGCCGGGAGCGCCGAGGCCATGCTGAACCTGGGGCTTCTGTATGAGAACGGGCAGGGTGTGCCGAGGGACGCGCTCATGGCTTCGCGGTGGTACGAAAAGGCTGTGGAGGCGGGAAGCGCGGGGGCCATGGTGCGGCTGGGAGTGCTCAGCGCCAACGGCACGGGAATCCGAAAGGATTTGGAGCGGGCGGCGGAGCTTTTTAAGAAGGCGCGGGATCTGGGGCATCCATCGGCCCAGGCATTTATAGACCAGCTTGCGGCCAAGGGAGCTGGACGGGACTCAACGGCATCAAGTTAAGCCTTGATTTTAGATAAAAATAGTTGCAATTTTAGATGGTTATGGTATTTTTACGCTGTCTGCGGGGCGTTTCGCCGACGCTTGTTTGCCACAAATCCAAAGGAGCGTGTCGTGGAGAAAAAAATGTGTTCCGTGCGCCATGTACTGGCCAGAACTCTCGAACTTGTGCGGCCAGGAGGCGGCTACCCGGGAAAACACAAAATGCTCCGAACTCCCTTCTACACGTGCCACAAACCCGCGCGTTAAGTTGATGACATTGATTCATGACCCGCCTCCTTGGGCTTAAAAAAATTGGGGCGCTGAACCGGTCTTGAATGACCGTATTCCGGTTCAACCCGCGTAAAGGGAGGCGGGTCAACTTGTTTCGCGGGCCGGTTTCGCGGGCCGCGCGATTGACAGGCCGCAACTATAATATCTACGCCTCAGAGGTAATTGCATAATTGGCGTAGGTTGGGTGGTTCCGGGCCGCGAGGCCCGGGTTCACCCAACATTTCTAAATGATTCCTTTGTGTTGGGTGAACCTGCCCTACGGGCGGAACCATCCGGCCTACGTTAAATTTGTCGTTTCTATGAGTTTTGCAATTACCTCCTCATTTTCAATTACCTCGCGCATTCTGAATTTTTCCCGCGTCAAAAGCAAGCCCCTTTGCCGCAAGCTTGGAAAACCGTCTGTGTCCGGTTTTCGGGGGCCGCTCCGCGCCTGTTGTGTCCGGGAAGCAGTCGGCAGGGTTTACACCCAGGGCGGGCCCGTTGGCATTGCCGGGACGGGCCTTTTTGGAATTGCGCGACAAGTCCTTGACATATTTTTGTTTTAAGCCTAAATCTATCCTGGTGTCCCGTCGTTTCCAAGGGACCAAAGCCCTTTTGACAAATGTTTTCCTGCCGGCGGCCCCTGGGCAAAGGCCGTCCTTTTGCCCAGGCCCTTATGGAGGCGTTATGAACAAACTCGAACTCGTGGCGGCATTGAAAAACGATAGAGGCATCTCTAAAACCGATGCCGCCAAGGTGGTGCAGATTTTTTTCGATTCCATGACCGAGGCGCTCGCGCGCGGGGAGCGGGTTGAGATACGCGGGCTGTGCAGCTTTTATGTGAAAGAGTACAAAAGCTACACAGGAAGGAACCCCAAGACCGGGGAACCGGTGGTGATCGAACCCAAGAAGCTTCCCTTCTTCAAGTGCGGCAAGGAACTCAAGGAGCGTGTGGACATCGAGTAACTCCACGGATTCCATGGCCGCGTCCGGGGCGGGACTCAGGCGGTCCCTGGCGCTGCTGGAAAGTCTTGCCGCGCGGGACAGAATCCCCAGCGCCCTTTTGTTCACCGGCGCGCGGGGCACTGGCAAAAAAGAGTGCGCTCTTTTTTTCGCCATGGCCCAGAACTGCGCGGAGCCGGGCGCGGCGCGGCCCGAAAACCCGCCTGCCTTTGAGGCGTTTCCGCCCTTCTTCCGGAAAACCCTCTCACGGGCGTTTCACGGGGAACCTCCCTGCGGGGCCTGCGGACAGTGCAGAAAAATCGCCCACGGAAGCCATCCCGACGTTCTCGAAATCGCGCCGGAGGGAGGAAAAGCCGCGCCGCAAATCAAGGTTGACCAGATACGCGGCCTTCTGTCCACGCTGTCCATGCATCCCATCGAGGGAAAGCGGCGGGTGGTGATGATGCCGGAGGCCGAGGCGATGAACGAGGCCGCGGCCAACGCCCTGCTCAAGGCATTGGAGGAGCCGCCCCCAAGCACGGTGTTCATCCTCGCCGTACCAGAGCCCGGAATGCTTCTCCCCACCATCGTGTCCCGTTGCCAGAAGGTGCGGTTCGCCCCCCTGCCGGAAAAGGACATCGCCGCGTTTCTGGAAACGGATTTGGGGCATGACCCGGCGCGGGCGCTTGCCGCCGCGGCGCTTTCCGAAGGCAGCGTCACACGGGCCGTGGAGCTGGTGGAAAAAGGCAGGCTCGAGGAGCGGGACGCGGTGTTGGCGCGCCTTGCGCGTCTTGGCTCCGGGACGCCCGTGGAGGCCCTTGCCTGGGCGGAGAGTCTCGCCCGGAATAAGAAAGCGGCCCTCCGGGCGCTGGACTGGATGCAAATCTGGATGCGGGATCTTTTGGCGGCCCGAGGCGCGCCCAAGGCCCTTCTGAACAAGGACTTGACAGAAAGACTAGGGTGTGAGACGCGGGAGCGTGCCGTGGAGGAAATTGTAACCGCGTATCACAGGGCGGCGGCCTGCCGCCGGGACATTGAACGGAACGCCAACCTCCGGTTGGCGCTGGACGCGCTCTTTTTGCGTTTTTGGAATTGAGGCCCGATGAAGAAAGTTGTGGGCGTGCGGTTCAAGCCCCAGGGAAAACTGTATGATTTTGACGCGGGAGAGCTGGACATCGCTCCGGGCCAGCACGTTATTGTGGAGACAGAGCTTGGCCTGGGGTACGGGGTGGTGTGCGGCGAGCCGAGGGCTTTAACGGAAGATGCTCCGCAAAAAAGCCTCAAAACTGTGCAGCGTGTCGCCACGGAGGAGGATGCCCGGCAGCGGGAAAAGTCCCAGGGGCTTGAGGACGAGGCCCTGGCCTTCTGCACGGAGCAGATAACGGCTCTGGGGCTTTCCATGAAAATTTTTTCCGTGGAGTCTTCCTTTGACGGCAGCAAACTCACTTTTTTTTTCACCGCCGAGGGGCGCGTGGATTTCCGGGAGCTGGTCAAGGTTCTTGTGCGGCATTTTCACGCCCGCATCGAGCTCCGGCAAATCGGGGTGCGGCATCAGGCCAAAATGTGCGGGGGGCTGGGAAGGTGCGGACGCGAGACCTGCTGCTGCAGCTTTATGAGCGCCTTTGTGCCGGTGTCGGTCAAGATGGCCAAGGTGCAAAACCTCTCCCTCAATCCAACCAAAATTTCCGGCCTGTGCGGAAGGCTCATGTGTTGCCTTACGTTTGAGCACGAAACCTACAGGGATCTTTCCCTCAAATTTCCTAAAGTGGGCAAGCAGGTGGAAACGCCCCAGGGAAGGGGCAAGGTGGTCCGCCATAACGTCATTCAGAACCGGATCGCGGTGCGGCTTCTCACGGGCTCCGAGGTGGAGTTCGCCTTGGAGGACGTGCGCCCGGCGGCTCCCGAGGATCCTGGACGCAAGCCCGCCCCGTGCGCTGTTCCGCCCGTTGCCGCGCGCCGGCGGACAGAGGAACAGGAGGGCGGATCCCCGGGTTCGGACGGGGAAACGCCGGAAGAAGAGGATTCAGGAATCCCGGAAGGGGGCGGAGAGTATCCGGTGCCCGAGCCAGGACTGTGGCCCATGGAACCGGAAGATCCTGAAGGCGCGCCGGAGGAGGAAGAGGAAGGGGAGGGGGAGGGGCCCGGTTCTCCCGAAGAGCGGCCCGCCTCCGGCGAGGACAAGCGCGGCCTCTATCTTCAGGAAAGACGAAGGAACCGGCCAAGGCCAAGGCCCAAGCCCGGGAAGGACGGCCCACTGCCAGGGGGCCAGGGAGAGACACCGGCCGCGGCCCAGTCCGGGCCTTCCCAGCCTGCTCCGGCCCGGGAAGAGGGTGGACAGGGGGGGGAAACCCGCAAGCCCCGCCGTAATCCGCGAAGAAGAAAAAAGCCCAAAACCGGGCAGGGGCCTGGACCGGGACAGGGGCCAGGGTCTGGCCCAGGGACCCAGGGCGGCGGGGAATGAGATGTTTCCCGGAGGATTTGGGATTTAGGAGAGGCGCGCCTCAAGTTCCTGCCATTGCGCGGCGAATGAAAAGGAAAACCGGAAACCATGGCCGAGCCATTTTACATCACAACACCCATTTACTATGTCAACGCCCGCCCGCATCTGGGTCACGCCTACACCACCATCGTCGCTGACGTGGTGCGGCGTTACCATCGCGCCAACGGGAAGGACACCTATCTTCTCACCGGCACCGATGAGCACGGGGATAAAATCGTGCGCGCTGCAAAAGCCGCCGGGAAAACGCCCCTGGAATTCGTGACGGAGATATCAGGTCTTTTCCGCGGCCTGTGGCCCAGGCTGGAAATCGGGCACGACCAGTTCATCCGCACCACCGATCCTTCCCACATCAAAACCGTGGGGGAAATCCTGCAGCGTATCTACGACAAGGGCGACATCTACCATTCCGAGTACGAGGGCCTGTACTGCTTTGGATGCGAGCGCTTTTACGGGGAACGGGAGCTTGTGGACGGCAAATGTCCAGACCATCAGACCGTTCCGGAGACCATCAAGGAATCCAATTATTTTTTCAGGATGGGGAAATACCAGGACTGGCTCATTGACCACATTCAGAAAAATCCCGGTTTTATCCAGCCTGAACGCTACAAGAACGAGGTGCTCGCCTTTTTGCGGGAGCCTCTCGAGGATCTGTGCGTCTCCAGGCCCAAAAGCCGCCTCAAGTGGGGCATCACCCTTCCTTTTGATAACAATTATGTGTGTTATGTCTGGTTTGACGCCCTGGTCAACTACATCTCGGCCCTGGGATGGCCGGACGGAGAGCGTTTTGGCAAATACTGGCCGGCTGTCCGGCACCTTGTGGCCAAGGACATTTTAAAGCCTCACGGCATTTACTGGCCCACAATGCTCAAGGCCGCCGCTATTCCTGTTTATCAAAGCCTCAACGTCCACGGGTATTGGAATGTTGAGGAAAGCAAGATGTCCAAAAGCCTGGGGAATGTCGTGGAGCCGTTGGCCATGGCGGAAAAGTACGGCGTGGAAGCGTTCCGCTATTTCCTCATGCGTGAGATGGCCTTTGGTCTGGACGCCAGCTTTTCAGAAAGCGCCATGGTGGGACGGATCAACGCGGATCTCGCCAACGACCTGGGCAACCTTTTTACCCGAACCCTGACCATGGCGCACAAGTACACGGGAGGGATTGTGCCCTCGCCCGGGGACGGGGACGCGGAGGAAACCGGGGAGGGGCTGCGCAAAGACGCCCTGGCTATGGCGGCGGAATACCGCGCAAGTATGGAGGGCTGGCATTTTCACAAGGCGATCATGGCGGTATTCGACTTTATCGGGAAAATGAACAAGTACGTGGACACCAGCCAGCCCTGGGTTCTCGCCAAGCGCAAGGAGGCCTTCGGCCAGCTTGGATTCGTGCTGTACAACCTTTTAGAGGGCCAGCGCCTTGCGGCCTGCCTGCTCGCGCCTGTCATGCCCAAAACAGCGTCTGTCATGCTCGAGCGCCTGGGCATGGGCGAAGGACAGGTTTCCCCGGAATCCCTTGGCCGATGGGGGATTCTCCCGCCCGGGAGCAGGCTGGGCAAGGCTGTGCCCCTTTTCCCGAGGATTGACATGGAAAAAGCCATGGGAACAGAGACTGCGCCCGGGGCGCCTGTTTCTTCAGGCCCGCCCCTGAAGCCCCAGGTGGATATCGAGGTTCTGCGGCAGATTGACCTTCGGGTGGGCAAGGTGCTTTCAGCGGAGCGGGTGCCCAAGTCGTCCAAGCTGTTGAAGCTGGAGGTGGACCTGGGCGAAATACGGACCATTGTGGCGGGAATCGCCAAGACCTATGCTCCGGAGGATCTTGTGGGAAAAAATGTGGTGGTGGTCGCCAACCTTGCGCCCGCGCGTCTCATGGGAGTGGAAAGCCAGGGGATGGTTCTTGCGGCGGTGGACGGGTCCGGGGCGCATGCGCTGTTGCCGGACGGGGATCCGCCTCCGGGGACGCCTGTAAGCTGACGCGATGCCTGGTTAGCCCGCCCTGATTCAGCCGCGTCCGGAAGCGCGCCCCTTGGCGTTTCCGGACGCGGCTTTTTTCACGGCCTGCCGCGGCGGAATTCTTACGAGGTAATTGCAAAACTTCCGAACGGGATGTTTTTACGGATGGAGACGCGCCCCCATTCATTCCCGCGCAGGCGCAAGTTCCGCGACAGGCGGAAACAGTCTCCCTATTTTGCTCTTACCTCTTACGAGTCCTGTTTGTGGGATGGCGGAGAAACGCCGGATGTTTGCTCTGTTTCATACCAAGGCGCAATCAGACAAGGTATGCCCTCACCCCGGCCCTCTCCCACCGGGAGAGGGAGCTTTCAGCAGGTGTTACGGATTGGACCGCATTTTGGTATGAAAGCTCCCGCTAAATCCCCCTCTCGTGCGGGAGAGGGCCGGGGTGAGGGCATACCTTTCTGGTTACGCCGGATTGCGCCTTGGTATCACACCTTGAACCGCCCCACCAGCGCCGAGATGGTTTCCCCAAGGTCCGCGAGGTTTCTTGACGACTCCTCCAACTGCCGCGCCCCGGCCGCGTTGTTCTGCGTGCCGATGCGGATGCTGTCCATGGCGTCCACAAGCTGGTCCATGCCCGCCATTTGCTGACGGCTCGACGCCGCGATCTGCGTGGCCGAGAGGACCGATTCCCCGACGTTCCGGGCCAAAGCCGCAATGGCCTCCCCGGCCTGGGACGAGAGCGCCAGCCCCGCCTCCACGGCCTTGGCTCCCCGCTCTGTGGCCATGACCGCGGCGCCGGTCGCCTTTTGTATCTCGTTCAAAATGGTCCGCACCTGGTTTGTGGCGACCTTGCTGCCGTCGGACAGGCTTTTCACCTCCTGGGCCACCACGGCGAATCCCTTGCCGTACTCACCCGCCTTGGCGGCCTCGATGCTGGCGTTGACCGACAAGAGGTTGCTCTGGTTGGCGATGTCGTTTACCGCGCCGATGATTTCCCCGATGCTCTGGGTGTGCTCCGAGAGCTTGAGAATGCTCTCCGCGATGTACTCCATTTCCTCCTTGATACGGGCCATTCCCGCCACAGCCTCCTCGGTGACCTTTCTTCCCATGGCCGCCACCTCCGACACCCTTTCAGCCCCATAGGCCACGGCCTCGGCTTTGTCTGTGGATATCTGCACGGTCTGTTTGACCTCTTCCGCCGTCGTGGTGATTTCGCTCACCGATCTCGATGTCTCGAGGGAGTTTGTGGCGAACTCGCTGGACGCCGAGCTTATCTGGCTGGTAGAGGAGGCCAGGGTGGCGGCTCCCTCGGTGAGGCCCTTCATCATGGTCTGGAGTTTTTCAATGAAAAGGTTGAACCAGCGGGCGAGCTCGCCCACTTCATCCTGGGTATGGACAGCGAGCCGTGTGGTTAAATCCCCATCGCCCTCGGCGATGTCTTTAAGGCCGGCCACCACTTTGTTGACAGGGCGGATGATAAAACGCTCGCTCATGAGCCATAAACCAAAGCCCAGCGCCGCCATGACGACAAGGGTCAAAAAGATAAGCGTGTTGCGTATGGTTTTCGCGGATTTGAAAATCTCGGCCTGGGGCGCGGTGACCGCCACTGTCCAGCCCTTGTTCCCGACTGTTTTCAGGGCGGTGAGCATGGCGCGGCCTTTTTCATCATTGTGCGCGATGATTTTGTCGCTTTTCGAGCCGCCGTCCTGCTTTTGGACGAGTAACAGTTTTCCGTGGTCAGACTTGGGAAGGTCGGCCTTTAAAATGAGATCCTTGTTGGGATGGGCTATCACTTTGCCCGTGCTGTCAAAAAGATACGCGAATCCGGTTTCTCCCGCTTTGAATTTTGAAAAAAACATGTCTGATAAGGATGCCAAGTCCACTACGCCCAGAATAACTCCGATGACGGTATTCTGTTCCTTGACGGGAGTGGCCAGGACAAAGCCGGGCCGACCTGTATCCTTGCTATTGATGATTCCGGACATGACGGATTCACCCTTCAGGCACTGTTTGAAATAGGCCCGGTCAGACTCGTTGATTCGGCCAATAGTATCTTTTTTGGACGAGGCGATGACATCGCCTTTTTCATTGGCAAGGTTGAGGATCTCATACACTTCGTACTTGTCCCGGAGGCTTTTTAACTGGGCATTGGCCGCCTCGCGCGCGGAACGGCCAATGAAGGAATCGGGAATCGCGCTCCGGTACATGTCCTGCTGGGACCAAAGCTGGATGTCCAGGCGGCCGCGCTCCACCCAGGAGTCCAGGCTGGTAGCAAGGGAAGACGCATAGGAGGCCAGTTCGTGTTTGCTTTGTTCTTCCAGGGCGCTTTTTGCGATGAAGTAGGCAAAAACAACACCCGCCACCATGCCGACAGCCACAAGACTAAGGGTCGGCGCGAGGAATTTGCTGCGAAGGCCGAATCGCATAGGGAATATCCTTTCCTTGGCTTTGGCGGCAAAGAAATGAGGCCGCCGTGGGCGGGGGAGGGCCCGTTGAAAAAATTCGATGGGGCGGGTGTTTGTTCGCGCGGGCACCCTGGACTGTTTGGCAATAGGCTGAATCGGCGGGAAAAGCAAACAGGAACACGCGTTTTTTCACCGAGATATTTAATGCTTATCCATAAATAAGCATAACCTTGTTCAGGGTGATCTTGGCAGCGGCCTTTGCGTCAATAAGCGAAGCAGGCATCGCGCTGTCGTGGCTGTTGGCCCCTGTCACGACGATGGACAGCGGAACCCCGTGCTCTTCCGCGAGCACGGGACGCCTGGTCCCATTTTTTCCCGATCCGTTGGATTTTTTCCAACCGATTCTATGGCAAGGGGCGCTTTCACCATGCGGCCATCGGCGGATTGCCAAGTCCAGGCAATCCCCTCCGTTTCATCGAACTCCGCGAGTCCGGCCCTCCAAAGGGCCGGAAAGAATCCGGCGTCGCACCACTGTAAAAACGTCCGGTGAACTGTTGAGGAGCAAGCACCGGACTTCTTTTTTGGCAAGGCGTTCCAAACCGGCCCGTTTCGCGGCGCATAGACAATGGCCGCGAATACGGAGCGCGGCGCCGCGGGTTTGCGCCCGCCGACCGGTTTGCGGGTGTAACCCTTGTTCGGGCCGCGTTCCTTGCGCGGAACGGGAGGTTCAACCAGCGCCCAAAAAGCGTCGGAAATTTCCCGGGTTTTGGTCCGTCGCATCATCTGTCCTCCTTGGAATAGGGGTTTGAATCATTTTCCTGTCCGAGGAGGATGCCTGAATTTTTTATAAAAATCAAGTTATTTAGGGATAAGCGCTAAAAACGACCCTGGCGGGGAGGGGGAAAGGCACAATAAGGGGAACACAGGGAAGCCCAAGGAGTTTTGCCAGGGGTTTGATATCCATCAGGGAGGGCATGGTTCCCTCGCAGCCCGCCACGCCCACAGGCACGATAGGGGTGTTGGCGCTGATGGCGATATGCATGAATCCGTTGCCGAAGCGCGGGATCCGGCAGCGTCCCGGACCCGCGCGCGCCTTCGGGAAACACGATGACCGCCTCTTCCCGAAGAAGCATCCGGACGCGGTTCACCGGGTTCCCGATAACGGCGCCCGCCTCGTTCAGCCGGTTGCCGACAAAGGGGACCGCGGGGAAGAAACGCCCGATCATTGCCCTGGGCACCCGGGGTCCGTTGGGATTGGTGGCCATGGCCACGCCGATGAGGGCGCCGTCAAAAGGGATCTGTCCGCTGTGGTTGGCGATGACGGGCACACGCCCGGTTTTGGGGATGTGTTCCAGCCCGTGGGCGGTGACGCGGAAGCAGTGGTCGTAAAGGCGTTTCAGCAGGGCGAAGCCTATTTTGCTTCCTTCCCTGTCAAAGCCCCAGGGGGCGTTTCCGTAGGTTCCCACCTTTTTGGGGATTTGTTCGAGGATGGACTCGATGGAGCGGGGCACAAGGATTTTCCTGGCGACAATGCCGACAAGACCCATGGCTTTCCTCTTGGATAGGTTTCCGTGGGACGGAACGGCGGTGCGCGGCCCCTGCCGCGCGTGGAAAGCGCGCGGGGGGTTAGATTCTATATCCGGATTATCCGCGCTTTTTGCGCAGATAATGGCGCAGCCTTCAAAAACGGGCCGCTTGCAGCAAGCCCTAAAGCCTAAAGCCTAAACCGGCAAATCCGGAGAATTCAGGAGACAGATGTTCGGAGTTAGAATACCAGGGAAAGCGCCCGGTTTTTAAAAAAGCGGGTCTCATTCCTTACAGCAGCCGCGGTGCGGCAAGGTTTTTGAGATAGCCTGGGGTTTCAACCCCAGGACCATGGCTCATACCAAAATGCG
>JAGVGH010000190.1 GCA_020057225.1 Desulfobacterales bacterium | reverse complement strand
CCGGGCCGCAAGGCCCGGGTTCACCCAACAATTATACCATTATTCCAAGATGTTGGGCACACCCGGGCCTTGCGGCCCGGAACCACCCGGGCTACGCCCCATTTTGCAATTACCTCTACAAAAAAACGCAAATAATCCGGACATAGAATCTAACGCCTGGGGGTGGGCGGTGTCCATTTCCCAGGACAGGGAGAGCGCGCCTCCGCCCGCGTGCTCCGCCCTTCCCAATCGCTATTGCATCCCTGCCGCGCCCAGTGTGTCCACAAAACATCCCCCGCCACCCCCGCCGCCTCCCCCCCCGGAGGCCGCCGCCTGGGCCGCCGGGGTAAACCCTGGACCCAGGGGATCGGTTATCCTCCCGTCCACAGGCCCGTCATCCCCCTCTCCGCCGTCCTCCCAGGTGAATTCCACAATGTCCCGCGCCGCGCTGTAGGACGCAAGGGCGCTCACATCCCGCCATCCATCCCGGGCAGTGGCCTTGTACCACCTCCAGCCGGCAGGAGCGGGACTGTCCAAATAGAGCGACACCGTGGCCGTGAACCCGGGCGCCCCTCCCAGAACCGTCAGATCCACAAGCCCGAGCGGGGTCTGGGAAGGTTTGCCGCTTCCGGCCACGCTTTCCCCCCCCAAGGCATCAAGCCCCGTCAGGCTGCCGCCGGTGACCGACACCCCCATGGGAACCCCGGTAGCGGTAAGAAAGGTCGAGACAAAGGCGGGAAATCCCGTGATCCCGTTTTCGGAGACGGTCACGGACACATCCTCCGTGTCCTGCGCCCCCTCGTTGTCTGTCACCGTGAGACGAAAGGTCAGAACAGCGTTGCCCGTCACAGGCGGGGCGGCAAAGGCCGGACTGGAAACACCGGGCGTGTCCAAAACCGCGGCAGGACCTCCGGTCTGTGTCCACAAAACCTCGACAATCCGCCCGTCCGGGTCCTGGGAGCCGGAGCCGTCAAGCCGCGCGGTGTTCCCTTCCGTGGCAAAAAGGTCCAGGCCCGCGTCCGCGTTTGGAGGCGTGTTCACAAGCCCGCTCAGGTCAAACCGCCGGGCGCCGCCCCCCTCGCCAATCAAGAGCGCGGAATCCTCCAGCCACACCGCCCGCCCGTTTCTCCACATCTTCACCACGGCGGCCTCGCCCTCCAATGCCTGGCCGGGAAACGCTGTTCCCATGGGAACATTCATCCGGAAATCGCCGTTCGCGTCCAGCCCGTCCTTGTCCTCCGCGGCCGGGGAGTACGCGGACCCGTCCGCCCGGACAACGGCCACGGAGATTCCCGTGTCCGCCTGGGTCAGGGCCGCGCCGTCCAGGGTGATGGAGCCGACGATCACATGGTAGTCCCAGGGGTTGGGCGGCTGGGCCAACAGCGCGGCGGGCGCAAGGAGGGCGAGAGCCGTTAAAAGCGGCAGAAACAGGCAGGGCCTGGCAGGCATGGAGATTCTCCGTTTACAGGCTAAGGGGAAACGCTCACCTTTTCCGGTACATTTTTTCCAAGGGGTCTTTTTCCACCTCCGCGAGGTTCCGCAGGGTTTTGTACAACGCCCCCGCGGCAAGCTCCGCGCAGTGACGGTGTCCTTCTGGAATGCCGCCCAGCTCTTCGATCACCGTGTCCTCTGTGATTTCCCAGGCCGCGGCCACGCTTTTTCCGCCCACGAGAAACACAACGGCGTTGGCGCAGGCGAGCGTGTTCATGCATCCGTCAATCAAAAACCGCGCCTCGGTGACCCGGCCCGCCCGGGCGCTCAGGAAAAACTGAACCGTGTCCCCGCACTCTCCGGTGGAAGCGCCTGTGGCGTCGTAGTTTTCCGGCATTCCCGCATGGTCGTAATGGGAGGCGTGCTCCAGAAAGCGGTCGCTCAGTTCGCCGAAAACATAGTCCCCGCCGCCGCCGTTGGTGTCTTTGTCTTCCATGACAGGTCCAGGCCTCATGTCTGCCGGGCGGCAAGAACGCGCGGGATTCATCCCCGCCGCGCCCGCGCCTCCCGGGCCAGATCTTCCCGGACTTCCGGGGATTGAAACGCGGTGTCGTTTTCCAGATAGGCGGAAATCACCTCGGCCTCCCGGGGGTCCGCAACCTCCCGGAGAAAACCAAGCCCCTCGGAGCGCAGACGGAGAAGGGACAGCAGACGGAGTCCCAACGCCTCCGCCGCCTCCCGCGTTCCCTGCTCCCGGTCAATGAGAACCGCCACAGCCACCACCCGCGCGTCCGTGAGGCCCCGGTGGGCGAGTTCCATCTCCACCTGGCGGGCGCCCACCACCTTGCTGGTGAAGCGGGCCACCACATCGTCCACCAGGGCGATGCGGTCCCCGGGGGCGAAAATTCCCTCGACCAGGGAATGCTCCCCGTAATTCCGGCTCACGCGCGCCAAATCCTCCAGGCTCCGCACTCCCGGCAGTTTCCGGGTATAGCACACCGGAAGCCCGGCGCTCATTCCCGCGGCCACAGCTATGGGGACACCCGCCGCCGCAAGGCCGACCACGCGGTTCACGTCCGGCGCCTCTTCCCTGAGCAGTTCGGCCATGGCCTTGCCGATGAACTCCATCAGTCCGGGATGGGAAGGCACAAGCCGCGCCTGGATGTAAAAGGGGCTCCAGATTCCGGAAACAAGCTCCCAGCCGTCGGGCTGGTCCCTCAGCCATGTCCGGAGCAGGCCGTTTTCATAGAACCTCTTTAAAAGCTCCCGTCCAAGCTCCTGTTTTCGCTCCTTCCATCCCACTGGTCTTCTCCTTTCAGGGAACCGGGCGCGCTTATCCGCGCTTCCGTCCTTTGCCGCGTATTTCCGCCCGTTTTTTCGCGGGCCGCGCCCGGCTGGCGCGGAAACGCTCCGGAACACCCAGGCTTTTCTATCAGATTCCGCCTTGGGGGCCAATGGTTTCCTTTGCCGGGTTCAGGCCGCCGGAGTGCCAGGGCTGCGTTGTCCCGCGCGTCCATTGAAAATATCTATAGAATAGTTCTTTTTCTGTGAAATCAACTGATTTGACAAAGGAAAACCCTGTCCTGCATCCTATCCGCCTCAAAGGCCAAACCCGCGCGGTTGCGGCGGCCATGGACACGGCCAGACAAAGGGGAAACGGAATGGCGATGGAAATTGACGCGTGCGGCCTGGCCTGTCCAGGTCCTGTGCTGCGGGCAAAGGACGCTGTGGACAAGGAACGGCCCCGGGTGTTGCGGGTTGCGGTGGACAACGGGGCGGCGGCGCAAAACGTGTCCCGGTTTTTAGGCAGCCAGGGCTACGCGGTCGAGGCGGTCCAGGACGGCGCCGTGTTCCGGGTGACGGGAACGCGGCCGGGCGGCGCGGCGGAAGCCCCTTCTGACACGGGCGGGGAAAGCTCTTGCGCGGAATGCCAGGTGATGGCGTTTCCTGAAAAAGCGCAGAAGATTCTGGTGGTGTGCGCCACAGACCGCATCGGGCACGGGGATGATGTGCTGGGGCAAAAGCTCATGGCCAATTTTTTAAAAACCCTGAAGGAGATGGGCGCCGACCTGTGGCGGCTCATTTTTCTAAACGGGGGGGTCAAGCTGGCCTGCGAGGGAAGCGAGGCGCTTCCCGTGCTGGAGGAATTGGAGAAAAGCGGGATAAGCATTCTTGTGTGCGGCGCCTGCTTGGACTTTTTCAAGCTCCTGGAGCAAAAGCGGGTTGGCGAGACCACCAACATGCTGGATGTGGTGACCTCCATGCAGGTGGCGACCTCGGTGGTGAATGTGTAGGGGGCGGGAGGCGGTTACCGGAGAAGAGACAGCGCGCCTACGGAGGAGAAGGCGGGGGCGTTTTGGGAGAGCGTGAGGCGGTAAACGGGGGGGCGGGGGGGCCGGGGCGGGGGCGCATGAAGCATGTTGGTGTCAAAGGGTCTTGACGGTTCCCCCCCCCCCCCCCAGATTTCTTGACAATGGCTTTTGAACAATACTATTCTTTATCCAACTGGGCGCTATAGAGTCCGTTAAATTTGACGCACATTTATTTAAAAAAGCAACCTGTTTGGGGCGCGGAAAAGGCTGGAAGACAACTCTTTCGTGAGGCTATTCCCCCAGCGGGTTTTTCATTTGCGAAAGGGAGCGCCATGGCAGCCCCAACGCCAAAAACAAGGGGCGGAGAGCTGATTGACGAACTGAACCTGCTCGCCGAAACCCCCGAAAACACGATCGCGTTGAAACGCGCCGAAAAAGAGGCGTGGGCGTTGGTGCGCGTCAATCCGGTGGAGGGTTATTGCGCGCTGGGCATTCTGGAGGGTATCCGCCAGAATGAGGAAAAGTGTCGGGAAATGTTCGGAAAAGCCCTTGATCTGAGCAAGGATAGTGTCACGCGGTTGAATTTCGCCATGTCTGTTTTTTACCTGGGACGTTTTGACGAAGCCATTGCGGCGGCGGCCGAAGCGCGCGCGGAATATCCGAATGACGCTCAACCCATTGAGAAACTAATGATAACGCATGATTTTCTTGGAAACGCGGACACTGTGCGCGCGCTGGCCGGTGCGTACAGGGCGCTTGCCGGAGTCGAGCCCCCTCTCCAAGTTCCGTCGGCAGAGGATGCGTTTCCGGAGGATGCGCCCGGGACCCTTTCGCGGATGCTTTCCCGGATGGACGGGATCATGCGGGAAGAGGACATGGTTAAGCCTGACAAGGCGTTGATGGACTTTGTGGGCGAGCTTGTCGCCGGTGTCCCGGCGGCCTGATGGAACGGCCCCGGGCTGTTCTTTTTTATAAGGTGTTTTTAGCCCGGTAGGAACGTCTTGCCGCGGAAGTGGGCGCGTTGCGCAAGAAGTTTCCCCTTGCGTATAAAGGCCACTGGAAAACAAAGCTGCTTGCGCGCGTCCACCACGCTGTCACGGTGGATGTCCCGGAAAACCCTGGCGCAGCCAAGTTTTTTCTTGCCACGTAGCGGGCCACGTACCTCCCACGGTCATCGTCAACCCGGAAAACCCTGGCGCAGCTAAGTTTTTTCTTGGGAACACGCTTGGGGATGCTTACCGCGCGTGGCGCCGTGTTAAGCAGGGTCTTCCGGCACGGTACAGACTGTTTTTCAGGTTTTCGACAGAAGACCGAAAAATTTGTTTCGCGTGGATGAACGACGAGGGAACCCTCCGAAAAGGAGGCGCGGCAACCGACGTGTACACCGTGTTCCGCAGGATGCTGGAAAGCGGGGATGTTCCCTCCTGTTTTAAGGAATTGGCCGCCGGATCAACGGCTTTTTCTCCGAGTCCAATGATCCCGCCCTGCCTGGAATAGCGCACGAAACCCTTAGCTTGGCGCTCCCCCTCCGCGTTTGTCGGCCTGCTCCTCTAGCTTGTCTCTCCTTTCCAAATTTCCATTACCATTTGTGCTGTTTTGATTGCTTCTTCCGCGTCTTCCAGGTCAGGATAACTATCAGGTGAGCAGCCAGGCAAAGCATCCGGATACCGTGTTGGTATATAGTATATGTCCATTTGTTCAAGAGCTTCTCGAATCTCCTGCAGCTTAGTATGAGGCAGCAAATTCAATAAATCCACAATTGCATGGATCCTTGGCGGTTTCTTTCCAAGATTTGCCAGCAGAGCTTTAAGAATTTTTTCAACACACTGATGACTATGAAAGCAAACCTGATTGTGGATTCCTTCTCTTAAAGCCAAGTCTGCCATTTGCAGATCCTGGACCGCAAAGGCTATCCATGGATCACCTGGATCGTTCATAAACAACCCTCCCTTTTTCCAAAATCTCTTCTCGAAAAAAAGGGCGCCCCAAGCACAGCGCGTCAAACTCCTCGGGAGTATATACCAATATGTCCATCCCGACCCTGGGTTTCAGCATGCCCCGGATCTTCCGCAGGCGCTTGAAAAAAGGCAAACCGGTCCGCTCCACAACCAGCAGGTCTATATCGGACCACTCATGCACCTTTCCTTGGGCAAGTGTCCCGAAAACAATCACCTTCTCCGTTTCGCCATGCTCCTTCAACAGGCCAAGAACCCGCGCAAGCTCGTCCTCCAGCGCCTCTTTGCGCTGGCCGGCCTGCTCCGCTCCCTCCGCGGGTTCCCTGCCTTGCGTGTCCATGGAAAGCCTCCCTGCCATGCATCGCGGCCTGTCAGCCTGGATGATTATTTTCCAAACGCAGATGGATTATAAAAGGACACTGATATTCCTTGATTTCAACCTTTTTTCCCGGATGCCGCCCTCCCATGAATAATCCTCAGCCCCTCCAGCGTCAGCTCCCCCTCCACGCCCTCGATGCATGGGGAAACCCCGGCCATCAGCGGCGCAAGCCCTCCGGTGGCGATAACCTTGGGAGCGCCGCCCATCTCCTTTTTGAGCCGCGCCACAAGCCCGTCCACAAGCCCCGCGTACCCAAAGAGAATGCCCGACTGCATGCTTCCCGCCGTGTCCTTGCCAATGGCCGCCAAGGGCGGCTTGAACAGCTCGACCCGGGGCAGCTTGGAGGCCCGGGCGAACAGCGCCTCCGCGGCGATGCCGATTCCCGGGCTGATGGCCCCGCCCAGGTACTCGCCCCTTTCCGAAATGCAGTCAAAGGTGGTGGCCGTGCCAAAATCAATGACGATCAAGGCGCTTTGATGCTTGGCAAAGGCCGCCACAGCGTTCACAATCCTGTCCGCCCCCACCTCCGCCGGGTTCCCGTACAGGATGGGCATGCCCGTGTCGGTCTCCGCCGACACCCACAAAGGCGCGTGTCCCAGGTATTTGCGGCAAAACGTCTCAATGAGGATCCGGACCGGCGGCACCACGCACGAGACAGCCGTGGCGCCCACAGAGGCCAAGTCCAGCCGCGCCGCGGCGAAAAGCCCGGTGAGGGTGACAAAGAGCTCGTCCTCGGTGGCCTCGCGCTCCGTTCGGATCCGGAAGGAGCGCAACAGCCGCTCCCCCTCGTAAACCCCCAGGACAGTATTGGTGTTGCCCACGTCCACGGCGAAAAGCAGCATGGCGTCCCTCCCGGACCTTAGGGTCTGTTCAAAAATTACTGCACCATTCGGTGGCCGCTTTATCCCGTGCGGCCGCGTTCCGCTCCTTGCGGAATAGAGAAACTATTCCGGGAGGAGCGCGCCTTGCCGCCCGGGCAAATCGGCCACCTCTGTGTGACACATTAATTTTTTCACAGACCCTTACAGTTTGAACCTCGCTTTTTTCGCGGCGGTGGCCCTGGCCTCCTCCCGGGGGAAGGAGTCCTTCTCAAGGCCCCTGCGGATGGCCTCGAAGGCCCTGGGAACAGCGTCGGACGGATGGCAGACAAGGGCCAGGTCCGCGCCTGTGGCAAGAAAGCAGGCCACGGCGGTTTCCACGTCAAAGTGTTTTGTGACCGCCCCCATGTCCAAATCATCGGTGAGCACAAGCCCCTGGTAGCCCATGCGTCCGCGCAGAATCCCGCGCACGGTTTTTGAGGAAAGGCTCGCGGGCAAGTCAGGGTCCAGCGCGGGATAGAGAATGTGGGACATCATCACCCCCGCCACCTTCGCCCCCAAAGCCGCCGCAAAGGGCACGAGGTCCCGGGCCGCAAGCTCCTCCAGGGAAAGGCCGCACACCGGAAGCTCCGCGTGGGAGTCGGGAACCGTGCTTCCGATGCCCGGGAAATGCTTGGCGCAGGCCAGGACTCCCCGGCTTTGCAGGCCCCGGATGACAGCGGCCCCCAGGGTGGCGGTTTCCTCGGGGCCGCCGGGAAAGGCCCTGTCGGCCATGATTCCCTCTCCCGGAGCCGGAGGCGTGTCCAAAACCGGCGCGAGGTTCATGTTGAACCCGGCCTGGCGCAGCTCCGCGGCGCAGGTTTCAGCAAAAGCGTCCGCCTCCTCCACAGTGGCAATGGACGGATTGCCGGGAAACCGGGTGTAGGGGGGGGAAGGCAGCCGGGCCACGCGCCCTCCTTCCTGGTCCACAGCCAGATACAGAGGGGGCAGGCCGGTCTTGCGCGCCGCATCCTTAAGCCCTGAAAGCAGGGCCTTGATTTGCCCGGGCTCTTCCAGGTTCCGCGCGAACAGTATCACCCCGCCAACACGGAACTCCTTGATATAGCGGATGATATCTCCGCTTGCCCCGGTGCCGTCCATGCCGACCATAAGCTTCTGTCCGGCAAGGTCTCTTACTGTCATATCCCCAGGGAAAATTCCCATGGATGCGTCCTAAAACTCAAAAGTGAGCGAAACGTAGGGCCCTGTCAGTTCCAAATCCAGATAGGACTCCCCGATTTCCACGTCCAGAACATTCCATTTGTACCCGAGCTCCGCGGAAACGAGCCAGATTTTTCCGGCAACCTCGGCGTTCAGCTCGAAGGTCCGGTTTTCCGGATACTGCATGTAGGCGCCGTATCCGCGGCAGGCGAGATGCCCGTCCAGGAACCGCGCCTCCATTCCGCCGCCCAGCATGGGCACCCAGCGGGAAAACGAGGGCTGGGCCATTTTGGGACCTGCGGAGCTTGCGGCGTCCAAGAGCCTGTCCGTGCCCTCGATGTGCCGGAAGCGTCCAAGGGCGTCCAGGGAAAGGCCGGAAAAGAGCTTTTTCCACTCCTTGGCCCTGTAGCGGTATTCAAAATCCGTCTGTTCCCATTCCAGGGTGTGATGCACCGGCGTTCCCGCCTTGAAAAGAACATTGTGGGAGACAAGGTCCCGGATGAGCGTATGGTCGCTTGTGTATTTAAACGGCATGTAGCGGAGGGTTGTCCGGTGCTTGCCTATGCCAATAAAGCCTTCCCCTCCGAAAACCATTTGGTCGCCTACTCCGAGATCCTCCTCCAGATACATCTGTGTTCCGTAAATCCTGGGTGTTGTCCGCAGGTCAAACTGGATATCGCCCATGACAGACGGATACCAGGCCAGGGCGCGGGCGCCGACATCGAATTTGTAGCCCGCGTAGTCAAAGGCCCGGGCCTGGGGGACGGCGGCGGCCAGCACCACGGCCACAACAAGCAACTGGCGGAGGCGTCTCATGGGGTGTTCTCCTGTGTCTGCGGCCCTGGGCCGTTTGGAGGGTTGACGGGAGCGTTTGGTTGTGCCGGACTGCGGGTTTTCTGAAACCGCCGCACCGCCCGGTTGTGCTCTTCAAGGGTCAGGGAAAAGGCATGGGCGCCGTTCCCCTGGGAGACGAAATAGAGATACTTGCTGGCCGCGGGATACAGGGCCGCGGCCAGGGCCGCTTCGCCGGGATTGCATATAGGGCCGGGCGGCAGGCCGGTAATCTTGTAAGTGTTGTAGGCGGTGGGGGTTTCGAGGTGACAGCGGGTAAGATTGCCCTGAAACCCCGGTATGCCGTAGATGACGGTAGGGTCGGAGTCAAGACGCATGCCCTTGGCGAGCCGGTTGTGGAAGACCGAGGACACCATGGCCCGTTCCATTCCGGCCCCGGTCTCTTTTTCGATGATCGAAGCAAGGGTCACCGCCTGGTGCATGGTCATTCCCAGTTCCTTTGCCCTGGCCTGTTTTTTCGCGTCAAAGACCGCGTGGAAGCGTTTGAGCATGGTTTCCGCAAGCGTCCGGGCCGGAGTGGGCTTGGGGAAATGGTAGGTTTCCGGAAACAGATACCCTTCGGCGGAGGGGGCTGGAACGCCCGCCAGTTTTAAAAAGTTTTTATCCGAGCAAACAGCGGGAAAATCCACGGCCGGGCAAAATCCTTCTTCCTCCGCAAGCCGGGCCGCCTCCCCCATGGTAAAGCCTTCGGGCACGGTGTATTTATAGAGGAGCGTTTTGCCTTCCACCAGAGCGGCCAGCACCCGCGCCGGAGGCATGGCCGGGGAGAGCAGGTATTCCCCGGCTTTCACCCGGCGGGCGCCGCCCATGGCAACGGCCATGAGGCGGAAAAGCCCGGCGCGGGCGATGATTCCCTGGCGCTCGAGACTCTGGGCGGCCGCGGCAAAGCTCTGGCCCTTGTGTACGCGGACCACCCTCTGGCCGCCGCCGGGGTTGTTGGGAGTGGCGGCAAACACGGCAAGGGCCAGGACAACAACGCTCGCCGCGTGCAGCGGGGCCATGATGGCCAGAGCCGCCGCCCGCAAGAGCCCTTTCCGCATCGCGCCCCTTCTGTGCTGTTCTTCCGCAGGGGCTTTACTTACCATGTTTCAGCATGTCCCGCCACACCCAATCACGGACGCGCGGAAGGGGCGTTCTTCATAAACCCGTTCCGGTTCAATGCGTCCAACAGCAGCTTTATGCCAAAATGCGGTTCCATCCGTAACACCTGCTGAAAGCTCCCGCTCAATCTCCCTGTGGGAGAGGGCTGGGGTGAGGGCGTACCTTGTCTGATTGCACCTTGGTGTTAAACCCGCGCGCAACCAAGCCGCCCGGTGAAAACCGGGGCCCAGGGTCTCTAAAAAAGTCCGGGCCCAGGCTTTCGCGGGGATGACGGCAGGCCAGGAAGAACAGTCACACCAACCGGAAGGGAATTCCGACAAACGCTCTCAACCCTATACCTCCCTGGCCTATCTGTCAGGAGGCGCCTCTCCAAACCTCTCCATAAAAAACGGGCGGAAAGAGACGCGCGCCTCCCTCCGCCCGGTCCAGGCATGTGTCTTTTGCAAAACCGCGCGGCTATTTCACGATGTTTGCCCGCGCGGAACGGATTGCCGCGATCTTCGCCGCAACCGCTTTGGCCTCCTCCGGAGTGGCCGCGTATCCCTGGGCCTTGAGGAGAAGCTCTTCCGCCCAGGCAAGGCTCTCCTTTGCCCTGGTCGTTGTCACCTGGACGGCCTCGCCAAGCGCCCTCTCATATTCCACGCGGTTCAAGCGTCCGTGAATCTCGTTCCGTCCCTCGTTGGTAAGAGCGTAAGGCAGGGCGTTCCCAAGATATTCGCGGACCTTGCCGTAATCCACAGCGCCGTCCACAGGCTTGGCGGCCTCTTCGGCCCGCGCGAGCCAGTAGTCGCGGGCGATGCCGTAGGCCTGGGAAATGTTCATTTCCTGGAGGCGCGGCCCTTCCAGCGCGAGGCCCGGGAGGGCGGCCACGGTTTTGCTGCCTGTGGGCGCGAAAAGGCCCTGTTTGAGAACCCAGGCGTCCCGGGTTTTCACGTAATAGAACCTGCCCGCGTTGCCGGAGCTTGCAGCCAAAAGGGAACCCAAAAGGAACAACGCGAGAACCACCCCCGCGAGCAGCGCGGGAGAGGGGCGTTTTGCGGCGGATGCGAGTTCCATGGCGCTTTGGCCGACCTGCCGGGAAATGCCGTTTGCGTAGAACAGGGCGGACCGGGCTTTTCCAAGGAGGCCCGGAGGGGCGTCCTTGCGCAGGGAAAGGCGGCTTGCCTCGAAGGCGGCTTTGCGCCGGGCTTCCTCTTCCGCCTTGGCGCGCGCCTCCTCCTCGGCTTTGCGCCTGGCCTCTTCCTCGGCTTTGCGCCTGGCCTCTTCCTCGGCCTTAATCCGGGCCTCCTCCTCGGCTTTGCGTTTGGCCTCTTCCTCGGCCTTCCGCTTTGCTTCCTCTTCCGCCTTAATCCGGGCCTCCTCTTCGGCCTTGCGCCTGGCCTCTTCCTCGGCCTTAATCCGGGCCTCCTCCTCGGCTTTGCGTTTGGCCTCTTCCCCGGCCTTCCGCTTTGCTTCCTCTTCCGCCTTAATCCGGGCCTCCTCTTCGGCCTTGCGGCGGGCCTCCTCCTCGGCTTTCACCCGCCGCTCATACTCCTCGGCGGCCGCCTTGAGGTCAAACTGCCGGAATAGAATCCGGGAGACCCGATCCCGCTCTTCTTCAGGCCATGCGTCCAAAATGCCCGGGGCCTGATACTCCGCCCGCAGGGCCAAAGGCGCGGCCCTCGCAGCCGCTTCCTGTCCTGGCAGCGTGAATTTCCGGAACAGCACATCCCCTTCGCCAGCGGCCGCATCCTGCGGGGCAGCGGCCCCCGTTGTTTTCCCGCCTTCGCTCTTCTTCTTGCCTGTGGACTTGACCAGACTTTTCTTACCCATAAAAAAACCTCCGCCGCGCATCGTGGTGTGATAAAAGTTTTTGATTTATAGGTCCATCTGTCTTACATGTAAAGAGCTTTTCGCCGCGCGCCGGCGGATAACATCAGCCCGTGTCCGGATATCTGCCCGAATATCAAGGAGCGCCGCATGCCATCCTCTTCCCGTGCTGTCCCTGTATTGCCCGTCTTCCTGGTCTTCCTTGTCCTGGCTCTTTCCGCCTCCCAGGGATTTTGCGGACTGGCCGACCCGGCAAACGGGGGAAACCGCACCCCCCTGCACAAGATGTTTCTTGGCCCGGAATGGGCCGGGCCTCTGGCCCTGGGAAAAGGAAAAGTCAAGGCAAGCCTGGGGCTTGCCTACGGCAGCGTGTTCATCAACGAACAGGCGGGCCAAACCACGGCGCTCATGGACATGGAAGTCCTGGACATGACCCTTCGCTGCCGTCTTGGGCTGGGCCGGGGCATGGAGTTTGACGCCGTGCTTCCAGCGGCCTGGATGCAGGCCGGCTTCATGGACAGCGGCCTTGAATGGTATCACGACACTCTGGGCGTGGGAAACTACGGCCGCGGGACACGTCCTGACAACACCTTTGGCTACCGGGTGGCCTTGGCCGGGACGCCTTGGTTTGCCCGGGAGGAGGAAGGGCTTGACATCGGGGATGTGCGCATGGGGCTGAAAAAGAAGCTTTTGGAATGGGACGGCGGCGCCCTGGCGGCCCGGGCCGTTGTCAAGGCGCCATCGGGAAACGCCTCCCGGGGAATGGGAAGCGGCGGATGGGACACCGGCGCGGGGTTCACAGCCGGACATGCCTTGTTTGAATGGCTCACCCTGTACGCGGGCGCCGGGGGCGCCTGGCACGGATGCCCTGAACGGGAACCCGGGTTCGCCATTTCCATCAACAACACCCTCCATGGCGCGGCGGGAGCGGCCGCCGCGCTCTCGAAACACACCTTGCTGCTGGTCCAGGGGCTTGCGGAGTCGGCCTTGTTTGAAGACACGGGGATATCGGCCCTGGACAGGGGCTACGCGGAGATAAGCTGGGGGCTTCGCCACGCGTTCACCGATAAACTGAGCATGGATTTTTTGATGTCCGAGGATCTTTCCGACGCCGCGGCGGATTTTAGCTTTCACGTGGAAACGGCATGGAATTTCTAGGCCAGAGATGTAATTGCAAAATGAGGCGTAGGTTGGGTGGTTCCGGGCCGCAAGGCCCGGGTTCACCCAACATTTCTAAAGGATTCCTATCTGTTGGGTGAACCTGCCCTTCGGGCGGAACCCCCCGGCCTCAAATTTGTCGTTTCTTAGAGTTTTGCAATTACCTCCTGAACCAGGGGCCTTCGATTTGGTATCAAGCCGCAATCAGGCGCCACCCAAAAACAATGCCCTTATCCCGACCCTCTTCCGCAGGGAGCGGGAGATGTGGCGGGAGCCTTTTGCAGGCGCCAAGGATTTGAAGTCAACGCGGTTTGATTATCCTGCCTGGCCGCCTGGGAGGGGCCGGTTGCGCGCGGGCCTGGGATTACAAAGGCGCGTTGAACGAAAGGAATTCCGGCAACCTGCAGAGGGCGTGAAAACCCCGCCGCCGAAAGGGAGGAATTATGGAACGCAGGGGAAACAAGGTCCGCGCCGCGGTTCTGGGCGCGACAGGATACGCGGGCGCGGAGCTGGTCCGCATTCTTCTGGGACATCCGGACGTGGAGCTTTGCGCCCTGAGCTCCAACCAGTACGTGGGCGCGGCGTTCACCTCGGTGTATCCGGCGCTCGCGGGCGCGACAGGGCTTGTCTGCGAGGCCAATGATCCCGCGGCCCTGGCCGGACGCGCGGACGCGGTTTTCACAGCCCTTCCCCACAAGCTCGCCATGGATTCCGTTCCGGCCCTGCTTGCGGGAGGGGCCAAGGTGGTGGACCTTTCCGCGGACTTCCGCTTCCGCAACGTGGCCGCCTACGAGGCGGCCTATCAAAAGCACTCGGCGCCGGAACTCTCTCAAAAGGCGGTGTACGGTCTGCCTGAGATTTATGGGGACGCGGTGAGAGGCGCGGACCTTGTGGGCAATCCGGGATGCTATCCCACCTGCACCCTCTTGCCCCTTATCCCCTTTGTCAAGGCCGGTCTGGTTGACACGGGCACCATCGTGGCGGACGCCAAATCAGGGGTGAGCGGGGCGGGACGCGGCCTCTCCCTTACTGTCCATTACTCGGAGGTGACGGAGGGTTTTTCCGCCTACAAGGTCGCCAGCCACAGGCACTGCCCGGAGATGGAGGAGGTTCTCTCCCGCGAGGCCGGGCATGACGTGCGCATAACCTTTGTGCCCCATCTTGTTCCCATGAGCCGGGGAATGCTTGCCACAAGCTACGCGCGGCTGACCCGGGAGCTTTCCGCGGGAGAGGCCCATGATATCCTCGCGGACTTCTACAACAGCGCGCCCTTTGTCCGGATTCTTGCCCAGGGACAGTTTCCCCAGACCCGCCGGGTGCGCGGCACCAACCTCATTGACATCGGCGCGGCCGTGGACGCCCATGCGGGACGGCTGGTTCTGGTGTCGGCCATAGACAACCTTGTGAAGGGCGCGGCCGGTCAGGCGGTGCAGAACATGAACCTTCAGTTCGGCCTGTCTGAGACCGCGGGCCTTTCCGCGGTTCCGTTTCCGGTGTGAGGACCGGGGCGCGCCGGACAAAAGCGATGGCATGGCCCTGGGACACAGTTGCGCGAAAAAACCCATGATACATGCCACCAGGGCGGTGTTAATACGTCTTGTGTTCCGCACGGAGATGCGGCGCCGGTCCAAACAACAGGAAAAGTGCTTGGAAAAAGGTGAGAAAACTGGTTAAAAAGGGAATCCCATGACGGTGCCCTTCCGGGGTGCCGAACAGACTTCGTCCGCTTCCCCCTGACGCTTTATTGACGGCACAGCGCCTTATTCCGGGGCGGCAAGGCGCTTTTGAAAAATACGAACGGGCGTCCGTCCGAAAAACCGCCGAAAACATGGACCCGCAACCGCCAAGGGAGCGCGATATGGAAGAAATCTGGAGAAAATCCTACGACCCGGGCCTCACAGACCTCAACCCCTCCGCCTGGGAAACCACCTACGTGGACGCCATCCGGCCCGCCTTCCAAAACTACCCCCAAAAAACCGCGCTCTCCTACATGGGCACTAAAATCACCTTCGCCCAGCTTGACCTCTACTCCAACCGCCTGGCCAACATGCTCATCGCCTCCGGCCTAAAAAAAGGCGACGTGGTCGGCATCAATCTCCCCAACATCCCCGAATACGTCATCGCCTGGCTCGGCGTCCTCAAGGCAGGCTGCGTGGTCTCCGGTGTCTCTCCCCTCCTCTCCCAGGAGGAAATGGCCCACCAGCTCAAAGACTCCGACGCCAAGGGCCTCGTCACCCTCGACGCCATCTTTGCCGGACGCCTCACAAAAATCGCACAGGAACTTCCGGACCTCAAGATCGTGGTGGCCTGCTCCATCGCCGGTTTCTTCCCCAAAATAAAGGGTTTTCTGGGCAAGCTCCTTAAAAAAATACCAACCGGCGAGGTCGCCCCCCTTGCCGGAAAAACCGTCTTCCGCATGGAAGAAGTCATCAAAACCTCCAAATTCAAGGATACCCTGCCCAATCCCGGCCTCACCCCGGACGACACCGCCTATATCCAGTACACCGGCGGCACCACCGGACTCCCCAAGGGCGCCATGCTCACCCATCGAAACGCGGTGGCCGACCTCCTCATTGTCCAGCGCTGGCTCGCATGGAAATCCGGCGACTCCATCGCCCTTTCCGGCTTCCCCTTCTTCCACATTGCCGGTCTCTTTTTCTGCGAAAACTGCGTCTATCTCGGCTGGACCCAGATCCTCATCCCCAATCCCAGGGACACGGACCATATCTGCGACCGCCTCGCCAAATACAAACCCACGGTTCTGGTCAATGTCCCTTCGCTCTTTCAGCTTTTGCTCGCGAACCCCAAATTCAAAACCCTTGACCTCTCGAACCTCGAACTCTGCATTTCCGCGGCATCGCCTTTCCCCGTGGAGTCCCAGAAAGAGTTGGAACGCATCGTGGGCTTTGGCAAACTCCTTGAGGTGTACGGAATGACCGAGACCTCGCCCCTCACGGTGATGAACCCCTCCAAGGGCAAAAAGAAACTCGGGGCCATTGGTCTCCCGCTTTTAAACACGGAGATCAAACTCCTGGATCCCGAGACCAAGGAAGAGGTGGGCGTTGGCAAACCGGGAGAACTCTGCGTCCGGGGTCCCCAGGTCATGGCCGGATACTACAAAAATCCGGACGCCACCCGTGAAACCGTGGATGAGGAAGGATACATGCACACGGGAGACGTGGTGGAGATGGACGAAAACGGCTATCTTACCATTGTGGACCGCACCAAGGACATGCTCATCGTCTCAGGGTTCAAGGTGTTCTCCCGCAAGGTCGAGACGGTTTTAGCCAGCCACCCCGCTGTGGACATGATTGCCATCACCGGGCATCCCAATCCCGAGCGTCCGGGGTCGGAACTGGTGAAAGCCTGGGTGACCCTTGCCCCGGATTATAAGAACGCGGACAAGGAGAAAATCCAGGCGGAGATTGCCAAAACGGCCAGGGAGAAGCTCGCGGCCTACGAGGTGCCCAGGCGGATTGAGATCAGGGACGAATTGCCCTTGACCACTGTGGGGAAAATTGACAAGAAGGTGCTGAGAAAGATGTAAGGCGGGAAAGCGGACGCGGCGGAAGAGGGTTTTCCGCCGCGTCCCGCCCCGGAACCCGGGCAGGTGAGCGTATGCGACGGTGGAAACCCCTTTTATTCTCCCTGGCCGCCACAGTTTTCGCCCTGGCCTTGCTGGAGGGGGGCGCCTCCCTTGCCATGCGCGCCCTGGGATATCCCAGACACCGCCCCGCCGCCCCAAGCAACCCTTTTCATCCCTACCTGGGCTGGGAACACGCGCCCGGCATCGTCCTCACCAAGGAGACGGGCTGCGGATGCCCCCCCTCCGCCATCCTCACAGGCCCTGATGGCAGACCCGTCACGCCCATCGCCTATCCCCGTCCCGCGCTCCTGGTTGTTCTCACAGGAGGCAGTTCCGCCGCGGGCATCGGCGCCTCGGACAACCGGCATGCGGTGGCCGGGGTCCTCGAACGCCTCTTGAGCGAGCGCCTGGGAATCAAGGCCGAACTCGTCAACCTTGCTGTCCGGGGGTATCAGTCCTTCCAGGAAATGCTCGTCCTCCGCAAATATCTGCTGGAAGAAAAGGCGGACATGGTGATTGCGTTAAGCGGGCGGAACGACGCGCACATGGGCGCCATGGACCCTGATATCCGCTTCGCCACACTGCCGCCCCGGTCCTTCGCGGTGGCGGAGGAGGTCCGACGCCTCGAACAGGGGAAAGGCCATCTGAACGTCCTGCCCGCCCTGCGGTCGGCCTCGGCTTTTGCGGACCTGATGGCCCGGATGGCGGAAAAAGGCTCCGGGAACGGGGTATGGGATAAATGGAACGTCCGTGGCGAGCCGCGGGTGTTTACGGAGGGGGTTCCCCGGCGTGTGAAGATCATGGCTGAGAATTTCGCCATGATGGACAGGCTGTGCAAGGAACACGGAGCCGCGTTTTACATGGTCCTCCAGCCCACCGCCTTTTCATCCCGCAGGGTTTTCAGTCCGGAGGAGATGGAATGCCTCGATCTCTCCTCGGTGAAACATACGCTTTTGGCGCGCTACGAGCGCGCGTTTTACCAGCGGTATCTCTCCTCTGCTCCTTCCTATGCGCGGCTTGACCTAAGCACCGCTCTGGACGAAGGAAAGGGGATGCTGTTTGTGGACAACTGCCATTATTCCGACCTTGGCTCGGAGCTTCTGGCGGAAAAAATCCTCGAGTTTGTTTCAGAAGAGGCCAAGTCCCGCGCCGCAAAGAACTCCGGCGCGGGCGCGCGCTGAACCACCCAACCTCAAATTTGTCGTTTCCAAGAGTTTTGCAATTACCTCAAAAGTTTTACAATTGCCTCTTTGGATAACACTCTCACGCGGATACTCCAAACATAGAATCTCAACCCCCTGTCACCCCTCCGCCAGATCCCCTTTTGCTTCTAACCACGCCCGCCGGTCCGCAGCGCGTTTTTTCGCCAGCAGCATGTCCATAACCCCCTCCGCGCCGCCGTTCTCCCCAAGCGCCAGCCGCACCAGGCGCCGCGTGTCCGGCGCCATGGTGGTTTCCCGGAGCTGCACCGGGTTCATCTCCCCCAGACCCTTGAACCGCACCACGCTGGGCGCGCCACGGCGTCCGTCCCGGGCCAGCCGCTCCAAAATGCTCTCCTTTTCCGCCTCGTCCAGGGCGTAGCGGGTCTCTTTTCCCGCGTCAATCCGGTAGAGGGGAGGCATGGCCACGTGGATATGGCCTTTTTCAACCAACGGTCTGAAATGCTTTAGGAAAAGCGCGCATAAAAGGGTCGCGATGTGCAGACCGTCCGAGTCCGCGTCCGCCAAAACGCACACCTTTCCGTAACGCAGGCCGCTTAAATCCTCTGATCCCGGGTCCACTCCCACGGCTATGGCGATGTCGTGGATTTCCTTGCTCCCCAGAACCTCCCCGGAGGGCACCTCCCAGGTGTTCAAAATTTTCCCGCGAAGCGGCATCACCGCCTGAAACCGCCGGTCCCGCGCCTGCTTGGCCGAGCCTCCCGCCGAGTCGCCCTCGACTAAAAACAGCTCCCCCGCCATGGGGTCTTCGCCGGTGCAGTCCGCAAGCTTGCCGGGAAGAGCGGGACCGCCCGCGATCTTTTTCCGCGCCACACACTTGGCCGTGCGGGTCCGCTTCAGGGCGCGGGCCAAGGCAAGCTCGGCGATGGCCTCGCCCGCGTCCGTGTGCTGGTTGAGCCAAAGGGCAAAGGCGTCCTTGGCCACTCCGGAAACAAAGGGTACGGCCCTCCGGGAGGTGAGGCGCTCCTTGGTCTGGCTGGAGAACTGGGGGTCCCGCATCTTGACCGAGAGCACGTAGGAGCACGGTTCCCAAAGATCCTCCGGCGCAAGGTGCAGCCCCCTGGGCAGGATTTTCCGGAACTCGCAAAATTCCCGCAGCGAGGCTAAAAGTCCGGCCCGGAACCCGTTCACATGGGTTCCCCCCTGGGAATTGGGAATGAGGTTCGTGTAGCTCTCGCACACCGCCTCGCCGCCCTCGGGAAGCCAGACCGCGGCAAAGCTCACGGCCTCGTTTTCACCCTCGAACCCCCCGGTGAACGGTTCCGCGGGGATCATGGGAAGGCCGCCCAGGCTGTCCACGAGGTAGTCGCGGAGCCCCGCCTCATAGCGCCATTCCAGGGTTTCGCCGCTTGCCTCGTCGCGCAGGCGCGCGCGCAGTCCCGGGCAAAGAACCGCCTTGGCCCGCATGACATGCTTGAGAAGGGGAAAGGAGAACTTCGGGGAGTCGAAATAAGAGGGGTCAGGCCAAAAGCGAATGGCGGTCCCTGTTTCCCTGGCGCCGGCGTTTCCCGTGGCATGGAGGGGCTCTTTTTTTTCACCGGACTCAAAGGCCATGCGCCAGACCTGGGCGTTGCGTTTGACCTGGACTTCAAGGCGCAGGGAAAGGGCGCACACGACAGAAACGCCCACTCCGTGCAGGCCGCCGGAGAAACGGTAGCTTTTGTCAGAAAACTTGGCTCCGGCGTGGAGGCGCGTAAGGATGAGCTCGACCCCGCTCATGCCCTCTTCCTCGTGGATGTCCACAGGCATGCCCCGTCCGTTGTCCTCGACGGAAAGGGAGCCGTCCGCGTGAAGCGTCACGGAAACCCGGGTCGCATGGCCTGCGATGGCCTCGTCCACGGAGTTGTCAATAACCTCCTGGGCAAGGTGGTTGGGCCGCGTGGTGTCCGTGTACATTCCAGGACGGCGGCGCACCGGTTCGAGGCCCTTTAGGACCTCGATGTTTTTGGCTGTGTAGGATTCCTTGGTCATCAACGGAGGCGCGGTTCCTTGTATTGAAATGCTCCGGTTCAGCGGAGCGTTGTTTTTGCGGTAAAGCCCTCGAGGGCGAGAGCGTCCCGTGCCGCCGCCGCGTCTTTTTCGCCGGAATAGGCGCCGATGAGCAGGCGTGTCCTGTTTCCGGTTTTATAGTACATGGAATAGGGCACATGGCCTTTTTGAATGAGAGCGGTCTCGATATCCTGCAGGGTTTGGCCGTTTGCCGGGGAAACCTCCACCGCGTAGGGGTTTTTTCCGGTGACCGCGGCGCCGAAGCCTCTGGCCGCCATGCTTTGCCGCGCTTTGTCCGCTGTCTTGCGCGACGGGTACGCGCCAAAAAACACGCGGTGCCAGGTTCCCTTGCCCGGGATTTCCACCCGGGCGGTAAAGGCCGCCTCGCCCTGGGAAACAAGCGTCCGGGCCAACTTGACAGCCTCGTCCCGGGACTGGAAGGATCCCGCCTGCACCGTGTAGGGATACGCGGTGTCCTGGGCCTGCCATGCGGTGGCGTACAGGATGTCCTCCACTGGTCCGGCGGAGGCGGCGGAGGCGGGGGGCGGAGGTTCCGCGGGAGGAGGAGGCGTGGCGGCGGGGGCTGCCGGGGCGGATGCCTCGGGAGGCTTTTCCGGGGCAGGAGACCCTGCCAGGGGTTCTTCCGGCTTCGGGGCGGCCGCGGGCTGGTTCCCGTAAGAACCTGCCCCTTGCGTCGGCGCGGGGGCCTGAGCGGTTTCCTGCGCGCCGGGCGGCCGGGGGGGAAGAGCGGCCGGGGCAATGTCTTCCTCCATGGGTTTGCCGCCGGGCGCCGGTTTGGCGAATTCCACCGAGTCCTCCATGAGCTTGTGCCCGGCCCGGTAGTACTCAAGCCGCATCAGGCGGGATGTCATATCCGCCCCGGGATCTGTTTGCCGCAGATAGGCGAGCGCGCGCTCCTGGGCCGCCACGGCCGAGGGAAAGTCCCCGGCCTCGGCGTGCGCGGCGGCCAATACCTCCAGCGTGGGCATGTCTTTGGTGATGTTCAGGGCATGGCCTGCCATCTTGACAGCGCGGTTTCCGTCGCGCAGCGCCGGGTCCGGAGCAAAGACCAGTGTCCAGGCGAGCTGGTAGAACGGGCCGGAGGCGGCAGGGTCAATGATGATGGCGCGCTCGTAGTCCGCAATGGCGGCCGCGTAGTCTCCCTGGGCTCCCTGGGAAAGACCCCGGTTATAGAGGGCGATGGCAAAGCCGGGGTCGAGTTCAAGCGCCTTGTTGTAATCCTCTACAGCCTTCCCGTATTCCCCAAGGGCGTGCAGCGACAAGGCCCGGTTGTAATAAACCTCCGGCCGCCCGGGCTCTTTGAGGGCAAGGGCGTTCCATATCTCCAGCGCTTTTGGGTGGTCGCCCGATTTGTAAAAGCTGGTTCCTTGTTCGAGAAGCATGAGCGCCTCGCTTTGGGGTTCCTGGGTTTCCGCCGGTTTTTTTGAGCCGCCGGTTTTTCCCGGGGCGGCGCCGTTTCCGGCGCATCCGGACACGGAGAGCAGGAAAACGGTCAAAAGCGCCACGATGCTGCGGTGTACCGACATGGCTCGCCCCTCCCGAGGTTTTACGCGGTTTTGGCCTGGCCGTCCGCGTTGTTTTTAAAACGCGCTTTTATTTCCGGCTTTGGCGAGGTAATTGCGAAAGGAAGCGCCGGTTGGGTTGTTCCAGACCGCGAGGCCCATGCGCACCCAACATTTCTAAATGATTTCTGTGTGTTGGGTGAATCT
>JAGVGH010000238.1 GCA_020057225.1 Desulfobacterales bacterium | reverse complement strand
TTTTTGCGCGGATAATGGCGCAGCCTTAAAAAAGGGCCGTTTGCAGCCAGCCCTAAAGCCTAAAGCCTTCTTTTCGGCTCCGCCGGTTTAGATTCTATGATTGGATTATCCGCGCTTTTTGCGCGGATAATGTCTGTGCCATGGTTCTGGGGTTGAAACCCCAGGCTAGATCAAAAACCTTGCCGCCATGCGGCTGCTATGAGGAAAAAGGCCCATTTTATAACTAAAAAACACGACAAAAGATGATTTTTTATTCTAATTCCTAACCCCTAACTCCTAACCCCCGGCCCACACCATGGTCATCACTCAGCCAGGCCCCATAACACCCTCTCTCCACATGCTCGTGACCAACGAGATCCCCGTCTATCTCCTCACGGGCGAAACCAGCATTCTCTTCGACGCGGGCGTGGCCTGCCTCGGCCCGGCCTACGCGGACGCCCTCCGGGAACTCGTCGGGGACCAGGGACCGGATATCGCCCTCCTCACCCATTCCCATTTCGACCACTGCGGCTCCCTGGGATACCTCAAGTCCGTTTTCCCCCGCATGCGGATTGGCGCCTCGGCGGGCGCGGCCCGCGTCTTCTCCAGGGAAAACGCGGTGCGGACCATCCGGGAACTCAGCGAGGCCGCCCGGCAAACCATGGAGCGGACCTGGAGCGCGGCCCTGCCCGCTGTGCCCTTTGATCCGCCCGCCGTGGACATGGTTCTCGAGGAGGGCGGGGTTTTCCATGTCCGGCCTGGCAGAACCGTCCAGGTTCTGGCCACCCCCGGACACACAAGGGATTTCTTGAGTTTCTACATCCCGGAGGAACAAATCCTCATTCCGTCCGAGGCCGCCGGAATCCCTGACCATTCCGGATACATCTACTGCGACTTTCTCGTGGATTACGACATGTACCGCGCCTCCCTCGCGCGCCTTGCCGCTCTTCCCGTGGAAATCCTGTGCCTTGGCCACGGCGCTGTTCTTACCGGCGGGGACGCCCAGGGCTTTGGGGCGCGGGCGCTCAAACAGTGCGCGGCTTTCAAGGACATGGTCGAGGGCATCCTCATGGAGGAAGGCGGCGACACGGCCCGGGCAGCCCTGCGGGTGCGGGAATGGGAGTACGATCCCAAGCCCCATCCCAAACAGGCCGAGCCCGCGTATCTGCTCAACCTCGAAGCCCGTGTGGGGGTGGTGCTCCGCGGCATGGAGGCCGAGGGCCGTTTTGGCGCGCCGGAGACGCCATGAGCGCGGCTCCTTCCCTGGGAGTCACTGTGGGCCGGATCTCCATGGCCAACCCTGTATGCACGGCCTCGGGCACCTTTGGGTACGGTTTGGAGTTTTCCCCGCACCTGGACCTCTCGCGTCTGGGGGCCATCGCGGTCAAGGGTCTTTCCCTTCTCCCCGCTCCGGGCAATCCCCCTCCCCGCATTGTTGAGACCGCCTCGGGCATGCTCAACGCCATCGGCCTTGAAAACATCGGGGTCGAGGCATTTTGCGCCAAAAAACTCCCCTTGCTCGCGCGCTTTCGCACCCCTGTCATCGCCAACATTTACGGGACCACCATGGAGGAATACGCGCGGGTGGCGGAGCGGCTGGACCGGGAAGAGGGGATAGCGGGAATCGAGCTCAATATTTCCTGTCCCAATGTCAAGAAGGGCGGCGTGGCCTTTGGCGCAGACCCCAAGGCCGCGGCCCGGGTGACCCGGGCTGTCCGGGAGAAGACGGGCAAGACGCTTATCGTCAAACTTTCCCCCAACACGGCCCGGATCGCGGACATCGCCCTGGCCGCGGAGGACGCGGGCGCGGACGCGCTCTCGGCCATCAACACGCTTACCGGAATGGCGGTGGATATTTCCACGCGGCGCCCCCGGCTCGCCAACATTACGGGCGGGCTTTCCGGTCCCGCCATCAAGCCTGTGGCGCTCCGGATGGTGTATGAGACCTGCCGGGCTGTGCGCGTGCCCGTCATGGGCGTGGGAGGAATATCAAACGCCGTGGACGCCCTGGAGTTTCTCATGGCCGGGGCGACCGCCGTACAGGTGGGAACAGCGAATTTCGTCAATCCCCGGGCCGCCCTGGACATCGCGGACGGGATATCGGCCTGGCTTGCTCAAAACAATATCAAGGACGTGCGCGATGTGATCGGAGCGCTTGAAACATGAGCGCGGAAGACGAACCACGCCCGCGCCGGGGGAGAGGCGCCATGACGGACGGACAGCTTCCCGCCGGCCCGGCTCTCCGGCCAAGGGCCGCTTTTCTTGGAATGGCCCTTGCCGCCCTGATTTGCGCGCTTACCCCCTACAACAACGCCTACCTCAACAACACGCCCCTGGGCGGCGGCCATTTCCCCCTTGCTCCCTTCATTGCCCTTGTGTGGCTTGTCTTTCTCGCGGCCTTTTTCAACCGGGTGTTCCGCCGCCCCCTCCTTTCCGGCCGGGAGCTTCTCTTTGTCTGGGCGCTTGCGGCCCTTGGCTCCGGCATCGCCTGGACAGGACTGGCCCGGACCTTCTTTTCCAACCTTGCCGCCCCTGTCGGGCAGGCCAGCGCGGGCAACCACTTTGCGGAAGTCCTCCATCCCCTTATGCCCAAGGCATGGTATCCGGAAGGCGCCGCGGCCCTGGACCTGCTCTCGGACGGACTGCCGGGCGGCGCCCGGATGGGCTGGCTCACGGTTCTTGGAAAAATCCCCTGGGACGCCTGGGCCATGCCCCTTGCGGTCTGGGGATGTTTTGTCTTCCTTGTCTATTTCATCCTCTCCTGCCTTGCCGGGGTCCTGGGCCGCCAATGGCTCACAAACGAACGCATGGCCTTTCCCTTGCTCCAGGTTCCCAGACTCCTCACCGAGTCTTTGGACAGCGGAAAACCGGGAAAATTCCTTTCCGACCGCTTTCTTCTGGCAGGCCTGGCGGCCACGGCCTTTTTGCATTGCGTGAACGGCCTGCACGCCTATTTTCCGAGCGTGCCGGAAATCCCCGCGCTGTTTCTGCCCGGCTCTTACGTTCCCGCCACCGGCCTTTTCTCGGGCTTCCTCAAGACCCGGGTTTACATCTATCCCGCCTTTATCGGTCTCGCTTTTCTCGCGGGACGCCAAGTCTCCTTTTCCTTCTGGTTTTTTTATGTGGCCGGCGCGCTCTTTCTTGGGGTGTTGTCTGTGACAGGCACCCAAATACCCGCGTCCGCCCTGGGGACCACCTTTGGCCCCACCCTTGCCCGGCCCGAGGAATGCCAGATGATTGGCGCCTACTTTGTCTATTTTATCTTCATCATCTGGCTTGCAAGACGGCATCTCAGGGATGTGCTGAGGGACACACTGGGCGGCGGAACGGCAAGGACAGACGCCCGGTGGTCCGGGAGGGGATTGCTGATAGGTATCGGGCTGTTAACCGTGTGGTTCCGTTATTCCGGAATGCCCCTTCCGGCCGCGGCGCTTTTTATTCCCGCCTGCCTTGCGGTCCTGATTGTCGCCACCCGGGTCATTTGCCAGGGCGGCCTGCCGTACATGACTCTCACGGCGGCGCCCCTGGACGGGCTTCTGGCGTTTTTCGGAACCCGGGTTTTCACGGCGGCCGGGCTTTTCACCGCGGCGGTGGCGCAAAAGGTTCTTTTTCTGGATATGCGGGAAACCCTTATGCCGGGTCTGGTCCATGCGCGGAAAGTGACGGACGGTGCTCCGGAGCGCAGGCTTGTCTCCTGGGCCGTGGCCGGAACCCTTGTTCTGTGCGTGGCGGTCTCCTTTGCCGCCATGCTGGCCCTGTGCCACCGGCACGGGCTCCGGGAGATGCGGGACACCTGGGCCGCGGAAACGGCTTTTGCCGTGGTTGACAATGTGCGGTCCCTTGTGGAGGGGGCGCCCGCTCCCGGGCATTGGCCCAGAGTCTTCGCCCTTGCGGGCGCCGGTGTCATGCTGGTTCTTGCCGTGTGCTACCACCGTTTTTTCTGGTGGCCGCTCCATCCTGTGGGCTATCTCACGGCCTATAGTTCCGCCATGCGCATCCTGTGGTTTTCCTTCCTGGCGGGCTGGGCGGCCAACGTCCTGTGCATGCGCTACGGCGGGGTCCGCCTGTACCAGAGGGCGCGTCTGTTTTTTGCCGGCCTTGTGGCGGGGGATTTCCTCGCCGGAGGATTCTTCGCAAGCCTTGGTTTTATCACGGGGGAGGGGAGCCTCTACCAGGTTTTCCCTCTGTGACAATCCCGCGGTTCCCGCCCGTCTCCCTGTATCACACCCGCGCGAGATAATTCAAAAGGTCCAGCATCAGGGCCACGCCCACCAGAACCAGGAGCGCGCCCATGGCCTTGTTGATGTAGGGCATGACCTTTTTGGCTCGCTTAAGAACCGGGAGAAGCCCTCCGGCAAAGGCCGCAAGTCCGAGAAAGGGAATGGCAAGCCCCCCCGAATACACCGCCAAGAGAACCATTCCCTCCCCGACCGTCTCCTTGTTGGCCGCGATGGCCAGGACAGACCCCAAAAGCGGGCCCACGCAAGGGCTCCATCCGGCGCCAAAGGCCATTCCCACCAGAAATGTCCCCGCGATATGCATGGGTTTTTCACGGAAATGGTAGCGCATCTCCATGTCCAGGGCGCGGATACGGAAGATGCCCAAAAAATGCAGGCCAAACAGCACGATGAGGGCGCCGCCCGCCACGCGGAGCACCGTCTGGTGGTTGAGGAAAAAGCCTCCCAGCCAGGAGGCGGAGGCGCCCATGAGGATGAAAACAGAGGAAAAGCCCAGCACAAAGGCGACGGTCGAGAAAAAGAGGCGCCGTCTTGCGGCGGTTCCATCCTGGGAGACAAGGGTGTCTAAAGAAGCGCCCGCGAGAAAGGTGAAATAGCCGGGGATAACCGGCAGGATGCAGGGGGAGAAGAAGGAGGCAAGGCCCGCGCTGAAGGCGGCAAACAGGGTTACAGGTTCCTGGTTGAAGGCAAGATTGAGGACCGGCTCCATTATAGTTTCTCCTTGGGCTGGAAGATTCAAAGGAAAGGGCAAGGCGGCCCGGAAAACCAAGCCGTCCTGCCCTCGTTTACACGATGGGAACGGTTTTTAGAAGTTAGATTCTCTGTCCGGATTATCCGCGTTTTTTGCGCAGATAATGGCGCAGCCCGCAACAACGGGCCGTTTACAGCCAGCCCTAAAGCCTAAAGCCTAAAGCCTAAAGCCTAAAGCCTAAAGCCTAAAGCCTAAAGCCTAAAGCCTTCTTTCCGGCTCCGCCGGTTTAGGAGTTAGGAGTTCGAATAATGGGGAAAAAGACCCTGCTTTGATAGGATTTTCTTTTGAGGTAATTGCAATTACCTCAAGAGACAAAAGAACCGCCGTACTGGAGGAGCATGCCCATGAGTATGCGAATGCGGTTTTGGAGAGACCACCCGGAGTACAATCCGCTGGAATAAAAAATTTGCAATAATTTTTTCGGGTGTGGCACCTTTGGACAAATAAAATTAGGCATTGACAAGACGGCCGCTTCCGTGGTATTTTTGCCGATATTACGAGATGCGTCAGCGAACGTGCTAAAAAGAGAGGCGGCTTGACGTGAGCGCGTATGATGACCTCATGCGACCACCTGCGCATGAGGGGCGCTTTAACTGGAAAGTGTGAATCCCTGTTGTCCGTTGTGGATAGCCCGATAAAGGGAAAACCGCTGGTGTCTTAAACGGAAGCCCTATATCGCCCAGCCCGCAGTCTGGCAGGCGCCTTAATGGTCTGCAAAGGCAAGGTTTGTGCCGATTTGAGCACATGGGTTTTATGCCGTGCTATAGCGGCATAAAGCTATTATGTAAACCACTCAAGCATTGTATGGAGAAAAAAAGATGCCAATGAAAAAGCATATAGTAAAAATAGTCAATAATTTTTTGCAGCCTCTTAATGCAAAAATAGTTCGGAGAGAAAACTTTGATCTAAGTATGGACTCTATGGTTCAAAGACTTGCACGCAGCAATGTATCCATCCGATCTGTTGTTGATATTGGGGCTTCAGATGGAAAGTGGAGTATTGGATGCATGAAATATTTTAAAAATGCAAAGTTTTTGGCTGTTGAACCTCTTGAAGAAAGGAGAAGTGCGCTTGAAGCTAACAAGCGTTTGTTTGCCAATTTTGATTATACACTATGTGTAGCTGGGGAAGTTGATGGAGGAAAGGCCAATCTTAATGTTACAGAAGATCTTGATGGAAGTACAATAGAAGGACAAAATCCTGGCGTTTCGAGAATATGTACTGTGCGTACCATTGATTCATTGCTTGATGAAAAAAAGCTACCTAAGCCCGTATCTCTTAAAGTTTGATACTCACGGATATGAATTGCCAATTCTTTCTGGCAGTATAGGTGCTATAAAGAATACAACGGCTATTATTATGGAGACCTATAACTTCAAACTTACACCAGCTAGTTTGAGATTTCATGAAATGTGCGCCCATTTGGAAGATTTAGGATTCCGGCCTGCTGATATTGCTGACCCAATGCTACGTTTGCACGATGAGGCATTTTGGCAGGTTGATTTTTTATTCTTAAAAGCAGACTCTGACATATTCCAATACCAACACTACCGATAGACATTGTCCCTCACAAGGCGCTGCGCCGGACAGGCATGCCGATGTGCCCCGTTGGCACCGGAAGTCTTATGTTTTTCCTCCGGCAAGTGGCAAGGGGCTCTTGTCGCCCCGGAGCGGCCCCGCCCAGAGCCTGCACGCCCTGCCATAAGGGGCGCCTCCGCCACCGGGTTGCCCAAAGATGCCTCTTCTTTACAGCAGCAAACCGGATTAACTTTCCGCCTGAAGTGGCCGATTTGCCCGGGCGGCAAGGCGCGCGGCTTAGGAATAGTCCCTCTGTTCCGCAAAGAGCGCAACGCGGCCGCACGGGATAAAACGGCCGCCGAATGGAACAGTAATTTTTTAATAGACCATCACGGCACAATCACCTCGATCTGATGGTTCACGCTCACACGGGTCTCGCCCGGCGCCAAGGTTATTTTCTCCCCGTCAAGCTGGCAGAAAGTCTGCCCCTGGGTGCGGATGGCAAGCTCGCTTGTCTGAAACTGGGTGATTCCAGGGCACAGGACATCCAGGGGCTTTTTGAAAAACCGCGATAAATGCATGAGCCACCAGGTTCGGATTTTCTCGATGACCGTCACCTCGAATTCTCCGTCGCACAGGTTGCAGCGCGAGGAAATCATGGCCCCGCCGGCGTAGATGCCGACATTGGTGATGAGAATTCCATGGCTGCCTTCCGGCACCGGAACGGTTTTTTCCTCTCCCTTGTGGTCCCGGTAGGCGAGCTCGATGGGAAAGGGGAACTGGTAGGAGAGATTCTCGAGGATGAGGATTGTATAAAGGCCCGTGCTTACGAATTTGCGGGTTCCCATGAATGTGAGAAGGTTTCTTGGCCGTAGCCGGTTGAACTCGTTGGAGACCAGGGCGTCGTTGCCAAGGCCGAAGTAGCTGGCGAAAAGAGTTTCCCCGTCCAGCCTGAGCACGTCCATTCTCCGGGTTTTGCCCGCGAGGATCATGTGGAGGACGCCCCGGACGCCTTTTTCCTCGAAGATGCTGTACACTCCGATGGAGCGGGCAAGGTCGTTGCCCACGCCATAGGGAATGATGCTTATTCCGGGGGGGTTCTCCATGCCGGAGACGGCCTGGACGATTTGGCCAAAGGTGCCGTCCCCGCCCACGGCGATGACGGACTCATAGTCCGGGGAGAGTTCTCTGGCCTGCTCCACGGTGTTGCCGTTGGTGAAGATGGTGTCGTACTGCCAGGGATACATCCTGTCGGCAAGAGCGGTCTGGATGTGTTTGGCAACGGTTTGTCCGGGCGAGGCGCCGGAGACCGGATTGATGAGGAACAGAAGTTTTTTCATGGGGTTCCCCGATCCCGTGTTGACCTGCGCGTTTGCTTGGCGGCGCGCGGGACGCGGGGAGGATTCCCCGGCGCGCGGAAAGAGCGTCCTGTTTGCCCGTAAGAAGGAGACCATACCACGTTTCCGGAATCTTTCCCAGGGTTATCTTCCGGCGGCGCCGCTTCCTGAGAGCCGAAGGACGGCAACACCGGCGCAGCTTGCCGCTCCGCGTTGATTGATGTGGAACATTGCGCGCAAAAGGCTTTGGAAGAAGTTTTTGACAAAAGAAAAGACAGGTGTTAATCTGTAGGCAAGTGAAATCTAGGCGTTCGAACCGGGAGGAAAGAATATCAGCCAACCCAACTAAATCGTAATATCTAATAAAAACGATATATTAATGTTATAATCCACTTCTGCTTCCGAAGGTGGTCATAACATTTCAAACGCAGGCTTGAAATTCGCTATAAAGATAGCGGAAGCGTGGCTAAAAGCAATGGAAGAACAATTCAAGCGCCTTTAAAGGCGCCATAAGGAGATTAACAATGGTTGATATTAATTTTCACAAGATGCTTTCGCTTTATGGTAAATGGGAAGTTTTGGAAGAAGGAAAAATTTTAAGATATTCTTCTTCCGACGATTCAGATGCAAGCCATGGACTAATTTTGTTACCAAAAGATATTGAAGATGGTATCATAGAATGTACAATCAAATTACCTATAACGGAAGACCATAAATTCGGTGCGTTTATCATATTCCGAGCAGAAGGTGGGAAAAATTACTATGCCGCTGGGGTTGGAGGATGGGATAGTGCATACACACTTTTTGAAGGTAGAAACCTTTCTTCAACAAGAGTTGCCCACGCGGGAGCTATATCGAATCTAATCTCAGACAGGAATTACCGAATACGTATCGCATTAGATGGTCAGCGTGTTCAGGTATCCGTTGATGGTGTAAAGGTAATTGATTATGATAGATTAACAAATACTGGAACAGGAACCACTGCTGGAACAGGTATAGGCATCTTTACGTTCAGAGGAACATCAGAAGCAATATTTGGACCAATGGCAGTAGATGACCGTCGCCCAAATGCTTTTATAGCAATGCAATTTTCTGAACCATATAATGAAGTTTATAGAGATGCAATTCAACCATTTGTTGAAGAGATTGGATATGAGCCAATGCGAGTAGATGACATTTCAAGACCCGGAATAGTTCTCAATGATATATGGAATCAATTAACAGAATCATCTGTTGTAATTGCGGAGGTAACAGAAGCAAATCCAAATGTATATTATGAAATTGGAGCAGCACATTCTCTTAAAAAACCGACAATCTTACTTGCTCAAAGAGGAACAAAACTTCCTTTTGATATAGGGCCACATCGCTGTATCTTCTATGATAATACAATTCCAGGTCGTGCTAAATTGCTTGAATCTCTCAAGTCAAGTCTGACAAGCGTGCTCGGAATTTCGAACAGGAACGCTTAATGCTCACCCATAAATACTGTTAAAAAACCGGTGCATATAATACCGGTGCGGGCGGGCATACCCAAAGATCATCCGCTACCCCCCCCCAACTACCAGGAAACCACCTCTTTTTGGGCCCGGCGGCACCCGGAACATGCGGGCCTCTGGACCGGCGCTCTTCCCAAACACCCCCGCCGCGCGCCTAGATCCACTAGATCCTCCGCGTCCGGCGCCTTGTTGTCAAGGCGCCCGTCCCGCACTCCGCGCCCTCCGGCAGAAAGAGGTAAGGCCCTCCCCCTACCCCGCCTCCACACGGAACACAATGCCGCCCCCTTCGGCGTCCGCCACCACCTTGCTCTCCGGCGGCACCTTTCCCTCCAGAATTCGCAGCGCCAACGGATTTTCAAGCCGCCTCTGTATCACCCGCTTCAACGGCCGCGCCCCAAACGCCGGGTCCCACCCTTCCCTTCCCAGCAGCTCCCTGGCCGCCGGGGACAGTTCCAGCGTTATCCCCTGGGCCGCAAGCCGCCGCGCCAAACGGGACGCCTGAATGGTCACAATCTCCGCCAGATACTCCACCGTAAGGTTCTCAAACACCACAATCTCGTCAATCCGGTTCAAAAACTCCGGACGGAATGTCGCCCGCAGCGCCTCAAACACCCGGGCCTCCATCTTCTCCCGGTCCCTTCCCGCAAGCTCCTGAATATATTGGCTGCCCGCGTTGCTGGTCATGATGACGATGGTGTTCTTAAAATCCACTGTCCGGCCATGCCCGTCCGTCATGCGCCCATCGTCCAGAATCTGGAGCATGACGTTGAAAACATCCGGATGGGCTTTTTCAATCTCGTCAAAGAGCACCACCGCATAAGGACGCCTGCGCACGGCCTCGGTGAGGTGTCCGCCCTCATCATAGCCCACATAGCCCGGGGGCGCTCCGATGAGCCGGGACACGGAGTGCTTTTCCATGTACTCGCTCATGTCCACCCGGACCATGGCGGCCTCGTCGTCAAACAAAAACTCCGCCAGGGCCTTGGCAAGCTCGGTCTTGCCCACTCCCGTGGGACCCATGAAAATGAAGGAGCCGATGGGCCGGTTCTCATCCTGGAGGCCGGACCGCGCGCGGCGCACCGCGTTGGAAACCGCGACCACGGCCTTCTCCTGCCCCACCACGCGCCTGTGCAGGCGCTCCTCCATGCGCAACAGTTTTTCCCGCTCGCCCTCGAGCATCCGCGAAACCGGAATTCCTGTCCACCGGGAGACCACGCCCGCCACGTCCTCGGCGTCCACCTCTTCCCGGAGCATGCGCTTTTCCTTTTGCAGCACCGCGAGTTTCTGGTTCGCCTCCTCCATGGCGCGCTTAAGTTCCATGGACTTGCCGTAACGCAACTGGGCCACCTTGGCGTAATCCCCCTGGCGCTCGGCCTTTTCCTCCTCAAGACCCAGTTTTTCAAGCTCTTCCTTGATTCCCCGGATATCGGCGATGGCCTTTTTCTCGTTCTCCCAGTGGGCCACCATGCCGTGGATTTCCTCCTGGACCTCCGCAAGCTCGGCCTCGATTTTCGCCAGACGCTCCCGGCTCGCCGGATCGTTCTCTTTTTTAAGCGCCTCCCGCTCGATTTCCATCTGGGTCGCCCGGCGTTTTAAATCGTCAATGTCCGTGGGCATGGAGTCAATTTCGATCCTGAGCTTGCTGGCGCACTCGTCCACGAGATCAATGGCCTTGTCCGGAAGGAAGCGGTCGGAAATGTACCGGTTGGACAACGTGGCCGCCGCGACCAGGGCCGCGTCCTTGATGCGGACTCCGTGGTGGACCTCGTATTTTTCCTTCAGACCCCGGAGGATGGAGATAGTGTCCTCCACACTGGGCTCGGAGGTGAAAACCGGCTGGAAGCGGCGCTCCAGAGCCGGGTCTTTCTCGATATGCTTCCGGTACTCGTTCAGCGTGGTCGCTCCCACGCAGCGCAGCATGCCCCGGGCCAGGGCGGGTTTGAGCATATTGGAGGCATCCATTGCGCCTTCCGCGGCCCCGGCGCCCACAACGGTGTGGAGCTCGTCAATAAAGAGGATGACGCCGCCCTCCGCCGCCTCGACCTCCTTGATGACGGCCTTGAGCCGGTCCTCGAACTCTCCCCGGTATTTGGCTCCCGCGACCAGGGCGCCCATGTCCAGGGCCACCAGCCTGCGGTCTTTCAAAGACTCGGGCACGTCGCCCCGAATCACCCGCTGGGCCAGTCCCTCGACAATGGCGGTTTTTCCCACGCCCGGCTCGCCGATGAGCACGGGGTTGTTTTTGGTTCTGCGGGAAAGCACCTGGACCACGCGCCGGATTTCCTCGTCCCGGCCAATCACCGGGTCCAGTTTTCCTTTGCGCGCCAAATCCGTGAGGTCGCGGCTGTACTTTTCAAGGGCCTGGTACTTTTCCTCGGGGTTCTGGTCAGTAACCCTCTGGGATCCCCTAATGGCAAGAAGGGCTTTCAAAATCGCGTCCCGTGTGATGCTGTTTTGGGCAAGCACACGCGCCGCGGCACCGCCTTTTTCCGCGGAAAGGGCGAGCAGCACATGCTCCTGGCTCACGTACTCGTCTTTCATGGCGGCGGCCTCGGACGCGGCGGCCTGAAGCAGGGCCAGCGCCCGCTTGGACAGGTAGCTCTCGCCGATTCCCGCGCCGCTCACCTTGGGAAGCTGATGGATGGCCTGGACAATTCCGTTCCCGATGGCCCCGGGGGAGGCGCCGAGCTTGCGGAAAAGGGAGCGGGCAATGCCCTGCTCCTCTTTGAGCAGGGCGGCCAGAAGGTGTTCGGGTTCGATTTGCTGGTTGCCCGAGGAAGAGGCCAGGGTTTGAGCTTCCCGGAGCGTTTCCTGGTTTTTGATGGTAAATTTGTTGAAATCCATGGCATCCTCCTCAAGGCTTGGGGTTAGGGTAACCCGCTTTAATTTTCGATTGAAAAATAAGCAGTTTCGGTGTATTGTCAAACAATTGGATGAACATTTCCCGCCGTTCCCAAAGAGGCGCGGGCGGCTTTTGGAAAAGGAACGCATGCCATGGACGCGGACGCGCGCGACATCCTCGTGACTGTTTTAGGCTCCGGAACATGCGTGCCCAGCCTTGCGCGCTCCTCCGCGTCCCTTCTGGTCCGCCACGGAGAAGCGGAGCTGGTTTTTGACATGGGCGCGGGCACTCTGCGCCGCATGCTGGAGGCGGGGGCCACCCATCATTCGGTAACCCACATCCTTTTCACCCACCAGCACACGGACCACACAGGCGGGTTCCCGGCGTTCTTGTTCGCCTGCGCCGCGCCCACCTTCCATATACGCCTAAAACCCCTGCATGTGCTGGCGGGCCGGGGCTTTGCGGAATTCCACGCGCGGCTCAAGGATGTGTGGGGAAAATGGATGGAGATGGACCCCGCGCTTTTCACCCTGACAGAACTTTCCACAGACGGCCCGGACGAGGCCGCGTTTCCGGGATTCCGCCTAATATCCATGCCTGTGGCGCACTGCCCGGAAAGCATCGCCTTTCGGGTGGATTTCGACAACGGGAAAAGCCTTGTGTATTCCGGAGACACGGATGTATGCGACGGGCTTGTGGAGCTTGCGCGGGGGGCGGATCTTTTTGTGTGCGAGTCGGCCACACCGGACGGGCACAAGGCGCCGGCGCATCTCACGCCGTCCCTGGCCGGGGAGGCGGCCTCGCGGGCAGGAGTGAAGAAGCTCATGCTTACCCATTTTTATCCGGAATGCGAAGGACACGATCTTGCGGGCCAGTGCCGGAAGACATGGCAGGGTCCGCTGGTTTTGGCGGAGGATTTGATGGAGGCAAGGCTTTAGATTCTATGTCCGGATAATCCGGACATAGAATCTAATTGCAGGTTCAATTGCCGTCGGGGCGCACGGCGTGCGCCCGGAATGCGGCCCAAAGGCACCCACAAAGGATTATCTGTCTCGGGCGAACACTCTCCTTTTTTTGACGTGAGAATTGTGTTTTGACAACGAGCGCGCACCCCATGGGAATTCCACCCCCGGACTGGAAAAAAGCCGAATCCGCTCTTTGCGGATGGTACAGGAAAAATGCCCGCGATCTTCCCTGGAGACAGGACCCGAGTCCCTACAAGGTATGGATTTCCGAAGTCTTTCTTCAGCAGACACAGGTCAAAACCGTGGTTTCCCGTTACCAGCAATGGATGTCCCGTTTTCCGGACACCGAGTCCCTTGCCGCCGCATCAGAGGACGAGGTGGCCCGGGCCTTTGAGGGCCTGGGATACTACTCCCGGGCCGGAAACCTCCACAAAACAGCCCGAGTCCTAATGGAGAAACACGGAGGCGCCTTGCCGGGGGACATGGACACGCTCCGCGGCCTTCCGGGAATCGGCCCTTACACCGCCGCCGCCATTGCCAGCATCGCCTATGGCCAGGACGCGGCGGCGGCCGACGCCAATGTTGAGAGGGTTATTGCGCGGTTTGCCGACGCGCCTTTTCCCATGAAAAGCCGGGACGGCCAAAAAATCCTCGAAACAGTCCTTGCAAGCCTCCTGCCGCCGGACCGGGCCGGAGAGTTCAACCAAGCCATGATGGACCTGGGCGCCTTGGTCTGCACTCCCAAGGCCCCGGCCTGCCACGCCTGCCCGTTAGCCCCCTGGTGCCTCTCTCTTGCCCGGAACACTGTGGCCGCGCGCCCTGTCCGCGCGCCCCGGCCCAAAACCACAGCCATCGAGGTGGCCGCCGCCGTCATCCGGCGCGGGGAAGCCGTTCTTGTGCAGAAGCGTCCGGAAGGAGGACGCATGGCAGGGCTTTGGGAGTTTCCCGGCGGCAAGCTGGAGCCGGGGGAAACTCCCGGAGAGGCTGTTGTGCGCGAAATCCGCGAGGAGCTCGCGCTTACGGTTGTGTGCGGAAAAAAGCTCATCTCCATACGGCACGCCTACACCCGGTTCCGGGTGCATCTGCATGTCTTCGAGTGCGTCCTCTCCCCTCCCGGACAGACACCGGTGGCCAACGCCGCAAGCGAAATCCGCTGGGCCTCGCGCGGAGAACTCGAAAGGCTCGCGTTCCCCGCCGCGGACCGCAGGCTTGTGCGCCTGCTTGAGGAAACCCGAGGATCCTCCCTGTAACCGGGAATTCATCAGCCCGCCGCTCCGTCATAACCCATGGGCCCGGCAACAGCGGCGCGGGACCGCCGGGCATGGCATGAAGCATGCCTTCATATTTATCAGGAAAAAGGGCTTGGGAAGCGGCGTTTCCGGGCATGGGCAAGGGAAAGGCGAAAACAGTTGATTTGAACCCGCATTGACGACACAATATAGGAGGCCCAACGCGGAAGCGGAGCTTTGACCACGCCTGGTCTGACCTCAAATGTCCTTCCCGGAATACCCCCTTTTCCAACCCCCCTGACCGGCCACGGGCCGGCCTATGGTGACGCGGCCGGGCAATCCCGTCCCGCAAGTGGTTTTTTTACCCATTCCCTGTTGAAACAGGAATTCCCCCGTTGCGGGCGCCTCCGCAAAGGACAAACCACCGTGCGGGAAGGCATGATCCCTTCCGAGAAGGGAATCACGCCGAAAAAGAAGGCCGCCGCCAAGTCAGGGCGGGCTGAACGGTTTTTCCCAAAAAACCGGAGAAACACATGCTTAAAACACGAAGCATAGCGGGCGCAAACCTGCTCGGCCAAATCCTGGTGCTCATCCTCTTCGCCGGTCTGGCCGGATATTTCTGGCTCCACGGCGAGTACAGCCGGTTTAAGGAGGAAAGCCGGAAGCATGAGGTCGAATTCATTGATTCGGCGCGCTCCAAACTGGAGGAGCAGCTTGTCGGGGCCATTGACCTTGTCGCCAACATGAGGGGCGGCGTCAACTCCAGGATTCGGGATGACCTGCGCGAACGCGTCCGGGACGCCCACGGAATCGCGGCGCGCATTTATAAAAAAAACGCCGGCAAACTCTCTTCCGGGGAAATCCAAAACCTGATTCTGGAAACACTCCAATATGTCCGTTACCGAAACGGACGGGAATACTATTTCGTGAACACCATGTCCGGCCTTTGCCTTCTGGACAGATCAGGGGCGGGACTCACCGGGAAAAATATCCAGTCCCGGACAGACCAGACAGGAAAGTATGTTCACAAGGAAATGGCGGGCCGCGTGCTCGAAAAAGAGGAGGGCTGCCTTCAACACTATTGGCCGAAACCGGGAGTCACGGGAAAGGAGTATCCAAAACTGTCCTATGTCATGGTCTTCCGCCCGTTTGACTGGTACATCGGCGCCGGGGAATACCTGGACGAGGTGGAGGCGGAAATCCGGCGGGAGGTTCAGGAGCGCCTGCGGGAAATCCGTTTCGGAGGCAATGGGTATATTTTTGTGATTGGACCGGACGGAACAATGCTGAGCCACCCGGACCCGGAGTCTCAAGGTAAAAATTTTTGGAATTATAAGGACGCGGACGGTGTTTACGCCATAAGGGAACTTCTTGCGGCAAGGGGGAATCCCGCGGGAGTGACAGTGCGCTACCGGTGGAAAAAGCCCGGAACCAGCACGACAGCCCCAAAGATGAGCTTTGCCCGGTATTATCCGGACTGGGGCTGGACCATGGGAACGGGAGTGTATCTGGATGACGTGAACCGGCAGCTTGACGCGATGCTCGTTTCGTTCAAGGAACGGGTTTTGCGCGAGGTCTTATCCTTTTTGTTGATTTTTAGCGCGTGTCTTGCCGCCGCGTTTTTGGCGGCCGCGTTGTATGCCCGGCATTTGCGCAAGGAAATCCGGATTTTTTTGCGCTTTTTCCAGAAAGGGGCGGAAACCTGCGAACAAATGGACGCGGAGGCTCTGGCTTATTCCGAGTTCCGCACCATGGCCCATTTCGCCAACCACATGGCCGCCGCCCGCAACAAGGCAAGGGATGCGCTCCTCCAAAACCAGGCCATGCTTGAAAGCATTTTAAGGGCCGCTCCGGTGGGTATTGGCCTTGTCCACAACCGGGTGTTTTCCTGGACCAACGCGCATGTTCTGCAAATGACAGGGCGAACAGGAGAGTCTCTGGAGGGTCAAAGCGGCAGGATTCTCTATCCTTCCCAGGAGGAATTCGAGCGGGTCGGTGGGATAAAATACAGGGAGATGCGGGAAAAAGGCATCGGAACAATCGAAACCCGCTGGATCCGAAGGGACGGGGAGGTTTTGGACGTGCTCCTGTGCTCGACTCCCCTTGCGCCGGGGGACGAGTCCAAGGGCATTCTTTTCACCGCCCTTGACATCACCGCCCAGAAACGCGCGGCTGTTGAAAGGGAACGGCTTGTCCAGGTCATCGAGGCCACCAGCGACATGGTGGGCACGGCGGGGATGGATGGCGAAATCACTTATATGAACGCCGCGGGCAAACGCATGGCGGGGTGGACAGAGGCCGCGGGCAGACCCATCGGAGACGCCCATCCGCAATGGGCGTACCGGAAAATCATGGACGAGGCCATGCCCGCCGCGGCCAGGGACGGCGTATGGGTGGGAGAGACCGCGCTTTTAAGCCCCGAGGGCGTGGAATTTCCCACATCCCAGGTTATCATGGTTCACAAGAACGCCGAGGGCAAGGCCGAGTATTGCTCGACCATCATCCGGGACATTTCAGAACACAAACGCTCCGAGGAGGCGCTCCAGGGGAGCGAGCGCAAGTTTCGGGCGGTTTTTGACCAGACATTCCAGCACATGGCCCTATTGGACCCGGAGGGAAGACTTTTGGACGCCAACAACCGGGCCCTGGAATCCTGCGGACTCACGGCGGGCCAGGCCCGGGGCGGGTATCTCTGGGACGCGCCCTGCTGGGAGCATGCGGAAACCAGCCGGAAAGTCGTCATGGGCGCGGTCCGGAAGGCGGGAAGCGGCCAGTTTGCGCGGCGTGACACAACCCACTCCAGTGTGGACGGGACAATCCAGATACTGGATTTTTCCGTAAGCCCGGTGCGGGACGAGGACGGCGCGATTCTGTACCTTATTTACGAGGGCCGGGACATCACAGAGCTGAAAAAGGCGGAAAGGGAGGCCAGGGCGTTCCGGGACCAGCTCAACGCGGTTATCAAGGCCGTGCCCATTCCCCTTTTCGCTAAAGACAAAGAGGGACGCTTTCTTCTGTACAACACCGCCTACGGCTGCTTCTTTGGAGTGAGCAAGGACGAGCTGATAGGCATGACCGCTCCGGAACACTGGATGGACCGGGAATCGGTGGCCCGGCACAGGAAGGACATTGAACTCATGTCCCAGGACGGGACAGCGGTTTACGAGGACAAAGTCAGGAACGCGCGGGGGGACTGGAGGGACATCGAGCACACCAAGGGCTGCTTTCATGACGAGTACGGGGCGGTTGCCGGAATGGTGGGAACCCTTTTGGACCTTACCGAAATCAAACGGTCCCAGCAGAGTCTCATGGACAGCGAGAAGCGCTACAGGACTCTGTTTGAATCCGCGGGGGACGCCATTCTCCTGCTCCGCTCCGGCTATGTTGTGGACTGCAACACAAAAGCGCTTGACCTCTTCAAAGTCACTCCCCAGGAGATCATCGGGCGGGCGCCCCACCATTTTTCCCCGGAAACCCAGCCGGACGGAACCCCGTCCAGGGACATGGCCATGGCGCATCTGGGCAAAGTCCGGGAAAGCGAGGCCGTGTCTTTCACATGGCGGCACCGGCGCTCCGACGGAGAGGATTTCGACGCGGAAATCCTCCTGAGCGGCATGGACATCGCCGGGCAGCGGCATGTCATGACGACAGTGCGGGACGTGACAGACCGCAACAGGAGTCTCAGGGAAAACCAGGAGCGTTTCCTCCGGGCGCGCGCGCACCAGGCAGCCCTGATCCACATGGCAACTCACGAGCCCGCGTCCGACGGCGATTTCGCCCTGGCCCTTGACAACATCACGGAACAGGCGGCCCAGGCGCTCAACGTGGCCCGCGTGGGTGTCTGGCTGTTTTCCTCCAACGGAGCCGTCCTCCGATGCCTCAATCTCCATAGCTCCAAGGACGGCTCCCGCGCGGACGGCATGACCCTCACCATGTCCGAGTACCCCGGGTATCTCAACGCCCTCGCCACAGGCCGTGTGATTGACGCCCACGACGCCCAAAACGACCCGCGCACCAACATGTTCCGGGATTCCTACCTTGCCCCCCTAAACATCACCTCCATGCTGGACGCCGCGGTCCGGGTGTCCGGAAAGGTCGTGGGCGTTGTCTGTCATGAACACATCGGCACGCGGCGCGACTGGCATGACGACGAGATCGCGTTTGCCGGAGAGGTGGCGGACCAGGTCGCCCACGCCCTGATGAGCGCGGAGCGGCGCCGGGCCGAGGAGGCGCTAAGGGAAAGCGAGCGGTTCTACCGCTCCCTGTTTGATTTGGGCATGATAGGCATGGCGGCCCTAAGTCCGGGGGACGGCGCCTGGACCGAGATGAACGACAGCCTGTGCCTCATGCTGGGAACCACGCGGGAGGAGCTCCGGGCGGCGCCCTGGCATTCCCGTCTGCATCCTGACGACAAGGGGGCCATTCTGGCGGCCTACAACGGCCTTTTCGACGGGACATGCTCCCAGGCGGTGATGGATGCCCGGCTTTTGAAGAAGGACGGCGCGGTGGCGCATGTCATGCTTTCCATGATGTGTCTCATGGACGCGGACGGAAATCCGGAGCACTTGTTCATGCTGTTCTCCGACATAACAGAGCGCCGGCGGATGGAAATCGAGCTGCAAAATGAATCCTCCAAGCTCAGGGACATCATCGAACTCAATCCCTACTCCATTCAATTGCTTGATGAAAAAGGATACACCCTTAAGATCAACAAGGCGCACACCCGGCTCTTCGGTTCCATTCCCCCGCCGGAGTACTCGGTGCTGGACGATCCTGTTCTCAGGCGGATGGGCCTGCAAAGCGGGATGCTGCGCGTTGGCGCGGGCGAGATTGTTCATTTCCCGGAGTTCCGGTACGACCCGCACGACGTGCTTCCGGAGCTTCCGGCAAAACCTGTGTGGATTCGCATGGTGGGCTTCCCCATTTTCGGGCATGACGGGAAAGTCATCAACCTTGCCCTCATGCATGAGGACGTGACCGAGCGCAGACGCTCCCAGGAAATGCTCCGATGGGAGCGGGATTTTTCCTCCACCGTGCTGGACACTGTAGCCTCCCTTGTGGTGGTGCTGGACAGGGAAGGGCGCGTGGTCACTTTCAACCGGGCCTGCGAGAAAGCCTGCGGCTATTCTTACAAGGAGGTCCGCGGAGGGCTGTTCCTGGATTATATCGTTCCTCCGGAGGAGAGGGCCTTCGCCGAATCCCTTTTTGAAAAACTCCGGACCGAGGGCAACACTGTGCGGGCGGCCAATTACTGGATGACCCAAGAAGGATCCCGCCGGTTCATCGAATGGACCAACACTGTTCTTCGCAAGCCCACCGGGGAAGTCGAATACGTGGTGGTGGCGGGCCAGGACGTGACGGAAAAACGGCGGGCGGGCGAAGAGCTTGCCCGGGCCCAGGCCCTTCTTTTCGCGGCCATCGAGCAATCCCCCGCCGGGATTCTCATCGCGGACGCGCCGGATGTGAAAATCCGGGTGGCCAATTCCGCGGCGCTGGGAATCCGGGGCCAGTCAGCCCTTCCTCTCACCGACATTCCCGTGGAGCTTCACCCGGCCAACTGGCAGACGTTTCATCCGGACGGACGGCCTTATCCCCCCGGAGAGCTTCCCTTGTCCCGGGCCGTGCTCAGAGGGGAAAACGCGGAGAACGAGGAGGTCATCATCCGCCGCTCCGACGGCGAGGACCGCTGGGTTCTTGCCAACGCCGCGCCTGTCAAAGACGAGCAGGGCGATGTCATCGCGGGCGTGGTGGTTTTTCCGGACATCACCGAGCGCAAGCGCTCCGAGGAGGAGATCAGGCGTCTTAGAAACTATCTTGCCAACATCGTCAACTCCATGCCCTCGGTCCTGGTGGGGGTTGACCCCGAGGGCAGGGTCGAGCAGTGGAACCGGGAGGCGGAGCGGACAACGGGAATTCCGGAGAGCGAGGCCCGGGACAGAGGGCTTGCGGAGGTGTTTCCCCAGCTCGCCAACGCTCTGGGCATGGTGCGGCAGGCCATCCGGGAGCGGGCGCCCCAGAAATTCGAGAAGGTGGCGCGGACCGAGGACGGGGAAACCCGCTTCAGCGACATCACCGTGTTTCCCCTGGTGGTCAACGGCATTAAGGGCGCGGTCATCCGCATGGATGACGTGACCGACAGGGTCCGTATCGAAGAGATGATGATTCAGACCGAAAAAATGCTCACCGTGGGGGGACTCGCGGCGGGCATGGCCCATGAGATCAACAATCCTCTGGCGGGCATGCTGCAAAACGCCCAGGTGGTCATTAACCGATCAACCCGGGACATCCCGGCAAACCACAAGGCGGCCCGGGAGGCGGGAACAACCCTGGACGCCATCCGGGCCTATATGGAAAAACGGGAGATCATCTCAATGCTCTCCTCCATCCGCGCGTCGGGCGAGCGCGCGGCCCAGATTGTCCAAAACATGCTCGACTTCAGCCGCAAAAGCGATTACCACTACACAAGATGCGATTTAAGGGCGCTCCTCGATAAAACCGTGGAACTCGCGTCCAACGATTATGACCTTAAAAAGAAGTATGATTTCAAGAGGATAGAAATAGTCCGGGACTATGACAAAGATATCCCGGACGTGCCCTGCGAGGCCACCAAAATCCAGCAGGTGCTGCTCAACCTTCTTAAAAACGGGGCGCAGGCCATGGCCGGGACTTTGCCCGACAGCAACCCCCCCCGGTTCATATTGCGGGTGAAAAACGAGGACGACATGGCGCGCCTTGAAATCGAAGACAACGGACCGGGAATTCCGGGCGACATCAGAAAGCGCGTGTTCGAACCTTTCTTCACCACCAAAACCGTCGGCGTCGGCACGGGCCTGGGCCTGTCCGTCTCCTATTTCATCGTAACCGAGAACCACGGCGGCACGCTTCAAGTGGATTCCGCGCCCGGGGAAGGCGCGCGCTTCATCATCCGCCTTCCCAAACGGGGGAAAGAAGAGGGCGGAACATGACAAAACCGCGCCTCATCATTGTGGACGACGAGGTTTCGGTCCAGCAAAGTCTTAGAAACTTTTTCGAGGACGAGGGATTTGAGGTCATGGCGGCGCGAAGCGCGGAAAACGCTCTGGAACTGCTTGCGCAAGCTCCCGCCAACCTTGCGGTGGTGGACATGCGCCTTCCGGGCATGGACGGCCAGACCTTCATCCCCCAGGCCCTTCGTGTTTGCCCTGGCATGGGTTTTCTTATATACACAGGTTCCATGGATTACATTTTGCCCGGCTTTCTCGGGCTGCTCGGTGTCAAGGACGAGCATGTTTTCCGGAAGCCCTTGTTTAACCTCGATATTCTGCTGGACGCCGCAAAGCGTCTGCTGGAAGAGGGGTAAGCCATGAGCAGCGCGAAGGAAACCACGATTCTGGTCATCGAGGACGAGAAGCCCGTGCGCCAGAGTTTCCGCGCGCACCTCGAGGACTCGGGTTTTCGTGTGCTGGAGGCGGAAAACGGGGAGGAGGGCGTCCGGCTTCACGAAAAAGAGGCGCCCTCCCTTGTTCTCGTGGATCTGCGCATGCCTGTGATGGATGGTTACGAGGTCATCCACGCCATCAGGGCCACGTCTCCCAATACCCCCGTTATCGTGGTTTCCGGGGCGAACTCCATTTCCGATGCCGTCGAGGCCATCCGGATGGGGGCCTGGGACTATGTGATGAAGCCTGTGACGGACCTGGACGCGCTTCTCCACTCGATCCGCAGAAATCTTGAACGGGCGGAGCTGCTGAAGGCCAGGGAAGCCTACCAGGAACACCTGGAAACCGAGGTAAAGAAAAGAACCGGGGAGCTGCACGAGGCCAACCAGCTCCTCATAAAAACCAATGAACGGCTGCGCCAGGTGGCTCAAAGCGCCAGCGCGCTGTCCGCCATTACCCAGAAGGAGGATTTCGCCCCCCGCCTTCTTGCGGAATTCGGCACCCAGATGGACACTGCCGGCGGAAGCCTCTATATCATTGAGGGGGGCGCCCTGCGGCTCGCGGCGAGCCTGGACCCAGGACACGCGCCGGAAAGCATTCCCCTTCCCCTGGCTCCGGACTCGGTTTTCCATTACGCCCTGGCCCAGGGACAGGCCCTGTTGCTCCCGGATGTGCGGGAGACTCCCGGGATACTTCCGAGCGGATGGACGGGCTACAAGGAAAAATCCGCCCTGGTGTTTCCTCTCTTCGACTCCGGCGGGGAAGCTGTGGGCCTTGTCGCGCTCCACGACAAGATAACCGGCGGTTTTACCGGCCAGGACCGGGAGATGGGCGCCCTTCTGGCCGCCCACGCCAGCGAGGCCCTTAAAGCGGCCCGGGCCACAGCGGCCCTGCGTCAAAGCGAGGAGCGCTACAGGGATCTTGTGGAAAACATCTCCGATGTCATTTACACCCTGAACACCAAGGGCGAGTTTCAGTATGTCAGCCCCGCCGTCATTCCGCTGTTAGGATACACGCCCGAGGAGGTCAAAGGACGCTCCTACCAGGAATTCGTCCACGAAGAGGCTTTGGAGATGCTGTTCGGCCGCCTGGTTGACATTGTGACAGGCGGCCCTGTCCAGCCTTTCGAGTACAGGGTGCGGGACAAGGCGGGGAGGCTCCGCTGGGTGCGTTCCACCACCAAAGTCAAAAAAACCGAGGACGGACAGACAGAGCTTCGGGGGCTTCTCACGGACATAACGGAACTTAAAGAACGGGACGAGGAGCAGAAGAACCTGGAAACCCAGTTGCGGAAAGCCCAGAAAATGGAAGCCCTGGGCACCCTTGCCGGAGGCATTGCCCATGACTTCAACAATATTCTGACCCCTATCCTTGTTTTTACCCAGATGGCGATGGACTCGGTGAAAAAAAACGGGACGGTCCACAAACAGCTCGGCAAGGTCATGGCGGCGGCCCGAAGGGCCAAAGACCTCGTGGGCCTGATTCTCACCATGAGCCGCCGCACCGAGACCGAAAAACGCCCTGTCCAGGCTCAAATCATCCTGCGCGAGGCGTACAAGCTCCTTCGCTCCACCATACCGGCCTCCATTCAGATTATCGAAACCATCGAGCGCGACACGCCTCCTGTCCTTGCGGATCCCACCCAGCTCCACCAGGTGCTCATGAACCTCTGCACCAACGCCTACCATGCGATGCCGGAAGGAGGCGTGCTCACCATCGAATACAGCCCGGCGGAATCCGTTGAAAACACCGCGGGTCTTGCTCCCGGACGGTACGCGCGCCTTAGGGTGCGCGACACCGGCCATGGCATGGACGAGGCGACCCTTGAAAAAATCTTCGACCCGTACTTTACGACCAAGCCGCCGGAACAGGGAACGGGACTGGGCCTTGCGGTTGTCCACGGCATCGTGGCAAGCATGGGCGGGGCGGTCACCGTTACAAGCAGTCCGGGCCAGGGGTCGGAATTTGTGGTGTACATGCCGCTCCACCTGGGGGGCGGAGCGTGTCCGGAGCCCGGGGGAAAACGGGGACTTTCAAAAGGCACGGGCCGTGTGCTGTTTGTGGACGACGAGGAGGCCATCGCGACCATGGGCACCCCCATGCTGGAGTACCTGGGTTACCAGGCGGTGGTTGCCAGCGACCCCCTGCTTGCCCTGGAGCTTTTCCATGCCGACCCCGCAGGCTTTGACCTGGTGCTGACCGACATCACCATGCCCGCCATGCCAGGCGACCTCTTGGCGAAAAAAATCCTCGAAATCCGCCCGGATATTCCCGTGATTCTATGCACGGGATTCAGCCAGGCCATGAGCGCCGACAAGGCGCGTGAGCTGGGGGCCGCGGAGTTTCTTCAGAAACCTCTGGTGCTGGAGAAGGTGGCGGAGGTCATCCGGAGGGTTTTGGACGAGTCCGCGAAAAAACGGGAAAAAGGCCGGACCGGCGGGGACTTGTCGGGTTCTGAATAGCGCCATGTGAGGCAATTGCAAAACAGGAGTTAGGAGTTAGGAGTTAGAATAAAAAATCATTTTTTGTTGTGTTTTTTACTTAGAAAATGGGCTTTTCTCCTCATAGCAGCCGCATAGCGGCAAGGTTTTTAAGACCATGGCTTATCCCTACAACGCCACTTAAACGCTAACCATTTGAAATAATTGATAAAAACCAAAAACTATGGTTTTTAAAATATCCTGCAAAATCAATGAGTTGCCTAATAACTGGCGTTGTAGGCTTATACCAAGGTGTAATCAGACAAGGTATGCCCTCACCCCGGCCCTCTCCCGCAGGGAGAGGGAGATTGAGCGGGAGCTTTCAGCAGGTGTTACGGCTTGGACCGCATTTTGGTGAGGTAATTGCAAAACTCTTAGAAACGACAAATTTGATGTAGGCTGGATGGTTCCGCCCGAAGGGCAGGTTCA
>JAGVGH010000226.1 GCA_020057225.1 Desulfobacterales bacterium | reverse complement strand
TGGAACAGGGAGTGGAAACCTTTGGAGATGCTGAAGCTCAGATTTTTTCTTTTTTGAATGATGGTTTATGATATTATGGCTTTTATTCTGAATTTTCCGGGCGCGGATGTCCTTTCGGCGGCGAAAGCCGCCCCGCAAAGTCGGCAGGCGGGAAATGTTGTGATATCAGGCTGTTGTCAAATATACGCCTATCACGGCAGACGGGAAAAGTCCAGAAAAAAATCTTGCTTTTCGTTACATTTCTGATACTTAAAACCGTGGACAGACACTATTTTAGAAAAGCCTCCAGAATGGCCTTGTGCATGTGCATCTTGTTTTCCGCCTGGTCCCAGACCACCGAGTTCTTGCCTTCAAGCACCCCGGCGGTGATCTCCTCGCCCCGGTGGGCCGGCAGGCAGTGCATGACCAGCACGTCCTGTTTTGCCTTTTCCGCCATGGCCTCGTTGACCTGGTAGCCGGCGAACACGGCCCGGCGGCGCATGGCCTCGGACTCCTGGCCCATGCTGGCCCAGACATCGGTGTAAATCACGTCCGCGTTTTTCACCGCCTCCAGCGGGTCCAAAACCACCCGGACACTGCCCCGGCAGGCGCGCTTGGCCATCTCGATGACCCAGGGCGCGGGATGATGCCCTTTGGGACAGGCGCACACAAGGTCAAATCCTAAAACCGCGGCGGCGTTGATCCACGAATGGGCCACGTTGTTGCCGTCCCCGACCCAGGCCACCTTGACACCCTCGTATCCGCCTTTGCGCTCGATGATGGTGAAGATATCGCTCAGCACCTGGCAGGGATGGAACTGGTCTGTCAGGGCGTTGATGACGGGAATATCCGCCCATTTGGCAAGGGCCGTCAACAGGTCCTGGGAATAGGTGCGGACCGCGAGCCCGTCCAGATACCGGGAAAGCACCCTTGCCGTGTCCTCGATGGGCTCGTTGCGTATGAGCTGGGTGTCTTTCACATTGATAAAGAGGGGCGTGCCGCCAAGCTGGACCATGGCGGCCTCAAAGGACAGCCGCGTGCGGGTCGAGGGCTTGTCGAACAACAAACCCAGGGTTTTTCCAACAAGCGGCTGGGCCAGTTTTCCCTCGCGCCGGAGGCGCTTCCAGTTGGCGGCGCTGGCGAACAGCGCGTCCATCTCGGCTTTCGAGAGGTTCCACAGGGTAAGGATGTCGCGTTTCATGGGTGTTCTTCCGTTTTCGTTTCCAACTCGGAGAGGATGCCGGAAAGGGCGTCGCACAGGGCGTCCACCTGCTCCCGCCGGATGGTGAGGGGGGGCAGGAAGCGCAGCACGGTGTTTTGGGCGCAGTTGATGAGAAAGCCCCGTTCCCGCATGGCGGTTACCACCGGGGCGCCCTCCATGGCAAGGGGCACGCCAAGCATAAGGCCCATGCCCCGGACTCCGAGGATGGAGGGGTGTTTTTTGGCAAGGGCGTCAAGTTCGAACCTGAAATACCCGCCGGTTTCCATGGCTGCCCTGGGGATGTCCTCGTCGTCGAAAATCCGGGCCACGGCAAGGGCGGCGGCGCACACCAGCGGGGTTCCGCCAAAGGTGGTGGCGTGGGTTCCCGGGGTGAGCGCGCGGGCCGCGTCCCCTTTGGCGAGCATCGCGCCGATGGGAAGGCCGTTGGCAAGGGCCTTGGCCAGGGTGAGGATGTCCGGGACAACGCCGAAATGGGAGCAGGCGAAGAGCTTGCCGGTCCGGCCCATGCCGCACTGGATTTCATCCAGAATGAGCAAAATCCCGGCCTCGGCGCACAGGACGGAAAGCCCCGCGAGATAACCTGGGGAAGGCACGCGGACCCCGCCTTCCCCCTGGACCGGTTCCACCATCACGGCGCAGGTTTTGTCCGTGACCGCAGCGCGGACCGCGGCAAGGTCGTCAAACGGCACGTGGACAAAGCCCTGGGGCAAAGGCTCGAACCCGTGTTTCACCTTGTCCTGGCCTGTGGCGGTGAGGGTGGCGAGGGTTCTGCCGTGGAAGGAGCCTTCCATGGTGATGATTTCAAACCGCTCCGGACGCCCCCTGTCCTTCATGGTTTTGCGGGCGCACTTGATGGCGGCCTCGTTGGCCTCTGCGCCGCTGTTGCAGAAAAACACGCGGTCCATGCCGCTTTTGGCCGTGAGCCATTCGGCCAAACGCACCTGGTTTTCGGTGTAGTAGATGTTGGAGGTGTGGACAAGCTCCCTGGCCTGGGCGGCCACGGCGGCGGCCACGGCGGGATGGGAGTGGCCGAGACTGCACACGGCAAGCCCCGCCACAAAGTCGAGGTACTGGTTGCCGTCCGCGTCCCAGACAAGGGCACCCTGCCCTTTGGCGAGGACGAGGGGCTGCCGGGCGTAGGTGTCGCAGAGAACCTGGGATGCCCGCTGGATGATGGCGGTGGAAGTCATGGCATTCTCCTGCGGCCTGAAGGCCGGTTCCCGTCAAGCCACGTCATGTCTTTTGCTATCACAAGCTCATTCATCGTCGCGTGGTGGGTGTTTCGCATGGCGATGCTCTTGTGGTGGAAACCGTGCTTTTCAGCCATTTGAATGACCTCTTCCGTCTTGTCATAGGTCATAAGAAAACCGCCTTCAATCGTTCCGCAAAGGGAAAAAAGGCGCTTGTGGTCCAGCTCGCTGTGGGTGTATAGGCGTTTCCCTGCCTTTTTACCGCCTGCAGTGTAGGGCGGGTCAATAAAGAACGCGGCGTCTTTCCTCTCGGAATAGGTTTGGATGACCTCCAGTCCGTCGCTCTCTAAAAAGTGTATCCTGGGGACTATCCCCTCCAGATTTCGTAATCTTTGCGCAAGGGTTTCCGGATACCACCGGGAGCGTATTCCTTTTCCGTTTTCGCCGCGCCTGAGGCGCCCGGAGCCTTTGGCGAGAATTCCGCCATGGGAGGTTCTGTTTTTCAAGATAGTCTGAAACGCCCTTTCCCGTGTTCCTTCACGCGGGGCGGAGAGTTCCTTTTCGAGGCTCTCCCAATTGAGATCAAAACCAAGAATCCTGTCGGCGAGCCACAGGGCGTTGCCTTCGACAACACATTTCCAAACGGCGGCGATGTCCGGGTCTATTTCGGCCATGACAGCCCTTTCCGCGATGTTCTCAAAGAGCGCGGTGAGGCTGATGATTCCACCCCCGGCGAAAGGCTCGACCAGCAAGGCCGGTTTTTCCGCGAGCGAGACGGCCCATCGCCGGAAAACGGGGGCGAACCAGGTTTTCCCGCCAGGGTAGCGAAAGGGGCTGTACTGCCGGACGGGCTGGTTTCTTGGTCTTTACAGGCACTCGCGCGGCTCCATCATATTGCGATAATAATTTAGTGTTTTATAGCACTATGTATTTTACGGCTGATTAGCCAAACCAAGGCTATGGGCTTAACATTTCCTTAATTTGCTGTTTAGCAGAGAATGTCCATTTTTTTATCTCATTTTCAAGATCAATTGGCAATTCTCCGCAAAAATCAACAACACGGCACCTGTCAAAAAGGATTCCGGCAGAAAAGCAGTCCGCTGTCCATTTTGATTTGTCAGATGATTCTGCTATAAAAAAAGCTTTTATTGGTTTTACTGGCCACGGCTCTCCTGTCCATATTTCCACAAATTCAGAAGGATTAAGTATAGTAAGATACTCCCTCCATCGAGTTCCTGTTTTGCATTGTGCGAAAATTACTAATTTTCCACTCATTTCATCTGAAAACGGCACCCATACAACTGCGTCAAGGCCGCCATCCTTCTCAAAATTCTTTGAAGTATCAATTTTTCTATAATATCCGCCTTCTGTTAAGCTTGAACACATATCTTCTATTTTCTTCTTGAAAGTTTTTTTGTCAGATGTACCAAACATGATTCCTTTTGATCTGGATATTCCAAGATAATTTTTTAATACATTCATTGACAGCATTTCAAATAAACATGTGCCGTCTATGCCGGTTTGAATCTTATGCGTTTGCATATTTAGTCGAGTGCAACAAAGTAAAAATATATAAATAATTGAAACTAATTGCATTTCGTAGTTGTCTTCAATAGCAAGAACAGTTCCTCCTCTTTTTAAAATGAACGGATACCCTCTTCCACAAGAGTTTCCTCGTCTGCCAATCTCATTCATCACATCATCAATGATCTCAAAATTTATATCTTCTTCGTCTTCGCATCCGTCATTATCAATATTATCGCTCATCCTTCCCATGTATCTAACAATTTCACGCTCCGAAGCTCTTCCTTGCATCCAGCATAAAAGTTCAACGAAATCAGCGAGCTCATGGATGTCGGCCTGAGGTGACGGAAAAGCTGGAAGCTTGAACATTGGATCAATCCTCCGTTGTCCGTCTTTTAATTGTTATCCGTCTTTTCTTCCTTGAATTCCTCTTACGTTCCATCTCATTGTATATATCGTCTGCTATTTCTGCTATTGAAAGAACAATCCCTAAAAGATCCTCCGAAGCATCATAGCCAGTAGTAAGATGAGCCCTTGCTGTTGTTAATCCGCGTTTTGATGCAAGCAAGGCTTCTTCAAAAACAGCCCGCGAAGGCCGGCTAATCTCGTAGGCGGTGGAAATATCCAGACCATCACGCAGTGCGGATAAACCCTCTCGGCTTTTCAATATAATGTCTAGATGTCTAAGGTGAGGATTTTGAGAGACAATTACCGGAGGTTTTTTTGCTTTTTTACTACCATACATCCAAACACACAATTCTCCTAGCTCCTGAATTTTTTTATCCGGAACAGGTGTTTTATCTTCGTCGTTTTTCGATTCAATTCCAAGAAATGAGCTTATGCCTTCATAGTCTAGTCCTGTATAAAGATGAGAAAATGCAAATCTTGGATTATATCTGTCCTCGATGTTATAGATTTTCGCTTTTTCAGCTTGCCGTAAAACCATAAGGCTTCGAAATAGCCTTTGAACAGTTTTATGCCTATCTCCTATTTGTCTTGCTATTTCTTGAAGCGAAATGCCATAATTTTCATGAATATCAGCAATATATTTAGCTTTTGCATAGCCCGTCCATTTAGCAGGTCCATTGACGTGTTTAAATCCTAAATACCTCCAAGAATCTTTACGATTTATAACTATTACTGGTAGATTTAGAAGATGATTTTTTTCAACCATAGAAAGCGTCGGAACATTCCATCCCTGCTCTTTGGCATACCCTGGATTAAGCAAAACTTTTACAGCGGCAAGACGGCGGTTCCCTTCGATAACAATATATTTGCTATTCTCCTTGGCAACAATCAAAGGCTCATGCTGGAAGAACCCGCTTGCTTCAATGGACTGCACAATTTCCAGGACATCCATCGCCTCCCATAGAATAGTTAGTATCTCTTCGTCAGGCGTCGAGGCGATAACCTGATATTCCGACAGCCTCGGGTTTTTCCAATCAAAACACAGGTCCTGAGTAGGCAAAAATTCTAACCTGGAAGTATCGTTTGCCATTTCCCAGCCCTCCCCCCTACAGCGCCCTTAATTCCGTGCCGACGCCGGTGTCCGTGAAAAGCTCCAATAACAGCGCGTGCCGCTTCTTCCCGTTAATAATGTGCGCCTTCGCCGCTCCCCTTTGAAGCGCGTCCAGCGCGCACTCCACCTTGGGAATCATCCCCCCCGTAATCCCCCCGTCCGCCACCATCGCCCGCGCCGTCGCCGCGTCCAGACTCGAAACCAGCCTCCCGTCCGCGTCCAGCACCCCGTCCACGTCCGTCATCAAAATCATCTTCGCGCACAACGCCGCCGCCACCCGGCACGCCACCAGATCGGCATTGATGTTGTACGTGTTCCCCAGCGCCCCGACCCCCACCGGCGCGATCACCGGAATAAAATCCCTCTCCGTCAGCGTGTGGAGGATATCCGGATTCACTCCCACGACCTCCCCAACCAGCCCGGGATCAATAATCTCCGGCGGCGTGTCCGCCCCGGTCTCCTTCACAATGGTCAGCTTCCGCGCCAAAATCAGCCCGCCGTCCTTGCCGGACAGCCCCACCGCCTTGCCGCCCTCCTGGTTGATCTGCGCCACAATGTTCTTCCCCACCTTGCCGCACAGCACCATCTCCACCACGTCCATGGTGGGCGCGTCCGTGAGCCGCATCCCCCGCACAAAGCTCGGGACAATGCCCATCTGGTCCAGCACCTTGTTGATCTGGGGACCGCCCCCGTGGACCACCACCGGATTGATTCCCACCAGCTTCATCAGCACCACGTCCCGGGCGAAATCCCGCTTCAGGTCCTCGTCCACCATGGCGTGCCCGCCATACTTGATGACAACAGTGGTCCCGTGGAACTTCCGCATGTACGGAAGCGATTCGATCAACACATCGGCGGCTGTTTTTTCCATGGCGCGCTACCCTCGTCCCGGAAAAATAAAAGTTAGGAGTTAGGAGTTAGGAGTTAGATTCTATCCTGAATCCGTGAACGTCATTGCATATGGAGTCTGAAAACCCTTGGTAGCAAAGGCATAGCAAACACTTTACTAACTCAGAAAAATGGCCCTCCGGGTGAATTTTTCAAACCCAAAAAACGCTTTGAAAATTATTTAAAATCAGATAGTTAATCAACTTTACTAGTCGATTTGTTCACGGATTCAGGTCTATGTCCGGATTATCCGCGTTTTTTGCGTAGATAATGTCTGTTCACTGGTCCTGGGGTTGAAACCCCAGGCTATCTCAAAAGCCTTGCCGCACCGCGGCTGCTATGCGGAAAAAGGCCCATTTAATAAAACAATAAAAACAGGGCCTCTTTCCTTATTATTCTAACTCCTGACTCCTGACTCCTGCCTCTACAAAATATACCTCGACAAATCCTTGTCCTCCTTAATCCGCGCAAGCTTCGCCCGCACATACTCCGCGTCCACCCGCACGCGCTTCTCCTCCAGGTCCGGCGCGTCGAACAACACATCCTCCAACAAACACTCCATAATGGTGTGCAACCGCCGCGCGCCAATGTTCTCCGTCCCCTCGTTCACCTCCCGCGCTGTTTTCGCTATCTCCCGCACAGCGTCCGGCGCGAACTCCACATCCACCCCCTCGGTCCCGAGAAGCTCCTTGTACTGCAGAAGCAGCGCGTTTTTCGGCTCTGTCAGAATCCGCACAAAATCGTCCTCGCCCAGACTCTCGAGCTCCACCCGGATGAGAAACCGGCCCTGCAGCTCGGGAATCAGGTCCGAAGGCTTGCTCGCGTGGAACGCGCCCGACCCGATAAACAGCACATGGTCGGTCTTGACCATGCCGTATTTCGTGTTGACCGTACACCCTTCAACAATGGGCAAAAGGTCCCGCTGCACCCCTTCCCGCGAAATATCCGGCCCGTGGCCTTTCTCGGCTCCTGTTATCTTGTCTATCTCGTCCAGAAAGATGATGCCGTACTGCTCCACCCTCTCAATGGCCTTGGCCACAACCTTTTCCATGTCAACAAGGCGCTGGGCCTCCTCGTTGGCGAGAATCTCGATGGCCTCGGCCACCCGTATCTTGCGCTTCTTGGTGGACTTGGGAAAAATGTTGCTGAAAATCTCCTTGATATTGATTCCCACCTCCTCCATGCCCGTGTTGGAAAATATCTCGAGCATAGGGGTCTGCCGCTCCGACACCTCCAGGTCCACATACCGCTCGTTCAGCTTCCCGGCCCGAAGCATGGTCCGGAGTTTGTCCCGGGTCGTGGAGCTGGGCTGGACATCCCGGGTCACCACCTCAAGGGTGCCCCCTCCTGAAAGCGGTCCCTCACCCTCCGCCTGGTCTCTCCGTGGAGGCAGCAACAGGTCCAGCATGCGCTCCTCGGCTGTCTGCCTGGCTGTCACGCGCACCGACTCCTGCTCCTCGCCCTTCACCAGATTGACCGTAAGCTCCACAAGATCCCGGACCATGCTCTCCACGTCCCGGCCCACGTAGCCCACCTCGGTGAACTTGGTGGCCTCGACCTTGAGAAAAGGCACATCCGCAAGCTTGGCAAGCCGTCTTGAAATCTCCGTCTTGCCCACCCCTGTGGGACCCATGAGGATGATGTTCTTGGGCGCTATCTCGTCCGCTGTTTCCCTGGGAAGCTGCTGGCGCCGCCACCGGTTTCTAAGGGCGATGGCCACCATGCGCTTGGCGCGCCCCTGGCCGATGATGTACTTGTCCAGCTCCGAAACAATGTCCCTGGGCTTGAAGTCCCTCATGGCGTTTCCCCCCGGGGCCCGGCGTTCCTGACCGGCCCTGGCCGCTCACAGTTCCTGGATGGTGACAGAGTGGTTGGTGTAAATGCAAATGTCCGCCGCAATGGCCATTGCCGTCCTGACGATCTCCGGGGCCCCCATGTCCGTTGAGCGGACCAGGGCCAGCGCGGCGGCTTTGGCGTAGGCCCCGCCGGAGCCGATGCCGATGACCCCCTCGTCCGGCTCGATGACATCGCCCGTCCCGGAAATGAGGTACATGGACTCCTGGTCCACCGCGATCATCATGGCCTCGAGCTTTCGAAGATACCTGTCGGTCCGCCAGTCCTTGCCCAGCTCCACAGCGGCCCGGGTCAGGTTGCCGTTGTACTGCTCGAGCTTGGCCTCGAACCGGTCAAACAGGTTGAGCGCGTCCGCGGTGGCGCCGGCAAAACCGACCACCACGCGGTCCTTGTAAAGCCTGCGCACTTTCTTGGCGCTGTGTTTGACAACGGTGTCCCCGAGCGTCACCTGTCCGTCGCCCGCCACCGCGCACGCTCCCTTGTGGCGCACCGCCAAAATGGTCGTGCCGTGGAAATCAGCCATTTGCCCCCTCCCCGCCTTTTTGGGTCTGTTCCTGCGAAGCCTTCGCATCCCCCTCGCCGTGGGGATGGGCCTTGTCATACACCTCCATGAGCCTGCCCATGCTCACATGGGTGTAACGCTGGGTCGTGGAAAGGCTCGCGTGGCCTAAAATTTCCTGGACCGTGCGCAGGTCCGCGCCCGCGTCGAGCATGTGGGTGGCAAAGCTGTGCCGGACCCCGTGGGGGGAAACGGGCCTCGGAAGGCCAAGCCGCCGTTCATGCCCGTCCAACAGCCGCGCCACACTTCTGCCCGTAAGCCTTCCTCCCCGCGCGTTCAGAAACAAAGCCCCGTCCGTGTCAACAGAGGGCCCTTCCTCCAAAAGACGCTCCCGGTACGCCCGGATGGCGGCAAGCGCCCTGTCACCCACGGGGACCACCCGCTCCTTGCCTCCCTTGCCGCGCGTCCGGAGAAACCCCGTTTCAAAATCAATGTCCCGGACATTCAGACTGGTAAGCTCAAAGCGCCGAAGCCCTGTGGAATAAAGGGTCTCGAACATGGCCCGGTCCCGAAGCCCCAAGGCTGTGTCCTGGGGAATGGAATCGAGCAGGCCCGCCATCTCGTCCGCGTTGAGATATCCCGGCTGCGCTTTTTTTCTTTTCGGCGTGGCCACGGACTCCGCGGGATTGGAGGCGGCAAGGCCGCGCCGCTCCAAAAAACGGTAAAAGGAGCGGAGGGCCGAAAGCTTCCGGGCCAAGGTGCTTTTCGCGTTTTTTTTATGCAAGAGCGCCAAAAAGGCGCGCACGGCCAGCGGATCCACCAGGGCAAGGTCCGGGCCTCCGCCCTCTTTGGGAAGCCGCGCGGCCATGGCGGCCATGAACTCCCGCAGATCCTTGCGGTAGGCCAGCCGTGTGTTTTCCGCCATTCCCGCCGCGGCCAGCGATTCGATAAACTCCACCGCAAGCGGATGGTCCGGCACAAGCTCCGGCGCGCCCGCCCGCTCTTCCTCTGTGCTCCGCGCGCCCCGGCCTGTCATGGGAACGCCACCATGCCTTCCAGCTCCGCCAGGGATCCCACCTCGGCAAACGGATGGGACGCCCTGTTCCAGGGCTGCCGGTACACAATGGGTGTTATTCCCGCGTCGGCCAAAAGAAAACAGGTCTCGAGGCGATCCTCGACGAACACGCTCCGGCCCTTTTCCTTGAGCACCGCGCACTTGGCCTCGAAACTGCCCGTGGCCACCAGGTCAAAGTCTCCGGACGGCATGGAGAGCGTATCGGAAAGCCATTTTCCAATATGGGAGGCCGAGGGCCTGGCCGTTACAAACACCACAGGCCCGTGCCCGCGCCCAAGGCGGGAGAGAAACTCCACCGCCCCGGGATTGGGCAAAAGAGGCCCTTCGTGGTTGCCCTCCAAGAGGTCAACCACCACCCGGGCGATGGTGTCCGCGCCCATGTCCAGGCACATCTCCAGGTCGTAACTGGTGATGTCCTCGAGGGTGTAGCCGCCGGCCCCGTACTTGTCCCGGGCAATGCGCAAAAAGAGCGTCATGGTGTCCGCCACCACGCCGTCTATGTCAAACGCGATGGATTCCGGGCGTATAAGCGGCATGTTCCCTATGCGGCGTTCCGCGTTTTCTTTTTAAGCCGGCTGATTTTCCGCCGCAAAATGGCGACCCTGCTTTGCAGCCCGTCGGCCACGGCCTGGACGCGTTCCGTCTTGAGCTTGCGGATTTTGGCCTTGATTTCGCGGACGATGTTCTGCCCGGCCTTGGCTTTGTCCTCAACAACGCCCCGCGCCTGCTTGATGGCGGCGATGAGCTCCGCCTTGTTCATGGCGTGGACTCCCGCGGCGCTCCCTGTCTGCAAAGCCAGCTCCCTCAAGTCCTTTGCCGTCATCTTGTCCAGGGGTTTTTCCTTGGCAACCTTTTTACGCTTCTTCTTCTCGGCCATGTTCTCCCATTCTCCTTGGATTGGCCCGCTGTTTTGCCCTGCGGGCCTGGATTGTGGCGGGGCCGGTGGCAGAACGACCTCCCCCGCTCTTTGGCAAAAAGATTTTTTATATCACGGGCGCACCTCTTGTTAAAGTTTTTTTCGGAACTGGCGAAAAAAAGGCGTTGCCCGTCCGCGCCCGCAACCCGCGTTTGTGTGGGTCGCCATCCGGAGAGAGAAAAACCGAAGGCCGCTCATCGTTTCAGGGCCGTCTCCAGTTCCCCCCGCCGCGCCTCCAGCTCCGCGAGCCGCCGCTTGATCTGGGAAATCTCCGTCTTGATTTTTTTTAGCTCGAACTTCTTTTGATGCGTCTCCAGGTGCTCCCTTCCGAGCTCCTCGGTGATGTACTGCTCAATCTGGCTCCTCAAAATGCGGAAATAAGGATTCCCATGCACCGCCCCGTACCGGTATTCGGGTTTTCCCGCCTTGATGCCCTTGACGATGAAATCCTGTGCCCCCCGTATTCCTTTGTCGCGGTGACATCGCTTAAACTCGCACCCTTCCTGGTCCACTCCCCGTATTCGGCCATATTCCGCATCCCTTTTCTTTCGTTATGCGCCTGCCCGGCGGCTATTCCAAGAGGTAATTGCAAAACTCTTAGAAACGACAAATTTGATGTAGGCCGGGTGGTTCCGCCCGAAGGGCAGGTTCACCCAACATCTTGGAATAATGGTATA
>JAGVGH010000294.1 GCA_020057225.1 Desulfobacterales bacterium | reverse complement strand
CGCTTTTTCATCGCGGGCGCACGCCGTGCGCCCCTACGGTTATGTGACGGCCGTTATCGCTTACCACCGGGCGCTCCGATGGCTCGGGTTCCATTGCCGCAGGGGCGCACGGCGTGCGCCCGAACAGGGGGATCCCTTGCAATAAGATTATTTATGGATAAGCTCTTAATCTTTAGACTTTAGGCTTTAGGCTTTAGGGCTGGCTGCAAATAGAATCTAACTTCTAACGAGGCAATTGCAAAACCCAAAGAAACGACAAATTTAACGCAGGCTGAATGGTTCCGCCCGTAGGGCAGGTTCATCCAACACATAGAAATCACTATAAATGTTGGGTACACCCGGGCCTTGCGGCCCGGAACCACCCAACTTGCGCCTCATTTTGCAATTACCCCCAACTTCTCCGGCTTTGCCGCTTTGGCGAGAGGGGGCTTGATTTTCGGACAGGAACCTGCGAGAGTCCCCAGGGAGCGGGACACAGGTCCCGGGGCCTGTCGTGCGGGAAAATTCCTGTGGCCGGCGTGGCGGACAGCATGAAAGAGAAGGAAAAAGATATCCTGGAGCAGGCGCGGGAGGTTCTGCGCATCGAGGCCGAGGGCCTGCTCCGGCTCGCGGAGCGGCTGGACGGAAATTTCGTCCGGTGCGCGGAGATGATATTCGCCCTGAAAAAAGGCAGGGTCATTGTCTCCGGAATCGGAAAAAGCGGCATTGTCGGACGGAAAATCGCGGCCACCCTCAGCAGCACGGGAACCCGGGCGTTTTTTCTGCACCCGGTGGAGGCCATGCACGGGGACCTGGGGCTGGCAAGCCCGGAGGACGTGTTTCTGGCCCTTTCCAACTCCGGGGAAACCGTGGAGCTGAACGCGCTTCTGCCCAGCATCCGCGGGATGGGCTGTCCTGTGGTGGCGTTCACGGGCCGTCCGGACTCGACCCTGGGCGGTCTCGCGGACCTTGTGGTCAATGTGGGCGTGGAACGGGAGGCCTGTCCCCTGGGACTTGCCCCCACCGCCAGCACCACGGCGCTTTTGGCCGCGGGGGACGCCCTTGCCGTGGCCCTCATCCACAAACGCGGCTTTGGCCCGGGCGACTTCAAGCGGCGCCATCCGGGCGGCGCTCTGGGGCAGAGACTGACCGCCCGGGTCTCGGACCTCATGCTGCCCCGGGACGCGGCGCCCCTGGTTCCCGCGGACGCCTCCCTGGAGGAGGCGGTGCGCGTCATGGACCAAAGCGCCCTGGGCGCGGCCCTTCTGGTGGACAGGGAAAACCGGCTCAAAGGAATTGTCACCGACGGCGACCTGAGACGCCTTCTGGCCCGGGGCGGCGTCCTTGCCGGGCTTCCGGCCCTTTCGGCGGGCACGGGAAACCCCAAAAGCGTCGGCGCGGACACGCTGGCGGCGGACGCTCTGAATGTCATGGAGCGGCATCAGATCACCGTGCTTCCGGTCGCGGGCGTGGAAGGCCAAGTGCTGGGCGTCCTGCATCTGCACGATATTCTCGGAAAAGGCACGGTCCGCTTTAACGGAAACCCGTCCAACGGGGCCTGACACGTCCTCCCCCCCGGACCGCGCGGAAGGAGATGTCCGGCCACGCCCTGAAACAGCGCGGACCGCGCCCGCCTTAAACGGCGGGCGTCCAGAGGCCATGGAAATGTTTGAGAAAGCCGACACCGCCATCGAGACCCTGGGCGAGGCCCGGGTGCCCACCTCCTACCGGAGGGGGATTCAATGCTCCCACAACAACTGCTTCGTGTGCGACTCGGACCGGGTGCTGCTCGAAACCAGCCTCGAAAAGGTTCTCGCGTGCGCGCGGGCCGGGGAGACACCGGTCTCGTTCGAGAAGGCGGGGCCACGGAAAAGCATCTACTTTGACCCGAAAAAACTGCGCTGCGCCCTGGTGACCTGCGGCGGCCTGTGCCCGGGACTGAACGACATCATCCGGGCAATCGTCCTCGAGCTCTACTACGCCTACGGTGTCCGCAACATCTACGGAGTCAGGCACGGGTTCGCGGGCTTTATCCCCGAATACGGGTACGACTTCGAGGATCTTGCCCCTGACAAGGTGGCCGACATCCACGGGAGGGGCGGAACCATGCTTGGCTCGTCCCGGGGGCACCAGGACATCGGGGAAATCGTGGACTGCCTGGACCGGATGAACATCGGGATACTCTTCACCATCGGCGGGGACGGCACCCTGATGGCCTCGACGAAAATCTGCGACGCCATCAAGGAGCGCGGGCTTAAAACCGCCGTCATCGGCATTCCCAAGACCATTGACAACGACATTTATCTCGTCTCCAAGTCCTTTGGCTTTGACACCGCGGTGGACATGGCCACCCACGCCATCCGCAGCGCCCACACCGAGGCCCTGGGCTACCCCCTGGGCGTCGGCCTGGTCAAGCTCATGGGCCGGTACTCGGGATTTATCGCCGTTACCGCGTCCCTTGCCCAGCAGGACGTGAATTTCGTTCTCATCCCCGAGGTGGACTTTGACCTGGAAGGGCCAAACGGCCTTTTGGCCTCCCTCCGGGAGCGGCTGGCCACCCGGGGGCACGCCGTGATTGTGGTGGCCGAGGGCGCGGGGCAGAAATTCTTCGGGGGCGCCTCGGGCACGGACGCCTCCGGAAACGTCCGGCTCCACGACATTGGTCTTTTCCTTAAGGACGAGATCGGCAAGTACCTCAAAAGCCAGGGCATGGATTCGGGTGTCAAATATATTGACCCGAGCTACATGATCCGGAGCCTGCCGGCCAACTCCAACGACAACGTGTTTTGCAGCTTTTTGGCAAGAAACGCGGTCCACGCCGGAATGGCGGGCAAAACGCGGATGCTCATCGGGTACTGGCACGACGAGTTCGTGCATGTTCCCATGGACGCCTCGGCGGGCAAACGCAAAAAAGTGGACCCCAACGGCAAGCTGTGGCAGAGCCTTCTCGAGGCCACGGGCCAGGAGGATCTGCGGCAGGGGCAGGCTTTAGGCTTTAGGGAATAGGCTTTAGATTCAGAGGTAATTGCAAAATGAGGCGCAGGTTGGGTGGTTCCGGGCCGCAAGGCCCGGGTTCACACAACATTTCTAAATGATTCATATCTGTTGGGTGAACCTGCCCTTCGGGCGGAACCACCCGGCCTGCCTCAAATTTGTCGTTTCTTGGAGTTTTGCGATTACCTCTTCTATGTCCGGATTATCCGCGCTTTTTGCGCGGATAATGGCGCAGCCTTAAAAAAGGGCCGTTTGCAGCCGGCCCTAAAGCCTAACGCCTACGGAGTCCCCCATGCTTTTTATACCCGCAGGCTTTCCCGCAAAACGCCCCCAGGCCTCCGGGCGCCCCGAAGGGGCCGCCCTGGCGCTCGCGCCCGGGCTTGTCCGCGCGCTGAACACCCTGTGCCTGAATCCGGAATCCTGGTGGCGGCGCATGGCGGACGATCCCCTGGCCATCCACCTTTTCCGCTCCGGAGCGGTTTTCGTCCTCACCCGGGGCCGCCTTCTGGCCCAGATCCGCTGGGAAAAAGGCGCGCCCGCGTGCCTCGTTCACTCCGACCTCGCCGTCAATCCCGAAAAACGCTACACCCGCATGGAGGAGCGCCGCGCCGAGGAAGGGGCCCTTCTCTCGGGACTCCGGCATCTCGCCGCCCTGTATCCCAAAGTGACGGCCCGGGCCGGACGGCTCGCCCCGGCCGAGCGCAGGGAGACCGACATCCTTGCCGCAAGGCTGCCCCAAATCATCGAGCGCGAGCCGCTTCTGCCGGGAGGAAGGGGGTTCAAGCCCTTTTACGCCGACCTCGCCGCGGTGGACGCAAAAGGAACCCTCGTGTTTTTCGAAGTGAAACGCGCGGGAAGCCCGGACTTCGCCCCGGCGGACCATCCCCGGCTCGCCGGGCAGGTGGACCACTACGAGCAAATCATTTCCGAAAACGCCCGGGAACTCGCGGACAACGCAAACCGCGCTCTTCGCACCTTCAAGGCCCTGGAGGGGGCGTTTTTCAGGGCGCGGGCGGACATCGGCCCTGTCCGGAGCGTCCATCCCCGTGTCCGGGTTCTTGTCGCGGCGCGGGACACCCGGGATAGAGTCCGGTTCGGGCGGGAGGTTCTGCCCTCCCTCGCCTCGCTGTTCGCGTGGCCCAGGCGTCCCGGAGACATCCAGGTCTTCGCCGGGCTTGGCCGCGTGTCCGGGGCGGACCTGTTTTCGGGCCTGTGAGCCGCCCCACCCCTGCCCGCCGCCCTTTTACGCCAAAAGCCGTTGACATCGGACGCCCGGCGGGACAATAATACCCCATGGCTTCTTGAAGTTCCAAAAGGCATGGAGGCACCATGGGCAAAACAGCCACGGCCTTTTCCGCGTGTTGCGTTGTTCTTTTCCTGGCGGCGGCCCCGGTTCTCGGCGGCAGCTCCTACGAGGGCTTGGTCTGGGAAACGGAGCTTAAAGACGGCGCGCTCCGCGCGCGGGGGGCCGGAATCGGCTCCTGGGCCAAAAACTGGCTGGAGGTGGACAAAGGCGTCCAGTCCTACACCGAGGCGGGCACCTCCAAAGGGCCGGTGCTTTTGTACGTCAAGGACGGAAAATGGCGCGCGGCGCACCTGCATTATGTGAACGGGGCAAACCTCAACCCCAGGGTGTTTGACACAAAGGCATCCCTTGTGAAGGCGGAGGCGAACTGGGCCGTCCTTCGCGTGGACGGAAAGTGCTACCGGTACAACTGGATGCGGTTTGAGGAGACCGCCTGCCCCTGACACGGGGCGGACGCAATCCCCCCTCTCCTCCCCTCTGTTCCGCGCCCCGCCGGAAACCCTGAGACGCTCCGCCGGAATCCAACCGGCCATGGCCAGACACTCCATGTCAAGACAGGCCGCGGCCTTTTTTTCAAACAGCATCGAGCAACAGGCCGGAAACTCCCCGTCCTTGTCGTTGAACAGCACGGGCAGCCCGGGAAGGGCGCCAACGCGCGTGGAAAGGCTGAAGGACGCCCCCGCGTCCTCCGGAACGCCGCCGGCGCGCGGCCCGCCTCCGCGAAATCCCGGACACGGCCTGAAAAGTCCCTCGCCACGGGCCGCCCGGCGTTCGCCGCAAACCCTCCGGAAAAAGGCCCCGCGTCCCTGAAGTCCTTGAACGCCGTCCATTCCTGCCCGGAAGACTCCCTTTGCGGACACAGGAGCGCGCACTGATACCAACATGCGGTCCAATCCGTAACACCTGCTGAAAGCTCCCGCTCAATCTCCCCCTCCCTGCGGGAGAGGACCGGGGCGAGGGCATACCTTGTCTGATTGCGCCTTGGCATGAAACACAATCACGGCCACCGCGTGGCGGGGGGTTCTCCCCCCGGGGGCCAAGACGGAAAGGCTCCCCGAAAAACGGGACAACAGGCCCGTCCCCTTCCCTTGCAAATCCGAGCCGCTCCTCCGGAAGGGCGTGGTCCAGGCCCGCCGGCCCGCGTTTATCCCCCCGCGTGCCTTGCCGCGATTTTTTCAAACATCCGCGCAAGCCCGGCGGCCAGCGCGTACAAAGGGTCCATGCCGATGTTGTCGCCCGCGGTCTGGTCAAAAAACATGTGGAGCTCCGAGCCGATGCCGTCCTCGGGTTTCCAGTAGGCGATGAGAACGGGCACCAGGGGCAGGGGGTCAAGCACGAGGCAGATGTCCGCGTTGAAATGGCTTTCCGCCCTCCTGCCGCTGTACAGCTGCACCATGTCGTCGAAAAACTCCGGCCAGGCGTCCGCGGTCTTTTTCAGCGCCTTCTCGCTCTGCCCGAACAGCGCGAGCCGGGGGCCGCCGCCCGGAAGCTCCCGCATGGAGATCCAGTTGCCGGAGAGCGGAAGGCCTTTTCCATACAGGACATAGGACAAAAAAGGCGCGGCAACCCAGGGATGCAGGTGGATTTGGGAATACAGATTCCCTTCCTGGTCAACGCTCACGTCTTTGCCGAGCATTTTGACCGTGAGCCTGCCCCTCTCATACCGGGCGCCCAGCCTTTGGGCCGCTTTGGCAAGGTCCGTCTCCCGGATTTTTCTTTTGAGCTCCCCCACAACACCGTCCAGGTTTTCCCCGCGGCCCTGGGCCGGGGGCGCGGGACCGGACGCTTCGGGGGCGGTCCCCGGGGGAAGACGCGGGCATTCGCCAAGGTGTTTTTGCCCTTTGGAAACCGCCAGGGCAAAAGCCATGCATGTGGGCATGCCGCACTCGCGGCAGTTGGACTTATTGAGAATTTTCAAAATTTCTAATGGGTTGGACATGTCCGGCATGGATAATCCTCCTTTGCGGCAATCAATGTTTCCTTGCGGCGGCGCCTGGTGTCGGGGAGAGGAAGCCTTCCCCTTCCGGTTTCCGCCATGCGCCCTTTGTTTTAAAAACGCATCCCCTGTTTGGGGGATTTGGAACGTTTTTCATAAATCTGTTCCGCTTCAAAACGCCCTGCGGCCGGCACAGGCGCGTGCGCCGGGATTACGGCAGGCCGCGGGCCAGGCAAAACGGTCAAGCCAACCGAAAAGTTCTTCCGGCAAACGCTGTAGAAAAAAGCGTGGGAAAAAACCCGGCCTCCGGCCTCCCGCGCCTCTCCGGGGCGGCCAATGGGCGCTGCTTCCTTTTCCGTTGTCATCCCGAATAAACCCTGATATTTGTGTCCGCATGCGCCTTTCCGGCGCGGCAACGACAAACCCGGACCCGGACCGGCCCCGCCTTGGCGGAACCGGCGCCCTGCCCGGAAAGGAGGCGCCCACCATGGACCAGACACAAGGTAAAGCGCGCGTCGAGCCTGTCCAGCTTTCCCGCGACAGCCGCATTCATTTCCGCTGCGGCAAAGACCTTCCCTGCTACACCCAGTGCTGCAGGGGACTCGACCTTGTTCTCACCCCTTACGACATCATCCGTCTTAAAAAACGGGTCGGCCTGCCCTCCGACGAGTTCCTCGCCATCTACACCAAACCCGAACTTCTTTTTCAGACCGATTTGCCCGTGCCCACCCTGCGCCTGCTGGACGATCCCGAACAGTCGTGCCCCTTTGTCAGGGAGGAAGGGTGCCTCGTTTACACGGACCGTCCCACGGCCTGCCGGTACTATCCTGTCGGCGCCGCCACCATGCGCAGGCAGTACGCCGACCAGTCGGAGGAGTGGTTTTTCCTGGTCAAGGAGCCCCACTGCAAAGGCCACGACTGCCCCGATGAATGGAGCATCCAGGAATGGAGGGACGACCAGGGCGCGAAGGAGTACGATCAGATCAACGCCCCATGGTATGACCTTGTTGTCCGCAAACGCTCCATCCCTCCCAACGTCAAATTCTCCGAAAAAGCCAAAGCCATGTTCTACATGGCCTCCTACAACCTCGACCATTTCCGGAGGTTCGTGTTCGAGAGTTCCTTCCTCGAGGTGTTTCCCCTGCCGCCCGAGAAGGCGGAAGAGGTCCGGCGGGACGACGTGGCGCTCCTGCGGCTTGGCTGTGAATGGCTGAAAGGCGTCATGTTCAGGCACGGGGACATGCAGGTCGGCGAGGAGCACGCCCGGCGCCGCATGGAGAAACGCGGCAAGGCGAAGTGAGGCGTCTCCTTTGCCGAAGAGCCTCTTTTGCGCGGGATCCCTGGCGCGGCCCGTGTTTCTATAAAAAGGTTTTAACGGTTTTGCAACATTTGCCGGAATTCCATACTGTGTGGTTTTGGCTGCCCGGTTGGCGGGCAGAGCCTGTGCCCCGGCGGAAGCCGGTTCCGCGCGGCTGTTAAGCTGCCGCGGGACGCCTTGAATCGTAAAGGACGAATGAAAAAAACTATCCAAGGAAACGCCACATGGAATTGAATGAAAGGCTCATCACCGAGGCCATTGTCAGCGGATATTTCGCCAAATTCAAGGACAGCCTGGACCTGGACGTTGCCATTGTGGGCGGCGGCCCCGCCGGGCTCACGGCCGCCCGGTTTCTCGCCTCCTGGGGCCGGAAAACAGCCCTGTTCGAGCGCAAGCTCTCGGTGGGCGGCGGCATGTGGGGCGGCGGCATGTGTTATAATATTATTGTTGTCCAGGAGGAGAGCCGCCACCTTCTGGAGGATGTGGGCGTGCCGCTTTCCAAATACGGCGAAAATATCTACACGGCGGACGCCGTGGCGGCCACGAGCACCTTGGCGTCCAAGGCGGCCCTGGCGGGAGCGCGGATTTTCAACTGCGTGAGCGTCGAGGACGTGGTGGTCCGGGAAACCGGCGGGCAAACCCGGGTGGCGGGGCTTGTCATCAACTCCTCCCCGGTGATGATGGCGGGCCTGCATGTGGACCCCTTGGTCATTCACAGCCGGTTTGCGGTCGAGGCTACCGGGCATGATGTCGAGGTCCTGAAAACCCTGGTCCGGAAAAACGGGGTCCGGCTCAACACGCCGGGCGGCGGCATCGAAGGGGAAAAGTCCATGTGGGCGGAGGCGGCGGAGGCCCGCACGCCGGAAAACACCCGGGAGATATTCCCGGGCCTCTACGTGGCGGGAATGGCCGCCAACGCGGCCTACGGCGATCACCGCATGGGTCCGGTGTTCGGCGGCATGCTTCTTTCAGGGGAAAAAGCAGCACGGGAAATCCACGCGCGCCTGGGGTAGGCAATGCGAAGGGCGTTTGATCCCACGGTATATCTGGTAACGGACCGGCCGCTTTGCGGGGGAAGGGACCTGGCCTGGGTGACGGCGGAGGCCGCGCGGGGAGGGGCAACCCTTGTGCAGCTCCGTGAAAAGGAGGCGTCCACCCGGGAGTTTCTGAAGCTTGCGGGGCGGCTCAAGGCTCTTTTGGATCCCATGGGGGTTCCCCTTGTCATCAATGACCGGGTGGACATCGCCCTGGCCTCGGGCGCGGCCGGCGTTCATGTGGGCCAAAGCGACATGCCCTGGAGGGATGTCCGCCGGCTCATGGGTCCCGAGGCCATTGTGGGCCTTTCCGTGGACACCCTTGCCCAGGCGGCGGAGGCGGAAAACGAAGGGGCCGTCGTGGACTATCTTGGAGTTGGCCCTGTTTTTGCCACTGCCACAAAACCAGACGCCGGAGCGCCTCTGGGCCTTGACGGATTCGCGGAGTTTTTCAAGGTGACCCAAAAGCCCCTGGTGGCCATCGGGGCGGTGACAGAGCGCAACGCGGAGGCTCTGTTCCGCCTGGGCGCGGCAGGAGTCGCCGTGGTGAGCGCCCTGTGCGCCGCAAAATCCCCCAGGGAGACGGCGGCCCGTCTTCGGGCGGCCTCGCAGGGGTTAGATTCTATTCCGGATTATCCGCGCTTTTTGCGTGGATAATGTCTGAGCCATGGTCCTGGGGTTGAAACCCCGGGCTATCTCAAAAACCTTGCCGCGCCGCGGCTGCTGTAAGGAAAGAGACCCGGTTTTTAAAAAACCGGGCGCTTTCCCTGGTATTCCAACTCCGAACTTCTGTCTCCTGAATTTTCCGGCTTTGCCGGTTTAAACAGAACAAAGGAGTCCGACCATGGACGTAAAGGAAGCGTTGCGCGCGCGCAGGGCCGTTAACTTTTTCGATCCCGGACGGCCCGTTTCCCGGGAGACCCTCGACCGGCTTGTGGAACTGGCCGCCCTTGCCCCTTCCGGCTTCAACCTGCAGCCCTGGAGCCTCATCCTGGTAACAAGCCCGGAGCGCAAAGCGGCCCTCCGCAAGCTTGCCTGGGACCAGCCCAAGATAACCGACGCGCCCGCGGTGTTCATCGTGCTGGCGGACCGGGAGGCATGGCGCGAGGGGCACCCTGGCTTTGAGCGGAATTTCAAGGAAATGGCGGCCTCCGGCGCCATGGGCGAGGACCGGCGCGGCTGGTTCGCCAACGCCTGCAAGAGCCTCTACGGGCAAAGCATTGAGCATTCCCAGGCCTTCGCCTGCAAGAACGCGGGCTTTTTCGCCATGAGCCTCATGCTGGCCGCCACGGAGCTGGGCCTGGACTCCCATCCCATGGACGGCTTCGACCAGGACGGTGTGCGCCGGGAGTTCGCGGTTCCCGAAAGCTGCTGGGCGATACTTCTGCTGGCGGTGGGATATTTTGACCGGACAAAGACCCTGGCGCCGCCCAAGTGGAGGAAAACAGCCGGGGAGATCGTGCTCCGGGAGGAGTAAGGGATCCCGTCATCCGGCAGAAGCGCGTCTTTTCTCCCGGCGCCTCCGCCGCGGCTCCCCAATCCTCCAGGGCGCTCCGTGAGAAGTGCCGCGCCTTGCCGCACTGGCCAGGCGCTCCGGCGCCCCTGCTCCGCAAACCCGCCCCGGCCGAAAAGGATTGACCGTCCGCGCCACCGCTGGTATCCCTTTCAAGACGCCGCGACAAAGGCCCTCCGGGCCTGCGGTTCCGGCCGCCGCGGCGCCGGAGGGAGTCTTTATGAAAATTTATCCGCTGCTGGACAAAGCCGCCATTCATCTGGACGTGGCCCTCGGGGACAAGGCCGAGGCCATGGACTGCGTGGCAGGGGTTCTGCATTCCCTGGGGCTTGGAATAAACAAGGAAACCCTGCTCGCGGGTCTCCTGGCCCGTGAGGCCGTCATGTCCACAGGCATCGGCTGCGGCGTGGCCATTCCCCACGCCGCTTTCCCGGGGCTTTCCCGTCCCGCGGCGGCTGTCGTCCGTCCCAAGGTTCCGCTGGATTTCGGCGCGCTGGACGCCTGCCCGGTCTTTGTTCTTCTGGCTGTCGTCTGCCCCGCCGGACTCAAGAACCGGCATATTCAAATCCTTGCGGCCCTTGCCCGCCTGTGCGCCAATCCCGGGTTTATGGCGGCTGTCCGGGAGACACGGAACCCTTCCGCGCTTCTGGAAACAATCAGGTCCATTGAAGAGCAAATGGCGTTCCACTGATCCCGGCCTTTCGCGCGGGCGGCAACCGCGGGCGGAAATTCCATGTATCTTCTCATCACCGTTGTCAACGACGAGCATCTCTTGAAAGACCTGGTCACCGGCTGGCTGGACATTGGCGTGACCGGAGGCACTGTCGTTGAAAGCACGGGCCTTTTAAGACTTATCTCGGACACCATCCCCATTTTCGCCGGGTTCCGGAGTCTTGTTTCCGGCGGCGGCTCCTACAACCGCACTCTGCTCACCGCAATCGCCGACAAAGAGACCCTCGACCAGGCCGTGGCCTTTCTCAAATCCCTCTGCGCCGGGAGAAAAGCCCAGGGAATCTACATGGTGGCCCCTCTGCTGGACTTCGGAAGCCTCAGCGCCGAATAGCCCTCAAGGTTTCCCCCCCGCCTCTCCCAGGCGCGCCAGCGCGGACTTGAAAAGAACAGGTCCCGCAAGCTGGTTGACCGCGGTCATCGCCAGCACCACCGTGACAAGCACTCCTCCGAGTTCCGGAAACTGCCGCTCCGCGATTTTGGCAAGGCCGATGGAGACACCGGCCTGGCTCACATAGCCCATCCACGCCACGCGCCGCCGGCGCGGCGGGTCGCCGGCCAATGCGCCGGCAAGCCCCGCTCCCCCGGCAAGGCCAAGAACCCGCAGGCCCGCCAGGGTAAGGGCCAGGGGCCAGCACTGGGCCAGCGCGCCCAGGTCAAGGGAAGCCCCCGCCAGGGAAAAGAAAAGCACATACACAGGCAGGGAAAACCCGGAGAGCGCGTCCATAAACCGCGGGCCCTGGGCGCTGTTGTTGACGTAAAAGCCCGCGGCCATGCAGATGAGCAGGGGTTCGAGGTGAAGCGTAAGCCCGTACCGGGCCGCGGTGAATCCCGCAAGCCAGTGGGCGCATTTGGCGGTGCCAAAGGCGAAGCAGGCCAAAAACACAAGAAGGTTGTGTCCCGCGCGCTCCATGTAAAGGGCGATGAGGCGGCCCAGGCCAAGGCCAAGGGCCGACGACGCGGAAAGCGCGAAAACCAGCCCCAGAATCCGGGCGGGCTGAAAGGCGCCCGCGGAGAGAAAGGGTTTGAAAAGGGTGATGGCCGCAGTGAAGAGGACAATGACAACAACGTCCAAAGCCACTGTCACACTCATCAGGGTGTCTGTGTAAGGGCCTTTGGCCCGGGTTTCGCTCACGATGGCGATGGCCGAGGCGGGCGAGAGCGCGCAGGCGGAGATTCCGAGCAGAACAGACAGCGCGAGGTGTTTTACGGGGGGAAGCGCCCGGGTGTCCGCGAAAAAGGGTTTGAGGAAAAACACGGCAAGAAACACGGCGGAAAAAACCAAAAGGGGCTGGAAGGCCATGTTGAGCAACACAGCCCGGCGCCTTTGGCGGAGCGCGGCAAGATGGATTTCTCCGCCCGCGGCCAGGGCGATGACGCCAAACGCCAAATCGTCCATAAACCGCAGGCTTAAAAGCACGGGACGGGGAACAAAGCCAAGGAGGAAAGGCCCGGCAAGGGCGCCCGCGAGCAGGTATCCGGTGATTTTGGGCAGCCGCGCCCCGGCGGCCAACTGGGAGGCCGTGTAGGCGAAGACAAGAAGAAAACCCAGGGAAAGGCTCACGCGCCCCCCGGCGGCAAAGGCGGTGGCGGGACGCTGTCCCAGGGCCACCGCCGCGGAGGCCAGCACAAAAAGCCCGGCCAAAAGATGGAGCATGTGGCTTCTTAAGGCATGGGGCGCCTGTTTCATGCGGTTTCCCCCTTGAAAAGCCGCGCGAGCAGAAAGGGGCTTGCGGCGGCGGCCAGGGCCAGGGCGGCCAGGACCGCGGAGGCGGCGAAGGTGGCCGGGGAGCCGGGAAGGATTGCCGGATATTCATGAAGAATGGCAAAGGCGATTCCGCCGTGCTCCATGAGTCCCAGGCCGATGCTTTTGGGCTGGGCGCGAAGGCCGGAAAGCCGGGTCAAAAGCCATCCTCCGGAGAGCCTGGCAAAACTCCGGCAGGCCCAGAAAGCCAGCGCCGCCGGAATGATGGCCCGGGAATCCAAACGCCATTTCGCGCCCAGGAAAAGGAGAAGGAAAAGGTACATGGGTTTTTCAAGCAAAGCCAGCACCTGGTACACGCGCTCCTTTTCCCTGCTTGTGTTGACCACCATTGCGCCCAGGAGAAACGCGGAAACCAAAGGGGAAAAACCGCGCGCCGCCGCCGCGCCGGAGGAGAAAAGAACCATTCCCGCCGCCAGAAGCCCGATGTCTTCCCTTGCCCGGCGCTGATGCAGGAGCAGGAGAAACAGCATGAACAACGAGGCAAGAATGGCGGAAAACTCCGGAAACGCCCTGGCGGTCGCGGCAGGGGCTGGATTGAGCGCAAGGGCCGCCATGTAGAGCAGGAGGGCGAAGGCGCCGTCCAGGCTTGCGATGTAGCGCAGAAGCCCCGCGGTTTCACGGAGCCTTTCCGGGGCAAAGCGGGCCGCAAGGACGAGCCCCGCCTGGGAGGAGGGAATGGCAAGGGCCGCAAGGCACGCGGCGTGAACAAGGGCGGAGGAAGTGTCAAGCCCGGCAAGGGAGCGCAGGGCCAGGAAGGCGCACGGGCCGGTGAAAAGAACCACGGCAAGGGCGCCTGTGGCCGCCGCAAAAGGCCAGGAGGGGGGAAAACGCCGGAGCGTTTTGATTTCAAACTGGAAACCGAAAATAAGGCCGATGACACCCAAAATCATGGAGCCTGCGGGGGCAAGGTTCCGCTGGGTGGCGGGGTCGAGAACATTCAAAAATTCCGGCCCCAGAAGAATTCCCAGAAAAAGGAATTCCACTCCGGTGAGTCCCGCGGAGCGCGGGCGCGCCCGGCGCAGGAGACGGGAACCTTCAAAGCAGAGAAACACCGCGAGAAAAAAAACCAGGACGGATTTCATAGGGGAATTTTAGCCAAGGCCGGGAAAAAAGGCCAGAGGGAAATGCGGGCGCGGCGGATGAATCCGTCCGGCCTGTTATGGCGCTTTCCTAAGTGCTTATCCATAGAGGTAATTGCAAAATAGGGATACCGTTTCCGCCTGTAGCGGAACTTGCGCCTGTGCGTCATTCCCGCGCAGGCGGGAATCCAGATGT